>JBBDMP010000243.1:0-1674 GCA_040878265.1 Gaiellales bacterium | reverse complement strand
TCGGCGAGAACGCCTACGGGACGCTCAAGGCCGAGCGAGGCGTCCACCGGCTTGTTCGCCTCTCACCGTTTGACCAGGCACACCGCCGGCATACGAGCTTCGCCCAGGTGATCGTCAGCCCGCTCGTCTCCGAGGAGGCCGAGATCGAGCTCGACGAAGCCGACCTGCGGATCGACACCTACCGTGCGAGCGGCGCGGGGGGCCAGCACGTGAACAAGACCGACTCCGCCGTGCGTATCACGCACGTCCCGACGGGGATCGTCGTCCAGTGCCAGAACGAGCGCTCGCAGCTGTCGAATCGCCAGACCGCTATGCGCATCCTCAAGAGCCGCCTTGCCGAGCACGAAGAGGAGAAACGCGAGGCCGAGCTCGCCCGCGAGCGTGGCGTCGTCCAGGACACCGGCTTCGGGAGCCAGATCCGCAGCTACGTGCTCCATCCCTACCAGCTGGTGAAGGACCATCGCACCGAGGTGGAGGAGGGAAACGCGCAGGGGGTCCTCGACGGCAACCTCGATCCGTTCATCCAGGCCTACTTGCTCGCCAAGGCGGCGGGTACGGTGGCCTGAGCCCTAGTGGTCGAAGTCGGCCTGGCCTTGCGCTAGACTCCTCCGCTAGCCCCAGAACCGGCGCGCCGACGGCCCGGCGCCCCCCTTTTCCCGGTGCCTGAAACGGACCTCGAACAGCAGCTTGACGAGACGACGAACGACGACGTCGCGGCGGTAGCCGAGGACGCCGGCCCGTCTGCTTCCGCCACTGCGACCGGCACCCCAATGATCGTCTTCGAGGGCGTGACGAAGATCTACGAGCCGAACGTGGTCGCGCTCCGCGAGGTCTCGCTCGTCATCGAGAAGGGTGAGTTCGTGTTCGTCGTCGGCCCGTCTGGCTCGGGGAAGTCCACGATCATGCGGCTCCTGCTCAAGGAGCTCGAGCCGACCAGGGGGAAGATCATCGTCGGCGGGCGTGAGCTCCAGCGGCTCAAGCGCTCCCGGGTGCCCCAGCTCCGACGCAACATGGGCTGTGTCTTCCAGGACTTCAAGCTGCTCCCGAACCGGACGGCGTTCGAGAACGTCGCCTACGCGCTCAAGGTTCAGGGCGAGTCCCAGCGCGCGATTCGAGCGAAGGTGCCGGAGACGCTCGGCCTCGTCGGCCTCTCCGCGAAGATGAGCTCCTTTCCCGACGAGCTCTCGGGCGGCGAGCAGCAGCGCGTCTCGATCGCGCGCGCCTTCGTGAACCATCCGCCGCTCCTCATCTGCGACGAGCCGACGGGGAACCTCGACCCCGACACGTCGGTCGGGATCATGCAGCTCCTCTACCGGATCAACCGCACCGGCACGACGGTCGTCATGGCCACGCACGACCGCGAGATGGTGGACAAGATGCGCAAGCGCGTGATCGCCCTCGACGACGGCGTGGTCATCCGCGACGAGCGCCGCGGAGGGTACGCGACCTAAGTGCCCCTCCAGCAAATGCCTGCCGGCTTCTGGGCGGCTGCAAAGCGTCGCCATGCTGCGTCCTCAGTCGCCCCCGTATCTAAATTCGATACGGGGGCTCCCTGCGTCCTTGCCTGGCTCGCTTTTCGCGCGCCAGAAGCTCGGCAACATTCACTGAAGGGGCACCTTTGCGCCTGAAGATGTTCCTCAGCGAGGCGGCCCGCTCGCTGACGACCAATGTCTC
>JBBDMP010000242.1:0-9059 GCA_040878265.1 Gaiellales bacterium | reverse complement strand
AGGACATGCTTCGGCTCTACGGCGAGACTCTCCCCTCCCGCGATCCGAACAAGCGGATCCTCACCTTCCACCGTCCCGTCGGCGTCTGGGGCGTCATCACGCCCTGGAACTTCCCTTTCCTCATTCCCACGGAGCTGCTCGCTCCCGGCCTGGCGACGGGGAACGCGCTCGTCGTGAAGCCGCCGGCCCACACGCCGATGACCGTCCTGAAGGCGATGGAGGCATTCGAGGCGGCGGGTCTCCCGAAGGGCCTCGTCAGCGTCGTGCCGGGCGACGGCGACGTAGGTGAGATGATCGTCCGCGAGCCCGCCGTCGAAGCGATCGGCTTCGTCGGCTCATCGCCGACCGGCGCCAAGATCCAGGCGACGGCAGGCCTCAAGCGCACGATCATGGAGTGCTCGGGGAACGGGCCCGTCATCGTCTGCCCCGACGCCAACATCGCCGAGGCGGCGAAGGCCGCCTCGTTCGGCGCCTACTTCTGCGCCGGTCAGGTGTGCTGCGCGACGGAGCGAGTTCTCGTGCACGACTCCGTGCACGACGAGTTTGTCGAGGCCTCCATCAGGGAAGCCGAAAGCGTCGTGCTCGGCGATCCGTTCGACGAGTCCACGAACCTCGGGCCCCTCAACAACGAGCCGGTGGCGGCCAAGATGGACCGGCACATGGCGGACGCCGTCGACAAGGGCGCCCAGGTGCTTGCGGGCGGCCGCCGCCGCTCCGGCATGCCGACAGACCTCTATTACGAGTACACGCTCGTGGACGGCGTCAGCGAGGACATGCTCCTGAACCGGGAGGAGTCCTTTGGGCCGGTCGTCCCGATCATCACCGGGGGCAGCGACGAAGAGCTCCTCGAGATCGCCAACCGGGATCCGCTCGGCCTGCAGGCGGCCGTGTTCACATCCAACCTCCGCTCGGCGTTCTTCTTCATGGAGAACCTCGAAACCGGGCAGGTGATCGTGAACGACACGACCGACTACTGGGACATCAACATGCCGTTCGGAGGCGCCGGAGGCAAGAACACCGGCTGGGGCCGGATCGGCGGCAAGTACACGCTCATGGACATGACTGACCTCCGCACCGGGGTGATCGACTTCTCGAAGACGCGCTAGAGGTGGCTCCAAGCCTCGTCGAGGACCTGGCGCAGGACGCCGACCATCTCGTCGAATTCCTCCGGCCCGGCTACGAGCGGCGGCGCGAACTGCGCGGCCGTCTCGGCCCGATCGTCGACCCGCATGTAAACGCCGAGCTCGCGCGCTCGCGGCACGATGAACCCTTTGATGAGCTCGTCGCGCTCCTCCGGCGCGAAGGTTTCCTTCGTTTCCTTGTCCTTGACGAGCTCCAGCGACCAGAAGTACCCGTCGCCCCGCACGTCGCCCACCATCGGGTGCTCGTCGAGGAGCTTCTCGCACCGCGCGCGGAACTCGTCCGTGTGCCGCTGCACGTGGCCGATGAGGTCCTCGCGCTCGAGGATCTCCAGGTTGGCGAGGGCGATCGCACAGGAGAGCGGGTGGCCGCCGAAGGTGATCCCGTGGGTGAGGGTGCGTTTCGGCTCCGCGAAGAACGGCTCGATCACCTTGGGGGTCGCGACGAGCGCGCCGAGCGGCGCGTAGGCGGAGGTGATCCCCTTCGCCAGCGTCATCATGTCCGGCTCGATCCCGTACCGCGTGCAGCCGAACCAGTCGCCGACACGGCCGAAGCCGCAGATGACCTCGTCGGCGACGAAGAGGACGCCGTGCTCGTCGCAGATCTCGCGCACGCGCTCGTAGTAACCCGGTGGCGGGGTGATCGACCCGCCCGAGTTCTGCACCGGCTCGAGGATGACGGCCGCAACGGTCTCGGGCCCCTCGGCCTGGATGGCGCCGTCGATCTCGTCGGCGCATTGCAAGGTGCACTGCGGCTCGTCGGAGCAATACGGACAGCGGTAGCGATACGGCATCGGCACGTGCACGACGCCCTGAAGAAGCGGCTCGAACTGGCTGCGGAGCGCGGGGCTGCCGTTGATGGAAAGAGCCCCGAAGGTCGTGCCGTGGTAGGCGCTTCGGCGAGCGATGAACTTGTAGCGCCCGGGCTCGCCGCGCAGGCGGTGGTACTGGCGCGCGACCTTCAGCGCCGACTCGATCGCCTCGGAGCCGCCGCCGACGAAGAGGATCCGCCCGACCTCGATCGGCAGGAGCTGCGTCAGCTTCTCCGCCAGCTCGAGCGAGGGCGGGGTCGCGAACCCGACCCAGTTCGTGAAGAAGGGAAGCTTGCGCAGCTGCTCCGCGGCCGCCTCGGCGATCTCTGGCCACGGGCCGTAGCCGATGTTGACGCAATAGAGGGCCGAGAGGGCGTCGAGGTAGCGGTTGCCGTCGGTGTCCCAGATATAGCAGCCCTCCCCGCGCTCGACGACGAGCGGCTCGTCCATCGCGCGGGTGAAGTGCTTCCAAAGATGATTGCTCGACGTAACGGTCACGGGCTCACACTCCAGGGATGACGGTTGCTTCGCGGCGCATCTGGGCCGTGCGCCGAAGGACGAGGTACGCGGCGACGATCGAGAGCAGGGTCAACGCGAGAATCATCGCAGCGGCTGCGTTGACGATTGGGGAGATGCCGAAGCGGAGCGAGGAGAAGATCCGCAGCGGGAGCGTCGTCGTGCCCGCGCCGGAGACGAAGAACGACGTGATGAAGTCGTCGAAGGAGAAGGTGAACGCGAGCAAGCCGCCGGCGAGGATGGCGGGGGCGAGCCGAGGCAACGTCACCTGCCGGAACGTGCTGAGCGGGCCGGCGCCAAGGTCGAAGGACGCCTCCTCGAGCGACTGTCCCATGCCCACGAAGCGCGCGCGGACGATGAGCGCGACCACCGACGCGTTGAAGACCACGTGCGCGAGGAGGATCGTCCAGAGGCCGAGGATCGAGCCAAGGCTGAGCCAGTTTCCGAGCTGCACGAAGAACATGAGCGCAGCGATGCCGAAGACGATCTCGGGCGTCACGAGGGTCATGTACACGAGCGCGTCGATCGGGGCCCGGAGCCAGGGCCGCAGGCGAGCGAGGGCGAGGGCCAGCGCCGTCCCGAGAATGCAAGCCAGGATCGCGTTCCCGAACGCGATCAGGAGGCTGTTCTTGAACGGCTCGGTGATGGTCGGGTCGGCGAGCGCCTCCCCGAACCATTTCGTCGAGAACCCGTCCCAGTTGAGCACCTGGCGGCCGCCGTTGAAGGCGAAGATGACGACGACGGCGATCGGGGCGTAGAGGAAGAGGTAGACCAGCAGCGAGTGCGCCTGCAGCAGCCGCTTACCCATATTGCTCCTCCCGGCGCGCCAGCCGGATGAAGGCGAGCACGGCAAGCGTCATGAGCGCGATGAGGACGAGCGCTATCGTCGCCCCGAAGGGCCAGTTGCGGGACGAGCCGAACTGGAGCCCGATCAGGTTCCCGGCGTAGATCGTCTTGTCCCCGCCGAGGATGACGGGGTTCAGGTACTCGCCCATGAGCGGGATGAAGACGAGGAGCGAGCCGGCCAGAACGCCCGGGACGGCAAGCGGAAGCGTGATGCGTCGGAAGGCTCGGAGCGGCGGGTCGCCCAGGTCCTCGGCCGCCTCGACCAGCGACCAGTCCATCCGCTCGAGGGTCGCGTAGATGGGCAGCACCATCAGCGGGAGGTAGGTGTAGACGACGCCGATGTAGACCGCAGTCGGCGTGTAGAGGACGCTGAAGTCGTCCGCGAGCACGCCCATCCACTTGAGCGCCCTGAGAGCCGGGAAGTCGGGGTCGAGGATGATGAGCCACGAGTACGTCCTGATCAGGAAGCTCGTCCAGAACGGCACGACCACAAGCAAGAGCAGGAGCGTCTTTCGCTTGGCGTAGCGCGCGATGTAGTAGGCGAGCGGAAACCCGACAAGGAGCGCGGCGACGGTCCCGAAGAGCGCGAGACGGAGAGTCCGCAAGAAGATCTCGCCGTAGAGCGGATCCCAGAGGACTTTGAAGTTGTCGAAGTTGAGCGCGTAGACGAAGTCGATGTGCCCCACCCGCTCCGAGAGCGCCACCGCCCCCATGAGTACCAGCGGCGCGAGGAAGAAAAGCCCGTAGTAGCCGAGCGCAGGGAGCGCCAGCCACCCGGGGTACCGGGGGCCGGCGCGGATCGCTCCGCGCCGGCGCACGGCGAATCGTGGAGCGGCGACTGCCACGTCCGGGGCCTAGGCCGCTTTGAACTCCGTCCAGATGCGGTCCCGGAGCTCCGTCCCCTCGGGCGAGACGCTGTTCGGCTCCAGGTTCGCCACCGTGTCGGGCTCGGGGAAGACGTCCGTGTTGGACAGGATCTCGTCGTCGAGGACGCCGTCGAGCAGCTCTCGCTTGAGCGGTGAGCCGTAGTACGTATACGACGTCTCGAGCGCGTTGATCTCCGGGTCGTAGACGAAGTTGATCCAGGCATGAGCGGCATTTGGATGCTCGTTGCCGGTGGGGATCGCGTATGCGTCGACCCAGAACTCGCCACCCTCCTCGGCGACGATGTATTCGGCGGGCTTCTCGGCGGCGACGGCGGCGCCGTCGCCGTTCCAGCCAAGGGCCATGACCGCCTTGCCGTCGATCACCATCTGCTTGTACTCGGTGGACGTGATGGCGAGCAGGTGCGGTTTGAGCGCGAGCAGCTCCTGCTTCGCCTCTTCGAGCTCGCCCTCGTCCTCGGAGTTGAAGGAGTAGCCGAGCATGACCAGGGTCGAGCCCACGAGCTCGGGAATCCCATCCAGCACGGTCACCTTCCCCGAGTAAGGGCCCTTGGCGAGGTCGAAGAACTCGCGCCAGGTGGTCGGCTTCTCCTTGACGAGGTCGGTGCGGTAGACGAAACCGGTCGTGCCCCAGTCCTTGGGCACGGACCACTTGTCGTCCGGGTCGTACGGAAGACCCTGGAACTTCGGGTCGATGTTCTCTTGCACGTTCGGGAGCTGCGACCAGTCGATCTCGGTCAGGAACCCCTCCTCGGCCATGATCTGGATCATGTAGCCGGTCGGGACGACGAGGTCGTAGCCCCGGGCGCCGCCTTGCATCTTCGCGAGCAGGTCCTCGTTCGAGGCGTAGAAGTCCTTCTTGACCGTGGCGCCGAACTCTTCCTCGAAGCGCTTGTACGTCTCGTCGTTTACGTACGCCGCCCAGTTGTAGTAGAAGAGCGTGTCCTCGACCTCCGGCTTCGCGGTTCCACCCGTGGTCGCCGGCGCGGCGGGTTCCTCCTCGGCAGTCGTGCTGCCGCCACAGGCGGCCAGGAAGGCCGTCATCGCGCTGATCGCGACGAAGCCCTTGCGGTCGTAGCGCTTTTCCCAGTAGTTATCTCTCATCTCTCTCCTCTCAGTCCTGCAGAACTAGAGCCGCGTCCTCGGACCACGCCAACGCGACGCGGTCCCCCTCCCGAAGAGACTCGGCCTCACCTTCGATCTCTGCACGCTGCTGCCGTACGAGTACCTCCTGTCCGTTGTCCGCCTTGACGAGAAACTGGAGCGCCGGGCCGACCACCATCGTCGTGACCACTTCGCCGCCGAGCTCGTCCGCGCCGGCCTGGGCGGCCCTGGCGATCCGAAGTCGCTCCGGCCGGACCGCCACGACGGCGCCGTTCTGCTTGATGAAGTTCGTTTCGCCGATGAAGTCGGCGACGAAGCGGGTTGCGGGCCTGTCGTAGATCTCACGAGGGGGTCCGAGCTGCACGATCTTGCCCTCCTGCATCACCGCCACGCGGTCCGACATGGCCAGCGCCTCCTCCTGGTCGTGCGTCACGTAGACGAACGTGATCCCGACGCGCTCCTGGATTCTCTTCAGCTCGATCTGGAGCTGCTTGCGCACCTGGAGGTCGAGTGCGCCGAGCGGTTCGTCGAGTAGCAGCACCTTCGGCTCCATGACGAGCGCCCGCGCGAGGGCGACCCGCTGTTGCTGGCCGCCCGAGAGCTGCCTCGGCTTGCGGTTATCGAGCTGGGCCAGCCGCACGAGCTCGAGCGCCTCACGCGCCTGCTTCTCGCGGGCGCCCTTGCGGAGCTTCCGCTGCTTCAGCCCGTAAGCGACGTTGTCGAGCACGTTCAGATGGGGGAAGAGCGCGTAGGACTGGAAGACGGTGTTGACGTCGCGCTTGTAGGGCGGCAGGCCGGCGACGTCCTGGGCGGCGATGAAGATCTCGCCCTCGTCAGGCTGCTCGAATCCGGCGATCAGGCGCAGAGTCGTCGTCTTCCCGCATCCGGAAGGCCCCAGCAGCGAGAGGAACTCGCCGTCGCGGACTTCGAGGTCGACGTCGTCGACAGCCACGACCTGGTCGAAGCTCTTCGTCACTCCCCGAAGCTCGACGATCAGCTCCATCGGACCTCCGTGTCGAGCTGGGCGAGAAAAGCCTCGGGATCGGGCACCGCAGCCTCCGGGGGGTGAACCCCCGGAGCCGAGAGTCGGCCCTCGGCGAGCTCAACCGCCGCGCGCGCCGCCGGCTCGGATGTGGACCGCGCGCTGCCGCCGCTCGTCACGGTCATTCCGACGACCTGCCGGCCGTCTCCGTTAGCCGCCTCCACGAGGTGGACCGCGACGGAGGCGGGGGATTGGGCGTATGGCTCCGGGTGCTCATCCCCGTCACCGAGAGCGAGAAGCCCATCCAGGAGACCGGGTGAGAGGCAGAGCCGGAAGCTCGCGTCGTGCAACGTGGGGTATGCATCCGGGAGCGTCGCCAGCTCCGAGTGGAGCGTGTAGATCCCCGTCGCGCGCCCGACCGGCTCCGGGAACTCGCGCTCCGCCGCGCCCGAGAGCGGCTCGACGGCCTTCAGCTCACCGTCTGCGACGATCATCGGCTCCATGTGCAGCTCGTCCAGGAGCGTCTGGACGGAGTAGGGCGCGGGAAACGGATGCCCCGCGGCTCCCGGGTCCCGTGTCGCCGCCCAGATCTCCAACCGCCGAGGCTCGGCTCCGAGCCGCTCCACCGCGGCGCGGGCGAGCAGGTTCGTCTTGCCGGGCGCTGAGCCCATGCCGAGAATCCCGGTCAGCCCGGCGCTGCGGAAGTCGCCGTCGAGCTCGAGCTGCCTGCGGGTCATGTGGAAGAGGCCGCCGAGGTCGACGTAGTGGGTGCCGGATGCGAGCGCGCCTCGCATCACCTCGAGGTTGAGGCGATAGTCGGCACAGTTGACGCATACCGCCGCGCCGCCGAGAGCTCGGGCCACAGAGCCCTCATCGCGTGCGTCCACGTGCCCATCGCCTTCGAAGCGGAAATCCAGAGGCCGCGCGGGGGCGCCCCAGCCTTCGAGGAACTCGACCACCTTGCGGCCGATCGTCCCCGCAGCGCCGACGACCGCGATCATTCCCGGGACTCTCTCCACTTGTAGGGATCTTCGCAGAGTGCTTAGCTGAGGCCCACTCGAACGAAAAGGGGGAGTGCGTGCGTCGAATCGTCTTGCTTGCAATCTTGGCTCTGGTGCCGCCGTTGGTTTGGGTCTCCTTCGGTGCAGCCGGAGGAACACCGTCCGCGAGCAGCACCGGGCTTCTGCCCGAGCTCCGCACGGTCGTGCCACGCCACTTGGGGCTGCAGAACCAACAGAAGCGCGAATACCTGCGGTTCGCCAACGGGATCGCGAACCTCGGCCCCGGAGACCTACGGCTGCGGCCGGATCCGCCGCCCCGTACGGTCGACACGCTCGTGACGAACGCCGTCCAGGAAATCCTCGACGCAAACAGGAACATCGTCAGCGAGCACCTGGCCGGAACCTTCGCGTACCACCCGGAGCACAATCACTGGCACATCGGGGACGTCGCCAAGTTCGAGGTGCGCGTCGGCTCGGCGACCGGGCCGATCCTCGTCAACGATCGCGGCGAGTCCGTCTCGATCAAGACGACCTTCTGCCTGATCGACTGGTACCAGCTCGAGGGAAACTCGAACACGAAGGAACGGCTCTACTGGGAGTGCCAGACGAGCTTCCAGGGAATCGCCCCCGGCTGGGTCGACCAGTACCACCAGTCGCTCGAGGGGCAGAAGGTGGATATCACGGGTGCGAAGCCGGGCCTCTACTACCTGGTCAGCACCGCCAACCCGGAGCGCCGGTTCCTCGAGACCAACTACACGAACAACACGGCCTGGACGAGCTTCCAGCTCACCCGGGAGTCGAGCGGCAACGCGAAGATTGAGATCGTCGGGAACTCGCCCTGCGAAACGCCCGGCCTCTGCGGCGTGGGAGCGCCGAACCGCTAGTCGCTAACGGTGAGGGGGCTTTCGGCCCCCTCACCCGCTCTCCAGAGCTAGTGGTTCTCGTAGACGCGGCTTGCCTTGGCGATGCCGCGCGAGAGCATGTAGCCGACGCTGAGCGCGATCGTCGCCGTTACGAATGCCGGCCAGTCCACCGTGTCGGCGGCGAGGGTGATGATGAGGACGACCGCCCAGGCGAGCAGAAAGACGATCAGCTCGCCGTTCGGGGCGGGAATGGGCGGCATCGCTCCGTAGTACGGGCGCTGCTCGTACGACTGCGTCGGGGGAGGCGGAGGTGCGGGAGGTGTCGACATGCCGCCTGAGTTCCCTGCGCCGGCGCCGATTCCTTCGGGCGGCGCGGTTAGAGTTGCCGGGGGTTGCAGCTCTTCCATTACCACCTCGTCACGAGCAAGGTGCGCCTGCTCGAGGCGCGGTATCTGGGCAAGCTCGGCTTCGATCTGATCGGGCGCTACGGCTGGCGCGGAGAGACCTCTCACTGGTACGAGCCGGGAACCTCGTGGGACGAGCTGGACGAGATGGGCTTTCGGCTGCGGCTCGTGGAGATCGGGCGCGGCGCTGTCAACGTAGTCCTCCAGCCCGGGCACTGGGACATCCCCCGAGTCGACCACCTCGGCTTCGCCCTCGACCAACACGAGTTCGACGAGACCGTCGACCGAGCGGCGGAGTTGGGCCTGAAGGTGCAGGATCACCCTGGAAAGCGCACGTTCATCGCCACGGAGGTCGGCTACCGCTTGGAGGTTCACCCACCCCGCGACTGGATCGAGGCGGCGCTGGCCGAGTCGCACGACCTGCGCCTGACCGAGATCCATCTGCGCGCCCTGGATCCCGACGAGAAGGCTGTTGCACTCGCCGAGATCCTCGGCGTCGAACGCGAGA
>JBBDMP010000241.1:0-1710 GCA_040878265.1 Gaiellales bacterium | reverse complement strand
GGCGGGCGAGGCTATCGAGGAGGCGCTGCGGCCTCGTCCGCGAGGATGACCGTCATGGGCGCGTTGACGCGGGCCGCCGGGAGCGACTCGTCACCCGCGAGCACACGCCCGAGAATCTCGCGCTTCTCCTCTCCGCCGACCAGGAAGACCGCGACCGGCTGGCTCGAGATGTACGCGAGCGTGAACGTATAGCGTGGGTGCGGCGGCGGCCAACCGGGCTCGGGCACATAGATGACCGGTTCGGTCGCGGCGAGCTCGGCGTCGTGGCCCGGGTAGAGAGACGCCGTGTGCCCGTCCGGCCCGATGCCGAGCAGGATGAGGTCGAAGCGAGGCGGAAGCTGGACGTCGGTGGAGCGGAGCGGGTGGATTTGCTCCTCGGGAATCGGCACCCTCGAGAGGAGCGTCTCCCGCGCGAGCCGCTCGTTCGAGTCCTCGTGATCCGGCGGCACGTCGCGCTCGTCGCTCCACCAGACGTGCCACGCGCCCCAGTCGAGCTCCTTGTCGGCGAGACGCTCGTAGACGGCCCCGACCTTCGACCCGCCGGTCAAGGCGATCCGGAAGGGACCGGAATCGATCGCCCGGTCCCCGATCCAGCCCGCGGCGTGCTCCGCCAGGTCTCGCCCTACGAGAAGCTCCGTACTGTTTCCTCGTAGATCTGGTCGCGCCCGAAGATCTCGAGCTGGTCGGAAAGGAGGTCCGCCGGCGACTTCGGCTCGAGCCGGGCTACGGCCTGCCGGCCGTCCACCTCGACGAGCTCCACTTCCCCGGCCGGCTCGTGCTCGAGCTCGACCTCACGGCCGAGGCGCGTCGCGAGCCAGCGCCAGAGGAGGAGCCCCTCCGCCTTCGGGCCGGCCACCCTGACTGCGCCCGCCTCGGCGACCTCGGGCCACATCGCCGCGACGGCCAGGCGCCAGGGCCGGATGCGGGCCCAGGCGATATCGGACAAATGCACGCGGCCGCACAGCTCCGGCAGCCGCGCGAACGCCGGCTCGGGCTCGGTCCACTCACGCGCATCAACGACGAGCCGGTCGGCGACGTCGGCGAGCTGCCAGAGCTCGTCGGAGCCGAACGGAAGGTCGCCGCGCCAGCGTAGGAAGACGGGGAGGTCGGAGACGAGGAGCGGCTGGACGATGCTCGCGGGCGCCTTCGCCCGGCTGCCGCAGAGTCGCAGCGAGATGACCTCGGAGCAGACCTCGCGCTCGAGGCCGCCTCGGACGAAGCAGCGATAGTCGACCTCGGCGTCGATGACGTCGCGCGGGTCGTCCGGGCGAGGAAAGAGGAGGATCACTCGGGAGGGATGGCGCTCGCCCAGCTCGGCCATCACGCCGTAGGCCGCCTCGGCCCAGCGCTCCGGTACCCACGCGACGTGGGTCATGACGCTCGTGCGCAGGCGCGGCGGCTGCCCGGGCTCGGTCGATGCGTCCCGCAGCCCGTTGAGCTCCCTCTCGACGTCGCGGATGGTGACGTTCTCCAGCATCTAACTTCGCCAGGAGCGCGCGTCCCTTTGCAGGAGCTCGTCCGCGGCCGCGGGCCCCCAGGTGCCGGCGGCGTAGTTGGGGAAGTGGGGATGATCCCGCTTCCACGGGGCAACCATCGCGTCCACGATCGCCCACTGCTCCTCCACCTCGTCCGCGCGCGTGAAAAGAGTCGCATCCCCGAGCATGCAGTCGAGGATGAGCCGCTCGTAGGCCTCGGGCAGGCCGACGCGAA
>JBBDMP010000240.1:0-9269 GCA_040878265.1 Gaiellales bacterium | reverse complement strand
CGTCCGCGACGTCGGTATCGACGTCGCGGCGCCTGCGGAATCCGAACATGGTCAATTCACCTCGTTCAGTCGGTTACGTACGGGAAAATTCCCGCTTAAGGAACGCTTGTAACCCTAATACGGTTATGCGGCGAGCTCGCGCCGGCGAGCATCGAAGGAGCTCGCGTGGAGCTCCTCGCAAAAAGCGGCGAGGGCCGTCTCGTGGTCCTCGGAGAAGAGATGCTCGACGACGCCCACGCGGCGGTCGTTGTAAAAAGGGACGTCCACATGCTGGCGGGAGACGAGATTGACCGTTGTGCGAGAACAGGACGGGCAGCGAACCGCGACGCCGACGCTCTCGTCTGCCGGCGCCAGCACGCGAAACGCTGACGGGAAGACCGGCCGGGGGCGCTCCTCCGGATAGCAAAAGAAGCTCCAGGGCCATTCGCCCGCCTGGATTCTCCGGGCGGCGAGGTCGAGAAGCTCGAACGCGGCCGACTCGCGCCGCGAGGTCATGAGGTTCAGGAAGGTCGCCTCCGCCCCGCCGAGCGGCGCCCAGTCGAGCTCGTCGTGCGTGACGAGGCCCTCGTGGTCCTCTCCGCACGCACACGCGAACGTCACCTTGAAGACCGCGGGATGTAACGCGCCGGGAAGCCGTTCGACACGCCGGAACACGGACAGCGGCACCCGGACCTCCTCCCGCGTCGGGCAGGAGAACGTGTAGCACCCGGTGAGCCCGTCGTACATGTGGCCGGATTATGTATCGGCGGCCGGGACGGCAAACCGCACCCTCTTAGTGCGGATCCCTACGCTCTAGTACTGAATCAGCGAGAAAACGTCGTAGCCCTCGAGCTTTTCGCGTCCGTTGAGGAACTCGAGCTCGATCACGAACGCGAGCCCGACCACCTCTCCGCCCAGCTGCTCGACGAGGTCGACCTTCGCCCGCGCCGTCCCGCCCGTGGCGAGCAGGTCGTCGTGGATGAGCACCCGTGCGCCGCTCTTGATCGCGTCGGCGTGCAGCTCGAGCGCGTCGAAGCCGTACTCGAGCGCGTACTTGGCGCTGACGGTCCGCCAGGGCAGCTTTCCCGGCTTGCGGGCGGCGACGAAGCCGCAGTGGAGCCGGTAGGCGAGCGCGGCGCCCAGGATGAACCCCCGCGCTTCGGCGCCGAGGATGAGATCCGGCTTCCGCGGCTCCGCGAACTCGGCCAGCCGCTCGACCGTCTCGTGCAACGCCTCGGCGTCGGCGAGGAGCGGCATGATGTCCTTGAAGACGATCCCGCGCTTCGGGAAGTCCGGGATGTCTCGGATCTTCGACGCCAGATCGACGGGCACTGGACCAGCCTAGCGCTGCGCGATCGAGCGGAGCGCGCGCCAGAAGAGCAGGTGTGAAAGCTCCTCCGAGAGCGACGCGAGGGTCTCCAGATCCTCGAGGCCCGCGTGACGACGCTCCGGGTTGCGCGAACGCAGCGAGGGCGCGACGAGCTGCTCGAGCAGACCGGCTTCGCGGTCGACGGCGGTACGGAAGCTCCTCAGGTTCCGTGGCTCGACGCCGAAGCGCGCGAGCCGGAGGCAGGCGCCCACGACCTCGACGTCACGTTCCGGATAGCGCCGGTCCGGTCCTTCCTGACGCGGCTCGAGGAGGCCGTAATCCTCCAGCTCGCGGACGAAGGCCGGGTCGGCACCCGAGCGCTCGCAGAGTCCGGCCAGGTCCAGCTCGTCCTCGGCGGCGCGGAGGGCGTCCTCGCCGCGGCGGCGCCGGTCGCGGTTTCGACCCGGCGACTCGAGCTCTTGCCGGATCACGCGCAGCGGCAGGAACTCGTCCCGCTGCAGGCGCAGGATCGTCTCGAGGCGCTCGACATCCTCCTCGGTGAAGAGCCGGTAGCCGCCCTCCGTCCGGCGCGGAGTCAAGAGGCCCTGATCCTCGAGGTAGCGGATCTTCGAGATGGAGACGTCCGGGAACTCCTCCTGCAGGTGGCGGCAGACCGCACCGATCGTGAGTCGCCCCTGGCGGGGTGCCTCGGCGGTGGCCACTACAGGCCCTCCAAGAACGTGAGCCGGTACTTGCCGATCTGCACCTCGTCCCCGTCCTCGAGCTTGGCGCTCTCGACGCGGCGGCGGTTCACGTAGGTCCCGTTCAGGCTCTCCTGGTCGTCGATGTAGTAGCCGTCGTTCCGCTTGAGCACGAGGGCGTGCTGGCGCGACACCGTCACGTCGTCGAGGAAGACCTCGGCGTCGGGCGAGCGGCCGACCTCCACGCGCTCGCTCTCGACGGCGAAGGTCTCCCCCGCTCTGCCGCCGCCCGAGCGGACGACGAGAGCCGGGCCCTCGATCCGGAGCTCGTTGAGGGAGAGCGCCGCATCGTCCTCGGTGGTCTCCTCCGGGGTGAACGTCATCGTCGTGTGCGCGCCCGGCTCATCGCGAATGAGAAGCGCGCCGCACTTGGAGCAGTAATTCGCGGCCTCCGGATTCTGAAAGCCGCATTCCGGACAATGGACGTAGGTCACGCCGGCTGCTTGTCGGGCTTGTCCTCGAGGTCGGGCGGCGGGGCCTTCGAGGCGAGGATGTCGGTCAGCTTCTCGACGTCGATCTCCGCGAGCGGTCCCTCTCCCACCTCCCCCACCTGCTTGTGCAGGCGGGCGACGAGCTCGGCGCGCAGGATGTCGATCTTCCCGTGCAGGATGCGGCGGCGGTAGGAAACCTGCCGCTCCTCCTCCATGAGCTGGCGAATGAGGTCGCGGAGCTCCTGATCGGAGACAGTGGCGAGGTCGGGAAGGGCTTCCATGAGCCTGCGAAGTATGGCAGGACCACCCGCCATCCTTCAACCTGCACTTGAGGGTTCATTTAGCCTTGTCCCTACTCAGCTTCGCCGCCCGCGACGGCGCCCTCGACGAGGGCCAGAAACTCCTCCTCCAGACTGGCCGCATCCTCGGGAGTCTTGCCCTCGGCGTACACGTGGACGAGCGGCTCGTCGGGATCGGGCAGAACCTGCGCCCAGCCGCGGCGTTCGAACACCTTGACGCCGTCCAGGGTGTCTACCTTCTTGCCTTTCACCCGCTCGGTGACGATTCGCATGACGGCGCCCTTCCGGGCCCACGGGCACCGAACCTGCCGGTGGATGACGGTCGACTGCGGCAGCCCGGCCACGAGCTCGGAAAGCGGGCGCTCTACCGGCGCCAGGAGCTCGAGGAGCTTGCACAGGCTGGCGACGCCGTCGTAGGCGGGCACGAACTCCGGGAAGACGAACCCGCCGCCGACCGAGCCCGCGAAGATGACCCCGTCGCCTGCAGCAGCCCGCGTCAGCGAGGCGATCGAGGCAGGAGTCCGCACGACCTCCAGGCCCGTGCCCTTCACAAGCGACTCGACCAGGCTCGTGACAGTGATCGGGAAGGCGAGCTTGCCGCGCTTGTTGTCGGAGGCGATCAGGGTGAGGAAGAGCAGGAGCTCCTGCTCGACTGCGACCTCATGAGCCTGCTCGTCCACGAGGTAGAGGCGCTCGCCCGAGACGTCCAGCGCGACTCCGAAGTCCCCCCCGACAGCCTGGACGAGCCGCTTTGTCTGGCCGAGGGTCTCGGCGACCGTCGCCGCGGGGGCGCCGCCGTCACCCGCGTACGGGTGCGCGGCGATCGCCTCCACCCCGAGCTGTCCAAGCACGAGCGGGAGGACGAGCGAGGCGGCGGAATGCGCATAGTCGACGACGATGCGAAATCCGCGCGCCCGAATCGCCTCGATGTCAAGCGTCTCCAGGAGGTCGTGGACGTAGGTCTCGCCCGCGCGGGCCGGGAAGTCGATGCGGCCGACCTCGTTCCAGGCGGCACGGCGGAACTCCTGGCGCGTGTAGTGCTTCTCGATCTCCTTGAGGAACTCGGCGCTCGCTTGCACGCCCGGGGGCTCGAAGATCTGGATCTCCACGATCTCGGGATCGGACTGGTTCGGGCGCACGTGGACGCCGGCCCGGTAGCCCTCCGTCTTCAAGAGGTGCCGGTTGACCGCCGCCGGCATCACCTGGAGGTCGGAGACGTTGACGCCGGTCGAGATGATCCCCGAGAGGACCGCGCGCTTGAGGAGGCGGGACGCGGGCGCCGCAGCGCGGCTCGTCACGACGCGGTCTCCCCGCTTCAGAGCGGTACCGAGGGCGATGCCGATGCGGAGGGCGGTCTCGGGGGTCAGGTCGACGTTGATGAGGCCCGAGACGGCGTCGCGGCCGAAGACGCGGGCGGGGACGCGTGACTCCCAGATGAGGTGGCGGTCGACGACCGCGCCGGACTCGACCTCCTTGTACGGATAGATGCGCACCCCGGGCATGACGACGCTCTGCTCCCCGATCGTGCAGTTGTCCCCGACCGCGACTCCTTCGTGCAGGCGCGCGTGCTCGCGGATGTCGCATGAGCGACCGACGATGGCGCCTTCGACGAGGGCACTCCGGCCCAGGTAGGTGGACGCATCGATGATCGAACGCGTCGTCCGAGCATGCTCGCGGAGCGTCACGTTCGTCGAGAGGACCGAGTACGGGCCGACCGAGGCCTGCGGCGCCACCCGGCAGTAGTTGCCGATGAATGCCGGGGCCTCGACAGCCTCGAGGTCGTCGATCTCCACCCCCTCGCCGATCCAGACCTTGCCGCGCAGGCGGATCCCCGGGATGTTCAGGCGGACACGCTCGTCGAGCGCATCGAAATTCGCCTGCCGGTACTGGTCGAGGTTCCCGATGTCCTGCCAGTAGCCGTCCGCGATGTAGCCGTAGAGCGGCTTTCCCATCTCGAGCAGGAGCGGGAAGAGCTCCTTGGAGAAGTCATAGGGGCGATCGGTGGGCACGTGCCGGAGCACCTCGGGCTCGATCACGTAGATGCCGGTGTTGATCGTGTCCGTGAACACCTGCCCCCAGGAGGGCTTCTCGAGGAAGCGCTCGATACGGCCGTCGGCGTCGGTAACGACGATCCCGAACTCGAGCGGGTTCTCGACGCTCTTGAGCGCGATCGTGACGAGACCTTCCTTCTCGCGGTGGAAGCGGATCAGCGAGGTCAGGTCGATGTCGCAGAGGGCGTCGCCGGAGATGACGAGGAAGGTCTCGTCGAGCGCGTCCTCCGCGAGCTTGACCGAGCCAGCCGTGCCCGCAGGCGACTCCTCGACCGAGTAGCGGATCGTGACGCCCTGCGCCTCGCCGGCCCCGAAGTAGGTTCGGATCGCCTGCGGCATGAAGGCGAGCGTCACGACGATGTCGTCCAGCCCGTGCTCTCGCAGAAGCTCGATGATGTGCTCCATGCAAGGCTTGCCGACGATCGGCACCATCGGCTTCGGCTGGTTGGAGGTGAGCGGACGGAGCCGCGTCCCTTCGCCGCCCGCCATGACAACCGCCTTCACCTTCGAACCGCCTTCCAGACGGCGGCCGCGTAGACGCCGCCCGCCGCGAGGGCTAGGCCCACACCCGCCCAGAAGAGCCAGAGCGGCCAGTCGGTGCCGTCTCGAGTGGCAAGCACGAAGGCGAGTGAGGCGTAGAGGCCCCACGTCGCCGCCTTCCCGAGGAAGTTGACGGAGAACTCGTAGCCGCGTCGGGTCGCCGCCGGCGTGGCGAGGACCAGCACCCCGTCGCGCACGAGGATGACCGCGAGGGCGATCCACGGCAGGCGGCCCTCCAGCCAGAGGAGGACCACGGCCGCGTCGATCATCAGCCGGTCGGCGAGAGGATCGACGTACCTGCCGAACTCCGACTCCACCCGCCACCGTCGTGCGAGCCAACCGTCCACCTGGTCTGTCATACCCGCCGCGGCAAAGACAAGAGCCCCCGGCCAGCTGTGACCCTCGTCGGAGCCGAGCACGAGCACGACAAAAATCGGGATGAGCGCCAGGCGAACGATCGTGAGCGCGTTCGGCAGCTGCGCCAAGGGCGCCGGAACGGCTCTCATGGCCATTTAGCGGCCCACCACAGGGGGAATGGTAGCCTCGCGCCGGTGCAAGGCCGCATGCGGCTTCCTGGCTTCGTCAACGCGCATTCCCACGCGTTCCAGCGTGCGCTTCGAGGGCGGGTGGCCGGAGCCGACTTCTGGGGCTGGCGCGATGCCATGTTGGGACATGCCCAGGGTCTGACCCCGGACATGGTCAGAAGGGACTACGCAGCCGTGTACGCCGAGATGCGGGCCGCCGGCTACACGGCCGTCGGCGAGTTCCATTACATCGGCCTTCCGGAAGCCGAAGCCGCCGTCGAGGCCGCCGCGGAGGCGGACATCCAGATCGTCATCCTGCTTTCGGCCTATGCACGCGGCGGACTCGACCGCTTTCGCCAGCCGTCGGTGTCCGCATATCTCGAGCAGGTCGAGGACCTGCGCGGCCGGGGCGTCGCAGTGGGCGTCGCCCCCCACTCCGTACGCGCCTGCCCGCGGGACTGGCTGGAGGAGATAGGCCGCTATGCGGCCGCGGAAGGCGTCGTGTTGCACGTCCATGCGGACGAGCAGCCGCGCGAGATCGAGGAGTCCCTCGCCGAGCACGGCCTGCGCCCCATCGAGCTCCTTGCCGAGACCGGCTGCCTCGGGCCGCGAACGACTGTCGTCCATGCGACGCACGCCGACGAGCACGAGCTCGACCTCCTTGCCGAGTCCGGCGCACTCGTCTGCCTGTGTCCCACGACGGAGGCGAACCTCGGAGACGGGTTCCCGCCGCTGCGGGCACTGATCGAGCGCAGGACCGCGCTCTGCATCGGCTCCGACTCGAATGTGCGGATCGACCCCCTCGAAGAGCTGCGTGAGATCGAGGGCAGCGCGAGGCGGCTGACACTCCGCCGAAACGTGATCCCGCCCGAGCGCCTCCTCGAGCTCGGCTCGGCCGGAGGTGCGGCTTCCCTCGGGCTCGAGCGCTGGGACGAGGTCGAGGTCGACCTCGAGCACCGGTCCCTGGCCGGCATTCCGGAAGACGAGGTGCCCGCGGCGCTCGTCTTCGGCTGTGCGGCCGACGTGTTCGCGGCATAGGAAAGCACCTCCGCGCCGCGAAAACACGTTTTCCATGCCTCTCAGGGCGTACATCGCTCTGGGCTTCAGCCTGCTTGCCCTCTACCAGGCGCTGCCTGCGGCCGCCGCCGGCGATGCGAACGTCGCCGCTCTCCAGGTCGCCCTCCGGGCGCGGGGACTCTACGACGGCGCAATCGACGGCGTTGCTGGGCCCCGGACTGGAACCGCCGTGCGCTCCTTCCAGCGGCGCGCAGGTATCGCCGTGGACGGCGTCGCGGGCCCCCAGACGCGGTCGGCCCTCGGGCGGCGCTGGCGACGGTCGCTCGGGAACCGGATCCTCCACCAGGGAAAGGTGGGTTGGGACGTCGCCGCGCTCCAGTTCCTGCTCGCCTCGCACGGGTTCCCGTCGGGGCCGTTCGACGGCGGCTTCGGTCCCCGCACCGAGGCTGCCGTCAGGCGCTTCCAGGGCTGGGCGCGCCTGAGCCCCGACGGCGTCGCCGGCCCGGCGACGATTGCGGGGCTGCGATCGGCTCGCATCGGCTCGCCGATTCGGCTCGCCTGGCCGATCCGCGCGCCGCTCGGCGACCGCTTTGGTCCGCGGGGGAACCGCTTTCATACCGGCCTCGACTTCCCCGCTCCCTACGGTGCCGCGGTCACCGCAGCCGCCTCTGGACGCGTCATCAAGGCAGGCTGGGACGGCGGGGGCTGGGGCTTCCTCGTCGTCATCCGGCACGGATACGGCGTGCGGACGATGTACGCCCACTTGTCGACGGTTGCCCTCCGGCGTGGCCAGCACGTCGCGACGGGCGCGCTCGTGGGCCGCGTCGGGTCGTCGGGAACCTCCACCGGCCCCCACCTCCATTTCGAGGTGCGCCTGCGCGGCGCGGCCCTAGACCCCCTAACCGCCCTCGGCTAACTCCTTCGAGCGGCGCATCGCGGCCTGGATCGCGTTGAGGAAGGCCGCCCGTACCCCCGCCTGCTCGAGCTCGCGGATGGCCGCAATCGTGGTTCCTCCGGGCGAAGTGACCATCTCCCGTAGTTCCACGGGGTGCATCTTCTCGTCGCGGAGCAGCTTCGCCGTCCCGAGCATCGTCTGAACCACGAGGTCCGTGGAGATCTCCCGCGAGAGCCCGAGCAGGATGCCCGCCTCGATCATCGACTCGGCGAGGAGAGCGAAGTACGCCGGGCCGGAGCCGGAGACGGCCGTGACCGCGTCCATGTAGTCCTCGGCGACACGCACGGAGCGCCCGACCGAGCCAAGCACCTCCTCGGCGCGGACGAGATGCTCCTCCTCCGCGTGCGCGCCCGGGGCGATGCCTGCCATGCCCTCGTGGACGGTCACAGGCGCGTTCGGCATCGCGCGCACGACCGGAACGCCGTCCACGAGATGCCGCTCGATGAGCGCGGTGGGGATCGCCGCGGCGATCGAGAGCACCATCTGGCCGGGCGAGACCGAGCCGGCGATGTCGCCAAACAGCGCCTCGATGTCCTGCGGCTTGACGGCGACGACCACCAGCGCGGCGCCTTTGACCGCGTCTGCGTTCGAGAGCGTGGTCTCGATCCCGTGCCGCTCGCGGAGCTCGTCGAGATGCTCTTGGCGCCGCGCCGTAGCGACGATCTCCCCGGGCTTGCGCCAGCCCGAGGAGATGATGCCCGCGATCAGGGCCTCGCCCGCCTTGCCGGCTCCCAGGATTGCGATTCGCTCGCTCACGCCCGGAACGCTAACCCAGAGCGCGGTCGAGGTTGAAGGCCGCGCTGATCAGCGCGAGATGCGTGAACGCTTGCGGGAAGTTCCCGAGCAGCTCCCCCGACGGCCCGATTTCCTCCGAGTAGAGACCGAGGTGGTTCGCATAGGTGAGCATCTTCTCGAAGACGAGCCGTGCCTCGTCCAGGCGTCCTGCCCGCGCCAGCGCCTCGACGTACCAGAACGTGCAGATCGAGAAGGTCCCCTCGTCTCCTTCGAGGCCGTCCGGCGATACCTCGGGGTTGTAGCGGTAAACGAGGCTGTCCGAGACGAGCTCCTCCGAGATAGCGTCGAGGGTGCAAAGCCAGCGGGGGTCGGTCGGGGCGACGAACTTCACGAGCGGCATCATGAGGAGCGAGGCGTCGAGCACCTCGGTGTCGTAGTGCTGGACGAATGCTTGGCGCCGGTCGCTCCAGCCCCGATCCATGATCTGCCGGTAGACGTCGTCGCGGTGCGCCATCCACCGGACGAGGTCTGCGGGAAGCCCCCGCTGGCGGCCGACCCGTACAGCTCGCTCGATCGCGACCCAGCACATCAGGCGCGAGTAGGTGAAGTCCTTGCGGCCCCCGCGCGTCTCCCAGATCCCTTCGTCCGGCTGATCCCAGTTCTCGCAA
>JBBDMP010000239.1:0-1720 GCA_040878265.1 Gaiellales bacterium | reverse complement strand
TGAGCGAGGCTCGCTCGGCAGCGGATGTCATCCTGCTCGACACGGCACCGATCCTCGCTGGGGGCGATGCCTCGCAGCTCCTTCCCGACGCAGACGCAGTCTTGGTGGTGGCTCGCTCTGGAGTGACGACGCAACAGCTTGCGGAGAGCGCTTCGGGACTGCTCCGACGTCTGCGGGCGCCCGTCCTGGGAGTTGCATTCAACGCCGCAGAGAGCCCAGCGGCGTCGAAGGGCGTGCGCGCGAAGTGAGTGCATCGGGCGAACCTGGAGTTGGAGATCCGGACGTAGGGGATTTCCCTACCTTCCGTGTCACTCGATCGGCCGTTAATGTCTAAAATGAGGGTGTTTCTTGACACTCCCGCCGAGGTGATCCGGAGCCTCGTCACCTACACTGATTGGTGGCAGCCCTCGACGTCGTCGGTTATCCAAGTCGGGCCCGCTCGTCGCGAGAAGAGCTATACCGACGGCCTTGCACCCGGACTCCTCGGTAGTCTCGATGAGCGCGCCGAGTTGTGCCGGCGCGTGCAGCAGATCGCGGCCCGAGACCGGCTGCTGCTGTTCCTGTGGTACATCCGACAGCTGCCCGTCGACGAGATCGCCCCGCTCGTGAAGATCTCGCGGCGTCAATGCTTTCGCAGGCGGGCCTCCGCGATCAGGGCGATCGTGAAGCTCGGTGATCCCGAGCGCGAAGAAGCCGCATAGGTATCGCGGGACGGCATCGAACCATCGTGAGTCGCCTCGTTCCCAGGAGGGAAGCACTTCATGAAAGACACCGCAGGCCTTCGTCGCCGCATCCTTGCCCACAGCGCCCCCGTAGCCGTCATCGGGCAGGGGTACGTTGGGCTCACGGTCGCCTGTGCCGCCGCGCAGGCCGGGTTCCACGTTGTCGGTATCGACATCGACAGCGAACGCGTGCGCGACCTCGCACAGGGCATCCTCTCGGTCCCGGGCGTGAACGAAGCCGATTTCCGTAGCGCACTCGATTCTGGTCGAATCTCATTCTCGGCCGAGCCAGCAACGATCGCTGACGCCGAGATCGTCCTGATCTGCGTCCCAACGCCGCTGCGTGACCATTCTCCCGATCTGTCGCACGTGGAGCATGCGGCACGAGAAGTGGCTGCTCGTCTCGAGGGAACGCGTCTCGTCATCCTGGAATCGACGACTTACCCCGGCACCACGGACCAGATCGTGAAGCCCATCCTCGAGTCGACAGGCCTGGCGGCTGGACGCGATTTCCTGCTCGCCTACAGTCCGGAGCGGATCGATCCGGGGAACGGGAAGTTCGGTTTCAGGGACACGCCGAGGATCGTGGGCGGTATGGCTCCCGAAGCGACTGGGGTCGCAGGGCTCTTCTACGAGCAGCTCGTCGATGAGATCTACGTCGTCTCATCGTGCCGAGCTGCAGAGCTGGCCAAGCTCCTCGAGAACACGTTCCGGCACGTCAACGTGGCGCTCGTGAATGAGATGGCGATGCTGTGCAACGAGATGAACATCGACGTCTGGGAAGTGATCGAAGCGGCGGCGACGAAGCCCTTCGGGTTCATGCCCTTTTACCCGGGACCAGGCGTCGGAGGCCATTGCATACCCCTCGATCCGACCTATCTCTCCTGGCAGGTGCGAAGGGACGCCGGACATCAGTTCCGGATCCTGGAGCAGGCCCAGGACATCAATGCACAGATGCCGGGCTACGTCGCAGCTCGCATCGGGGACGCGTTGAACGA
>JBBDMP010000238.1:0-1724 GCA_040878265.1 Gaiellales bacterium | reverse complement strand
CGGAGGTCATAGAGCCCGTCGCCGGCCGCGGTCGTGTCGAACGAGCAGGAGTAGGGCGAGGTCGTGTCCGTGCAGATGTTCGTCCATGTGCCGGCGCCGGCCGGGGAGCGCTCGAAGGCGACGTTGAGGACGCCCGAGCCGCCGATGTCGGTGGCCGTGGCGTTGAGGGTCACCGTCAGCCGCAGGTACGCGCCCGGATCCGTCAGGCTCGCGGTCGGAAGCGTGTTGTCGACGCGGCGGTTCGCGACCGTCGCCGAGGCGACCGGGCCGTTGCCGGCGTTGTCCGTTGAGCGGGCGCGGAAGTCGTAGAGGCCGTCGGCCACAGCCGTCGTGTCGAAGGAGCAGGAGTAGGGGGAGGCGGTGTCGGTGCAGACGTCCGTCCAGGTGCCGAGCCCGGCGGGCGAGCGCTGGATGACGACGCTCGCGACGCCGGAGCCGCTGGGATCGGTAGCGGACGCGGTGAGCGAGACCGTTGCGCGTAGATTGGCGCCGGGGTCGTTCATCGTGGCAGTCGGGTTCGTGTTGTCGACGCGGCGGTTGGCAACCGTCGTCGAAATCGTCGTCTTGGCGACGTTGTCCGTTGCAACCGCGCGGAAGTCGTACAGGCCGTCGGTGACGAGCATCGTGTCGAAGGAGCAGGAGTAGGGCGAGGTCGTGTCGGTGCAGACGTCCGTCCAGGTGCCGGCCGCTGCGGGCGAGCGCTGAATCTTCACGTTGGCGACGCCCGAGCCGGCGCCGTCGCCGGCCGTCGCGGTCAGGCTGACGGTCGCGCGGAGGTAGGCGCCAGGATCGTTCATCGTCACCGACGGGAAGCCGTTGTCGACCATTCCGCCCGCCCAGACGCTCGACGTGCCCGGGTTGCCGACATTGTCGAGCGCGCGGGCGCGGTAGTCGTAGAGGCCGTCTGCGACGAGGCTGGTGTCGTAGGAGCACGAGTAGGGCGACGTCGTGTCGGAGCACATGTCGCTCCAGGTGTCGAGGCCGGCGGGCGAGATCTGGAAGGTCAGGGAGGCGACGCCCGAGCCCGAGTCGGCTGCCGTCCCGGAAAAGCCGAACGTCCCGGTGATGGGGGAGCCCGGGTTCGTCATCGTCACGGGCGACGGGGCCGTGTTGTCGACGCGCCGGTTCGCGACCGTCGTGGAGGTTGCGGTGTTGCCCGCGTTGTCGGTCGAGATGGCGCGGAAGTCGTAGAGGCCGTCGGCGACCGCCGTCGTGTCGAAGGAGCAGGAGTAGGGGGAGCTCGGGTCGGTGCAGACGTCCGTCCAGGTGCCGGCCCCTGCGGGCGAGCGCTGAATCTTCACGTTGGCGACGCCGGAGCCGCCCGTGTCCGCCGCGGAGGCGGTGAGCGACACGGTGCCGCCGAGATTGGCGCCGGGGTCGTTCATCGTCGCGGTCGGGTTGGTGTTGTCCACCAGCCGGTTCGCGACGGTCGTCGAGATCGCCGAGCCGCCGACGTTGTTCGAGACTGTGGCGCGGAAGTCGTAGAGGCCTTCGCTGACGGCCGTGGTGTCGAAGGAGCAGGAGTAGGGCGAAGTCGTGTCCGTGCAGACGTCCATCCAGGTGCCGGCCCCTGCGGGCGAGCGCTGGATGGTGACGGACGTGATGCTCGAGCCGTCCTCACCGTCCGCCGCCGTTGCCTGTAGCGAGACGGTGGCCCGGAGGTACGCGCCCGGATCGAGCATCGTCGCCGTCAGGTTGAAGGCGTTGGAGGCCGTGAACGCGTT
>JBBDMP010000237.1:0-1726 GCA_040878265.1 Gaiellales bacterium | reverse complement strand
GTTCATGCTCTGGCGGCCGGTTCCGATCGAGCCCGGCGAGACGCTTCGCCCGCCTAGCGCCGCGGCGTAAATCGGATCGTGAGCACGTCGCCGTCCTCGACGACGTAGGTCTTCCCCTCCAGCCGCGCAAGGCCCCGGCGCGCGACCTCGGCGTGTGAGCCTGCCTCGACGAGGTCGCTCCAGCGGACCACCTCGCAGCGCACGAAGCCATGGGCCATATCCGTGTGGATCGCACCCGCCGCGTCCAGGGCCGTTCGCCCCCGGCGCAGCGTCCAGCCCCGCGCCTCGTTCTCGTTGGCGGTGAAGAACGTCACGAGGTCGAGCGCCTCGAAGAGATGGCGGATGACCTCCGGGAGCGCGGCCGGGCCTTCGCGGAACTTGGCCGCTTCCTCCTGCGGCAGCTCGGCAAGCTCGAGCTCGAGCTTCGCGTCGACGCCGCCGGGCCCGTTCTCGACAAGGATCAGCGGCTTCGTCGTGAGCGGCTCGAGCTCGGACGGGAGCTGATCGGAGTAATCGCGAAGCGGGCGCTCGGCGTCGAGATGGGCGAGGACCGCTTCGAGCTCCTGGACCTCGGCCTTCAGGGCCGGATCGCCGGACTTCGACTGTGTGGCCACCCGCTCGAGCCGCCGCTCGACGTGGTCGCGGTCGGCGACGAGCAGGTCGAGCTCGATCGTGGCCAGGTCGCGAGCCGGGTCTGCGTCGGATCCAAAGCCATTCGTGACGGCGAGAATCGCGTCGACCTGGCGTAAGCCGCCAAGAGCGCCCGCCTCGGTGCCGGGTACGTCGACGACGCGGAGCGAAGCCTGCGTGAACTTCGGCGACGCCGCGACGGCCGCCACACGCTCGAGGCGCTCGTCTGCGATATCCGCCATTCCGACGTGCGGCTTTCCGAACTCCGTCGGATCGGCTCCGGCCCCGGTCAGAGCGTTGAAGAGCGTCGTCTTCCCCGACTTCGGGAGGCCGACGATGCCGACCTCGAGGGACATTGGCACTTAAGCCGCGGCCAGCTGGCGCTGGAGCGAGGCGAGCGCGCGATGCTGGAGCGACTTCACGGCGCCCTCCGTCTTGCCGAGGATCGTGGCCACCTCGGCATTCGAGAAGTTGAACGCGAACTTCAGGGTGAGAACCTGCTGCTGATCGATCGAGAGCGACTCGATCATCTCGAGCATGCTTCGGTCCCCGATCAAGTGCAGCGCGGCCTCCTCGGCCGAGTGCTCTGCCAGGTGCTCCGGCTCGGGCGGCTCCTCCTCGGGCTGCCAGCGCCTGTGCGCCCGGAAGTGGTCCATCGCCAGGTTGTGCGCGATCCGAAAGAGCCACGCGGAAAGCGGTACCTTGCGCCACTCGAAGCGGTCGATCGCCTCGAGCATCTTGACGAAGGTCTGGTTGGTCAGATCCTCGGCGTCGTGGCGGTTGCCCACGCTCATGTGGAGGTAGCTGTAGACCCGGTCGAAGTGCATGAGATAGAGCTCTTCGAGCGCAAGGCGGTCGCCGCCCTGGGCCCGTTCGACCAGTCGCCGGACCTGCGCCGTGGACTCGCCGCGTCTCTGCGGCGCGGCCGGCTGGGAGCCGTCGTCAACCACCCGCAGAAATGTGCCCACGGGAGCAGGCCGAAAACCCCCGCATGTGAGGAGGGATTGGCGGAACGTGCCTCGTTGTCGGGGTGCGCTGGGCGGATGCGAGGCAAGGACGCAGGGAGCGCTCGTATTGAATGAAATACGGGCGCGAC
>JBBDMP010000236.1:0-9315 GCA_040878265.1 Gaiellales bacterium | reverse complement strand
ATGTTTGCGTACGCGATCTGGGACGCCCGTCTGGGGCGCCTGACGGCCGCCCGCGACCGGCTGGGGAAGAAGCCCTTCTACTACGCGCAGAGCGAGAAGGGGCTCGCCTTCGGGTCGGACGCGCGGTCCGTGCTGCTCGTCTCCGGCCGGCAGCCGGAGCTCGATGCTGAACTGGTCCCCGAGTACCTGTTCCAACGCTATCTCGGCGCGCCGCGGACGCTCTTCCGCGGCGTGGAGAAGCTGCCCTCGGGCCATCGGCTCGACTACGACGGCTCGCGACTCGAGACAGCCGCCTACTGGCGTTTAATGCCGGGAGAACCGCAGGCGCTCGAGGCGGGCGAGCTGCGGGAGCTCCTCCGCGCCGCGGTGGCGAAGCGGCTCATGAGCGACGTGCCGCTAGGAATCTTGCTCAGCGGCGGCGTCGATTCGGCCGCGGTGCTCGCGCTCATGCACGAAGCCGGCGCAGGGCCCGTTGCGAGCTTCACCGTCGGTTTCGACGACCCTCTACACGACGAGCGGGAATGGGCGGGCGCCGTCGCCCAGCGCTTCGGCTCGGATCACCACGAAATCGTCGTGGGCCGCGAGCAGTTCCAGGATGCGCTTCCCCGGCTCTCCTGGTACCGCGACGAGCCGATCGCCGAGCCGTCCGAGATCCCACTCCTTCTCTTGGCCGAGCTCGCCGGGCGCCAGGTGAAGGTGGTGCTGACCGGAGACGGCGGTGACGAGATCTTCGGCGGCTACCCCAAATACCGCGCGGAACGGCTCCTCCGGGCCGGCGGGCCGCTGGCCCTGGCCGTGCTCCGAACCGGAGCGCGCGCCCTCGCCCGCCGTCCCTCCCACCGGCGGCTCGAACGCGCCGTCGACACGCTTGCAATTCGGGACCCGCTCCTGCGCTGGGCATCCTGGTTTCGCTCGTTCGCTCCCTCCGAGCTCGGGAGTCTGCTCTCCCCCCGCCTGCGCCCGGCTGCGACGCCGGACCGCCTGACGCGGCCTCTTCGGGAGGCACTCGCGCGGTACGGCGACGTCGACCCGGGGCGGCGAATGCTCGTCGCGGACCTGCTCACGTATCTGCCGGACAACATGCTGCTCCGCGCCGACAAGGTGCTCATGGGCGCCTCGGTCGAGGGCCGTATGCCCCTCGTCGATTACGCGATCGTCGAGCGCGTGGCTCAGGTGCCGGTCTCGGCCCGGGCCGGGATCCGCACGCCGAAGGCGGTGCTCCGGGAAGCGATCTCCGACCTGGTCCCGCAGGAGGTCCTCCGCCGCCCCAAGCGCGGATTCCCGGTGCCCGTCGCAAGCCTCCTCGAGGAGCCGGCCTCTCTCCTCGGCAGTTTGGTGCTCTCCGAACGGTGCCTCGACCGCGGCCTCTTCGATCCAACCCAGCTGAGGGCGCTCGTGGCAGGCGCGGGCGTCGGGGCGCGGGAGGGTGCCCTCAAGCTCTACACGGTCGCGGCGCTCGAACTGTTTCTTCGCGTCAACGTCGACGAGCTTCGGATCCGGCCGCCGCAGACGCTGGCCGAGGTCTTCCAACCGGGCGAGCTTCCCCCGCGCTCCCGGGCCCAGTCCGCTATTCCGACGTAAAAAGCTCGGAGCGGGGGTTCAGCTCCTCGGCCCGGCGCAGGCTCTCCGCGGCGCCGCGGAAGTCGCCCGCCTTCGTCTCGATCCGCGCGGCGACGAGCCAGATGCGCCAGTCGATCGGATCTCGCGCTGCCGCTTCTTGCACCGACTCGAGGGCGGCATCTAGGTCCCCGGCCACTTCTTGGACCAACGCAAGCTGGAGGCGCGGCGAGGCCGACCAGGGCGCGAGGCTGCGGGCTGCCTGCGCATCCGACACCGCCTCGGGGTAGTCGGCGCGCTCGGCGGCAGCGCGGCTCTCCCGGACCCTGAGGTCCGCGAGAAGGGAGACCGACTGAGCGAGGAGGATGGCAAAAGCGGCAGCGAACGCGGCGGCCCGGAGAAAGGTCGCTCGCGCCGGCGTGCGGCCCGCTACGAGCGCTGTCGCCGGGCCTACGAGGAGCCCTAAGGCAGCAAACGCGACGACCGCTGCCGCTGTCAGCTCCCACATCCAGTCGACTGCAGCCTCGAACGCGAAGGCGGTGACGACGGCACTGAGCGCGGCCAGGGCGGAGCGATCGTCGCCACTGGTCTTCAGCATGCGGCTCACCGCGGCGGCGGAGCCTGCCACGAGTGCTCCGACAAGCAGGAGCAGGCCGACGAGACCGAGTTCGGCGAGGATCTCGAAGTAGAGCGAGTGAGCGTCGCGAACGAAGAGCGGAAGGGTGCCGTGCTCGGACCACGTCGCCTCGTACGTCCCGGCGCCCCTGCCCTCCAGGGGGTGCCGCTTGAACTCGTCATAGGCCGCTTCCCAGAGCTGCCAGCGGCCGTTGCCGCTACCGCTCAGCAGATGCTCCTGGACCGATGCCTCTCCGAGGCCAGGCGGAATCTCCTTGAAGCGGTCGAAGCGCTCGCGCGGATTCGCTGCCGCGACGCCGACCCCAAGCAAGGCGACCAGGACGAGGACGAGAGCGATTCGGGCTGCCGCGGGCAGCTTGGGGGGCGCTGGTGCGAACAGCGAGCCCAGGGCCCAGATCCCTCCTGCTGCCAAGCACGTGATGGCCATGAGGAGGGCTGCACTGCGGCCCTGGTCCGCGGCTAGCGCCGATCCGATCGGGCTGTCGACGAGCTCCGGGCGAGCGGCGAGCACGACGACGACGACAGCCGCCGCAGCCCCGGCGAGGCCGACCGCTGCCGCTGCCGCCCACCGGCGGCCGGCGCAGACGAGGAAGGTGGCGACCGCGACTGCGGCGGCCACGCTTCCGCCACGGGACGAAGTCAGATAGATGGTTCCCACCAGGGCGGGAAGCGGCGCGAGCGCGAGCCCCCGTAGCGCCGGCGGGCGTACTGACGTTGCGAGGTAGAGGAGGAGCGGGAGCGCGAAAGCCGTCAACGTCGCGAGCCCGTTCCAGTAGTTGACGGGATAGCTCAGCCGCTTCTCGGCGGCCGGGAAGATCTGCGCGAGCTGGCCGCTTGCGTCGACGAGGTCGGGGAAGAGCCGGCTTGCGAGAGCGAGAAGGCCGATCGCGGTCAAGCCGGCGGCGAGACCGGTGATCGCCGGCGTCAGCCTGACGCGGTCAACGGCGCAAACGGCGAGCGCGAACACGCCTAGATAGAGCGTCGCCCGGTTGAGCTCGGTCACCGTCCGCTCCGCGCTCTCGTCCCAGAGGGTGGAGAGGCCGATCCACACGACGAAAGCAGTGAGGAGCCCCCCGGTCACGAGCGCCGCAGCCGGTACCGGGGCGCGGGGCCAGAGCGAGAGGCTCACCGCGACCGCGAGGACCCACCACACGGCGATCGCCAGGGCCCCCCGGGCCGTCGCCGCGTAGCTCCCGCCGTCGAATGCGATCCAGAACACGGCTGCGCCGACAGCCAGCGCAGCCAGGATGAAGCGAACGGGCGGGGGTACAGGCAGAATGGCTGCTCACGCTAGCGAAGCGACCCGTCGCCACCCAGCCCCGGGGCGCGGCTTGTAAGGATGTTTGGAGGCGGCTTGTAAGGATGTTTGCAGGCGTTTAAGCTCTAAAAATGGCTAGGGGTCTACTCGTCCTCTGCGTCACCCTGCTCGCGCTCGGGTCGCCTTCCCTGGTCCAGGCTGGCCCGCTCGTGACGGGTGTCCAAGAGCCATACATCGAGAATTCGGGTGCGCGTGATCTCCTTCTCGACCGCATTGCCGGCAGCGGCAGCACGGCGACCCGAGTCTGGCTCTACTGGAGCCGGGTTGCGGGCAACGGTCGCCCGTCGGATCCCGCTAACCCCGCGGACCCCGCTTACGACTGGTCCAACGTCGATGGCCAGGTTCGCGCCGCTCGAGCCCGCGGTCTCCGCGTGATCCTCAATATTCATGAGACGCCCTCGTGGGCGGCCGCCGGGAGCTGGACCGGGCGGGCTGCTGCGCGCGCACCGGTTGTTTCGGAGCTTGGCCTCCTGGCCCGGGCGGCGGCGGAGCGCTACGACGGCGACTTCGTCCCGCCCGGAGAGTCTTCTCCGCTGCCGGAAGTCCGCGACTGGGAGGTCTGGAACGAGCCGAACCTCTCTTATTTCCTCGTCCCTCAGCGCGACGGGTCCGGGAACTCCATCGCCCCTGCGATCTATCGCGACATGGTCAATACGGTCGCTGCGGCAGTCCACACGGTCGATCCGGGCAACAACGTGGTTGCCGGTGTTTTGGCTCCGTTCGGCGCACCAGACAGTCACATGCCTCTTGACTTCATGCGCAGGCTCCTCTGCATGTCGGGGGGCAAAGACCCGAGGCCGGTCTGCGGATTGCATGTCTCGTTTGACGTCTGGTCGCACCATCCGTATACCCAGGGCGGCCCCACGCACGACGCGTACTGGCCCGACGACGTGTCGGTCGGTGATCTATCCGAAATGAATCGTCTGCTTCGCGCGGCGATCCGCCACGGGCAAGTGCAACGGTCGCGTCCCGTTGCTTTCTGGGTGACGGAGTTCAGCTGGGAAACCAAGGGGCCTGACCCCCTCGGCGTTCCGCTGCGTCTCCACGCCCGCTGGACCTCGGAGGTGCTTTACCGGATGTGGGGTTCCGGAGTGAGTCTGGTTACTTGGTGGATGCTCCGCGATCGCCCGTTTCCGGTGCGCCTCGAGCAGTCCGGGTTCTACTTTTGTGGCGCGAGAAGTCTTGCTGACGAAGGTACGTGCTTTGGGCCAAACGTGTCGGCCGACGCACCGAAGAGTCGCACCATCCGTGCCTTCCGCTTCCCGTTCGTCGCCTTTCCGCGTAACGGCCGCGTCTTCACGTGGGGCCGAACACCGGCCGGCGTACCAGGCCGCGTCGTGATCCAGAGGCGAACGCCAAGCGGCTGGCGCCGCATAGGCGTGCTGCGGACGAACCAGTACGGGATCTTCCAGAAGACCTGGCGGATCGCCTCGACCCGTGGTGTCTGGCGGGCCAGGCTCGCTCGAAACGGGGAGGCGTCGGTCGGATTTTCGCTGCACAGGGTCCCCGACCGGCCTCTCGTCCACCCCTTCGGGTGCGGCGGCGGGCTCCCCTGTTGAGCTCCGCCCCCTGAGTCCCGGGCTATCCTCGCGGCCGTGAGGGTCGCGATCGTCACGACTTCCTATCCCCGCGACGAGGACGACTTCGCCGGGCGGTTCATCGCCGAGACCGTCGAGCGCCTGCGCGCGCGCGGGCTCGAGGTCGACGTCGTCGCGCCCGGAACCTACCGCGACTTCGGGCTCGCCTACGGCGGCGGCGTCGTCCACAACCTGCGCAAGCGCCCCTGGGCGGCGCCCGCGCTCGCGGCGTCGCTTCTCCGTGCCGTGCGGCGGGCGGCCCGGACCGCCGACGTCGTGCACGCGTACTGGCTCCCGACCGGGGCGGCGGCGGCGCTCTCGGGCAAGCCGTTCGTCGTCTCGCTTCCCGGTACGGACATGGAGCTGGCTCGCCGGGTGCCGCGCCTGGCCCGCGCGGTCCTGTCCCGTGCGAAGGTCGCGCTCGCCCACTCCGAGGCGATTGCAGCGGAGGCGCGGCGGCTGGGCGCGCGGGACGTTCGCATCGCGCCTGCGGGTATCGAGCTCCCGGCTGCGACAAACGGCGAGGCGGAACCGCCTGAGGTGCTCTTCGTGGGCCGGCTTTCGCCCGAGAAGGGGATCGAGGAGCTTCTCGCGGCGGCGGACGGGCTCGACCTCGTCGTCGCGGGCGACGGGCCTCTGCGGGAACGAGTACCGCAGGCGCTCGGCTTCGTCCCGCCAGCCGAGCTCGCGCGCCTCTACGACCGAGCGGCCGTTGTCGTCTGCCCTTCGCGGCGCGACGGCTTCCCCGTCGCCTGTGCCGAGGCGATGGCACACGCCCGCCCCGTCGTCGCGACGGCCGTCGGCGGCTTGCCCGACATGGTGGTGGACGGCGAGACCGGACTGCTCGTGCCCCCGCGCGACCCGCAGGCGCTCCGGGCCGCCATCGACCGCCTACTCGCCGATCCGGACCTTCGCCGCCGCCTGGGGCAAAACGCGCGCACGCGGATCGCTGAGCTCTGCGACTGGGACCGCATCGTGGACACGATCATCGGCGCTTACGAGACCGCGCTCGGGCGTGCCTAAGGGGCTCTTCTGGCTCGCCGGCGGGCTCCTGCTCTGGACGCATGCCGGCTACCCGCTCGCCGCCGCTGCGGCCGGGCGCCTGCGCCCGCGGCGGGTGCGCAAGGACGACGCCACGCCGACGGTGACCGTGATCGTCGCGGCGCACGACGAGGAGGACGTGATCGCCCGCCGGGTCGAGAACCTGCTTGCGCTCGACTACACGCCTGAGCGGCTCGAGATCGTGGTCGCCTCCGACGACTCGTCCGACCGCACGGACGAGATCGTTGCCGAGATCGCGGCGCGCGAGCCACGGGTCCGGCTTCTTCGCTGTCCCCGCGGCGGCAAAGTGGCCGCGCAAGACCGCGCCGTTCGGGAGGTCGAGACCGAGGTCGTCGCCTTCTCGGATGCGAACGCCGTCTGGGCCGCCGACGCGCTCCGGCAGCTCGTGCGCAGCTTCGCCGACCCCGACGTGGCATACGTCTGCGGGCAGCTGCGGCTCGAGGAGCCCGACGGGACGAACCGCGAGGGAGCGTACTGGCGCTACGAGGTGTGGTTGCGCGAGCAGGAATCCGCGCTCGGATCGATCACGGGCGGAAACGGGGCCATCTACGCCCTCCGCCGGTCCGACTATCTCGAGGTCGATCCGCGCTTCGGCCACGACCTCTCGCTGCCCTACGCGCTGACCCAGCGCGGACGGCGAGCGGTCTACGAGCCCGAGGCCATCGCCTCCGAGCAGCCGACGGCGGAACAGGAGGACGAGTACCGGCGCAAGGTGCGCATGTTCGAGCACTGCTGGGCGATCGTCCTCGAAGGTCGGTTCCTGGCCGGAGGCGGGCCGCTCTACCTCGCGCAGCTCGTCTCGCACCGTGTGCTCCGCTACGGCAGCGGCGTCCTCCACCTCATACTCCTCGGGACGAGCCTCGCTCTCGTGGGCCGGGGCCGTACTTACGAGCTCGCGCTCGCGGCCCAGCTTGCCTTCCTCGGGCTTGCGGCCGCCGGGCGGCTCCGCGCTCCGGTTCCGGGAGCCGCGCTCGCCTACTACTACTTCCTCGTCACCTCGGCGACCCTCGTCTCCCTCGTCCGCTACCTCCGTTCCGGGGTGCCGGCCGTCTGGGAGAAGGCGCCGGGAACCCGCTGATAGTGCCAATGCGCATCGCGCTGGTCGACCCGGCGAGCTACACGCTCCCATACGACCACCACCTCGCCTCGGCGCTCGCCCGCCGTGGCCACGACGTCGAGCTGCTCGCGGCGCCGTTTCCGTTCGGCTCCCCGCCTGAGCCCGACGGGTACCGGCGCAGTGAGCTCTTCTTCGCGCGGAGCGGGCCGCTCCTGCGCCGCTCGCCGCGCTCGCCCCTACGCTTCGCCGCGAAGGGGATCGAGTACCTCCCGAGCGCACGGCGGCTTCTGAAGCGTGTCGACGAGCTCGACCCTGACGTCGTCCACGTCCAGTGGCTGCCGTATCCAGCCCTCGACCGCCGCTGGCTGCGCGCGCTCGCGCGCCGCCGGCCGGCCGTCTTCACCGCGCACGACGTTCTCCCGCGGCGAACCGAAGACCGGGTCGGCGTCTGGCGCGACGTGTTCGCGACCGCCGACCGAACCATCGTCCATTCAGAGGCGGCGCGGGAACGGCTGGTCGGGATCGGAGTTGCCCCGGAGAGACTCGTCGTCGTGCCGCACGCGCTCTTCCCGGCGCGGGACGCTGTCGAGCCCCCCGCCGGCAGGACGCTTCTGTTCTTCGGGCTGATCAGGCGCTCGAAGGGCCTCGACCTTCTCCTGCGCGCGCTGCCGCACATCCCCGACGCGCGGCTCGTGGTCGCCGGCGACCCGCTCGAGCCGGCCGAGCCCTACCGCGCGCTGGCCGCGCGGCTCGGCGTCGCCGAGCGGATCGAGTGGCGCCTTCACTTCCTGGACGACGAGGAGGTGGCGACGGTCATGTCGACTGCCACCGTCGTCGTCCTGCCCTATCGGAGGATCGAGTCCTCGGGCGTCCTCGCTACGGCGCTCGGCCACGGGCGACCCGCCGTCGTGGCGGACGTCGGCTCGCTCGGCGACACCGTCCGCGAGTTCGGCGCGGGACTCGTCGTCCCGCCGGAAGATCCCGAAGCGCTCGCGGCTGCGTGCAGGAGCCTGCTCGACGATAAGGCCGCCCTTCAGGCGGCCTTCGAGGGCACGCGCCGGGCCGCGAAGGCACTCTCGTGGGACGCTGCGGCCGAGGCGCACGAGCGGCTCTACGAAGAGGTCGCGCGGTGAGGCGCGCCGTGGACATCGTGGGCGCGGGGCTCGCCCTGCTGCTCGCGAGCCCGTTCCTTCTGCTCGCGGCGCTCGCGATCTCACTCGACGACCGCGGCCCCGTCCTCTACCGCCAGAGGCGGGTGGGGCGCCGGGGGGAGGAGTTCGACCTCCTGAAGCTCCGCACGATGGTCGTCGGCGCCGAGAAGCAGGGCGCGGGCTGGGCCGTCAACGAGGGCGATCCGCGCATAACCCGCGTCGGGCGGGTGCTGCGTCGGCTCTCGCTCGACGAGCTGCCCCAGCTCTGGAATGTCGTTCGCGGCGAGATGAGCCTTATCGGGCCGCGCCCCACGCTCGCCTACCAGGTCGAGCGCTACACGCCCCGGCAGCGCCGCCGACTCGAGGTCAAGCCGGGAATCACGGGCTGGGCGCAGGTGCAGGGCCGGGCCCAGGTTCCCTGGGACGACCGCATCGAGCTCGACGTCTGGTACGTCGAGCACCGGTCGCTCTGGCTCGACCTGCGCATCCTCGCCCGCACGCCCATGGCGCTCTTCACGGGCACGTATAAGGGCGAGACGGGCGGCTGGAAGACCTAACATCGACGCCATCACCCCCGTTCTCTTCACCTGCGCGGGCCAACGCGTCGACGTCGTGACCGCTTTCCAGCGAGCCGAGGCTTTCACGGTCGCCGCGGACCTGAACCCGCTCGCGCCCGCGCTCTACCACGCCGACCGCTACGTCCTGCCGGCGCCGTACACGGACCCGGAGTACATCCCGTTCCTTGCGGGAGTGATCGCCGAGAACGACGTCCAGCTCGTCGTCCCGCTCACCGATCTCGACCCGGTGCTCCTCGCCGAACGTCGCGACGAGCTCGGGGCCCTCGTCCTCCTTCCCGATGCCGACGTGGTCGAGCGCACGAGCGACAAGTACGTCGCCCACCTCTTCTTCGAGGAGCGCGGGATTCATTCGCCCCCGACCTGGCTTCCGGACGAGCTT
>JBBDMP010000235.1:0-9344 GCA_040878265.1 Gaiellales bacterium | reverse complement strand
CCGTCGCGGACGATCGTGTGCCCGGCGTTGGGCCCACCCTGGTAGCGGCAGACGACGTCGGATTCCTGGGCGAGCAGGTCGACGATCTTCCCCTTGCCCTCGTCGCCCCACTGCGCGCCGACGATCACGGTCGCAGGCACGGGACCAGCTTAGTTGCGCGCCGTGACAGGCTCGCTATCCGATAAGGCGGAGCAAGGACAGGGTCCGGGGCGGCGCGTGGCGCCGAACTCAACCTTGGCTTCCCAAACCTGCCGACGGGGACGCGTTGCGAAGGTCGTGATGGATGTCGATGGGCACAGGCTTACACAGCTTCTGAAGCCTGCTGGAGGACGCTCGGCCAAGCCGACTTGCAAGATCCCGTTCACTTAGGTTCGTCGTGACGATCGTGGGCAGGCCATTTGACTCTCGATTGTTGAGAACGGTGTACAGCTGATCCTCTGCCCACGGCGTGTTGCGCTCAGCACCTATGTCATCGATCACTAGGAGCTTGAATCCGCGAGGGCTTGGTACAGCCCCATGATCCGACGAGTTCAGGGCAACGCGGACGTCGTTTAACCATTCTGGGACATTGAGGAACAGCGCTGATTTAAATGTCCCGAATACGAACTCTCGGATAACCGCGATCGCTAGGTGGGTCTTGCCGCTCCCCGAGGGGCCGGTAAAAAGAAGACCCCGATTAGGTTTCTGATCTTTTCGCAACTCGCCCGCCCAACTCATTGCCAATTCGAGCGCCGTTCCGTTACCGGGATAACGCTTGAAGTTGGCAAATGAACATTCGTAGTACTCCTTTGGCACGTGAGCCTGGCCAAAGAGAGTCTCTGCGCGTCGCTGATCTTCTTCGGCCGCGTCAGCCTCTAGGCAACCTATGCAGTAACGCGTGCTGGGGAAGGTATGCCCGTACAGGTCCACGGTAGTGGGCTCGATTATCCGGCCACATCGGACACATAGAGGGTCCGACTTAAGCTGCGAGGCTCGAGAACTTTGCATAGCGTTTGAGGAAACCGAGACGCATTTCGTCTGTTGGCCCATTCCTATGCTTGGCGACTTTCAGCTCCGCGACTCCTTGGGCCTCCGAATCAGAGTTGTAGTACTCGTCTCGATAAAGGAACATGACTAGATCAGCATCTTGCTCGATCGTGCCGCTCTCACGGAGATCAGACAGCATCGGCCGCTTATCAGTTCGTTGCTCTACGGCCCTCGATAGCTGTGAGAGTGCTAGAACGGGAACCTCGAGATCGCGGGCGAGGCTCTTAAGGCGGCGGGAGATTAGCGAAACCTCCTGCAACCGACTTTCTGCTTTATCTTCGCTTGACATCAGCTGAAGATAATCGACCACTATTAGACCGAGATCGGGCTGACGTCTCTTAAGAACTTGGCATCTACTTCGAAGCTCAAGAAGATTCAATGCCGGCGTGTCATCGAGGTAGAGCGGGGCGTCTTCAATGCGGGCGCAGGCCTTCGCAAGCCGAGGCCACTCGTCACCTGAAAGCTTGCCAGTCCGAACGTGGTGAAGATCCACTTTGGCCTCCGAGCACATCAACCGTTGAACAAGCTCCTGCCGAGACATCTCGAGCGCGAAGAAGGCGCATGGTCGGTTGTCGCCAATTGAGACATGGGCCGCGATCGCGAGACCGAGCGCACTCTTTCCCATCCCGGGGCGAGCCGCTAAAACGATGAGATTCCCTGGCTGGAGACCAGCCGTGATCCTGTCAAGTTCTTTGAACCCCGTAGGAAGACCAATAACCTCGGCGCCAGTTTCATATAAGTGACTGATCCGATCGAATGCTTCCTTCAGGGCCGTCTTGACGAGGGTGAGATCTCCTGACGCCTTTCCATCTTCGAGGCTGAAGACGATGTCTTGGGCTTTTACGAGGAGCTCGGTGCTCGGGCCCGACCGCTCCCAGCCGAGCCGCTCGATGTCTCCCCCCGCACGGATGAGGCCTCGCAGCATCGCGATCTCCCGCACGATCTGGGCGTAATGGCCGGCGTTCGCGCTCGCGGGCACGAGAGCCGCGAGCTCGTGGATGCGGACCTTGCCGCCGGCGCTGTCGAGCTCGCCGCGCTCGTCGAGCTCATCGACAAGCGTGATCGCGTCCACCGGCTCGCCCTTGACGTAGAGGCCGAGCGCGGCCCGGTAGATCTTCGCGTGGCTCTCGCGGTAGAACTCGCGGCCGTCGCTGGAGAGGATCTCGCTCACGGCGGCGATCGCCCCCGGCGAGAGCATCATCGCGCCGAGGACGGACTCCTCGGCATCGAGATCCTGGGGCGGGACGCGGGCTGCCTCAACCTCGACCGCTGCGCCATTCGTCGCCACTGGACGTGACTGTAAAGACCCTGTGGAACCCCCTTCCACAGGGCGGATATCGCCCTGAGCAGGCATAAGAGAACATATGTTTGCTCAGGCGTCGGATGCCGTCCCCGGCGACGACTGCTGCCTGTGCACGCTTTCCCCGCACGAAGCGGGAAGTTCGTGCGTCCCTGTGGAGCGGTGTGGAGCGCGCTGTGGAGAGCTACGGAGCTTCGGCTTCGGCCGTTTCGGGCTCTTCGTCGGGCGGGGCAAGCCCCGCCCCTACAGGTTCAGCTTCCTCGGCCGGTTGCTCGTCTTCTTCCGGCAGCTCGCCCCCGATCGGTACGACGAGGGTCTTCACCTCGATCCGGACATCGGTGAAGAGCTCGATCGGCACCTCGTACCGACCCACCCGTTTGATCGGCTCGGGCAGGTCGATCTTGCGGCGGTCGACGCGCACTTTGCGCGCGCGCCAGAGCTCGTCGGCAATGTCCGTCGGCGTGACGGAGCCGAAGAGCGTCCCTTGCGGGCCGGCATTCACCTCGAAGCGCAGCACCGTCTTTGCGAGCGTCTCCGACAGCTGCTGGGCCTGCTCGAAGCTCTGGGCCTCGTGGCGGGCACGCTGCTCCTCGCGCTTCCGCAGCTCGGCCACGCGCGCAGGCGTCGCCTGCTCGGCGAGCTTTCGCGGCGCCAGGTAGTTCCGCATGTATCCCCGCGCCACCGAGACGACCTCGCCGCGGAGGCCGACCTTCTCGATGTCCTGGAGGAGGATGACCTCCACGGCTCAGCCCGAGACGTAGGGCAAGAGGGCGATCTCGCGGGCCCGCTTTACCGCCACCGCGATCTGGTCCTGGTGCCGGCGGCAGGCGCCCGTGATGCGGCGCGAGCGGATCTTGCCCTTCTCAGAGATATAGCGTCGGAGCTGGCTGTAGTTCTTGTAGTCGACCTCTTGGATCTTCTCCTTGCAGAAGTAGCAGCTCTTGCGCCGGCCGCCACGCTCCGCCGCTTGAGGTCGCCTACGGGGTTTCGTCGTCGCCACGGTTAGAACGGGATGTCGTCGTCGGCGCCGGCCGCACCGGCCTTGACGAAGTCGGACTGGTCGGCCGTCACATCGGACGGAGGCAGGTACTGCCCCTGCCCCTCGCCCTGGCCCTCCGGCCGTCCGCCGAGGAACTGGACGCTCTCGGCGATGATCTCGACCGCCTGGCGCTTGGAGCCGTCCTGGGACTCCCATTCGCGCCAGTCCAGCCGGCCGTCCACGGCCACGGGGCGGCCCTTGCTGAGGTACTGGGCACAGCTCTCGCCCTGATTCCCCCACACCGTGATGTCGAAGTAGTTGGGCTTGTCGCCCCACTCGCCGGTCGCCTGATCCTTCTGGCGCGTGTTGACCGCAAGCCTGAGCTTGCAGACGGCTGTGCCGCTCGGCGTGTGCCGGAGCTCCGGGTCCTTGGTCAGGTTTCCGACGAGAACAACGCGATTGATGTTTGCCACCGAAATTCCTCCTTCTCGACTCTTCGGTCCTACGCTAGCCGCCGGTGGGGACGGCCTCGGTCGGGCGGGTCAGCCGCTCGGCGGCCGGCCTGCGCACGGCGAGGTGGCGAATGGCGCCGTCAGTGATGCGCAGCACCCGCGTGATCTCGTCGAGCGTCTCGCTGTCGGAGTCGAAGTGCAGCAGGTGGTAGGCGCCCTCGCTCCGCTTGTCGATCTCATAGGCCAGCTTGCGCCGGCCCCACGGCTCGTGCCCGACCCACTTGCCGCCGCTCTTCTCCGCGGTCTCGCGGACGCGCTTGACGATCTCGTTCTGGCGTTCGTCGGCCAGCTCGGGGTCGAGGATGAGCATGATCTCGTATGGATTCACGTTCCCGAACCTCCTTCCCTCGGTCTAACGGCCCCGCCTTCCTTCGCCGCTGGGAACGGGCGGCGCTTGGCGGAACAGGAAGCGAATTCGAGTATAGCGACGGCTCTCTCCTTGCCCGCGCGCGCTCGTCATGAGAGAGTATTAAAGGTGAACCGAAACGCCGCATTCACCGTGGGCGCGCTCCTGGGAGCGGCCGCCGCGCTGTTCTACCGGCGCCGCCCGCAGCTCCATTCCGGCGCGGCACCGCCGGCCGACCCAAGGGCGGAGGAGCTGCGGCAAAAGCTCGCCGAGGCGCGCACGAGCCGCGCGGACGAGGACGACTTCGAGGCGGCCGGCCAGGGCGCGGAGACCGTGATCGCCGACGAGGACCCGAAGAAACGACCCTCCTCGCAGGCGGCCGGGGACGAGTTCGAGGCGATGCGGCGGCGGATCCACGAGGAGGGGAAGGCCGCCGCCGAAGAGATGCGCCGCGAGGGTGGCTAGCGAGGCTGGCTAACTAGGCGCGAGGAACGCGGCCGCTCCGCGGGCGAGCCCCCGGGCCACCCGCCACTGGTACGAAGCCGACTCGAGCCGGCGGCGCTCGGCCGGGTTCGTCATGAAGCCGGTCTCCGCGAGGATCACGGGCACGTCGGCCCAGTTGAACCCCGTGAGGTCCGACCGGCGGACGAGCCCGCGGTCGGCGGCGCCCGTCGCTCGCACGAGCGCCCGCTGGACGAGCGCGGCAGCCTGTCGGCTCGCGGGTAGGACGTCGTCCGTCCAGCCCCGCCGCCAGGCCGGGTAGAGCATCGCGGCGCCGTGCCGGCTGGGGTCGGTCGAGCCGTCCGCGTGGATGCGAAGCATGAGCGCCGCGCCGCGCCGGTTGCAGAACTGCGCCCGCGCGATGTTGCCGCCGTTCCCATACGTGAAGTCGGGCCCGGTCCTGGTCATGGCGACGGCGAAGCCGCGCTCGACCAGAGCCGCGCGGGTCTTCCGGGCGATCCGGAGGACGACCCGTGCCTCGCCCGGCGCGCCGCCCCCGTCCTTGATCTTGCGCACGGTCGAGCCCGGGCCGATCGGCTCCGTTGTCAGGTTCGGCGTGCGCGCGTGGCCCGGGTCGAGGCAGACGAGCTGCGCCGCGGCGGCGGCCGGAGACAAGCCGAGAGCGAGGAGCGCGAAGGCGATGAGCGCTGTCCTCCCGGCGCTTCTTGTCAGGTATGCCTTACAATCGCGGCGAGACATGGGTGCGGCGCTCGTAACGACCAGGGAAGGCCTCGAAGCCTCGCTCATCGTGGGGATCGTTCTCGCCTACCTGGCGAAGACCGAGAACCGTAGCTACTTCCGCGTCATCTGGGCCGGGACCGCCGCCGCAGTCGCTCTCTCGATCTTCACCGGCGCAGCGCTCTTCTTCACCGTGGGTGCCCTCGAAGGGCGCTCGGAGCAGATCTTCGAAGGCGTGGCGATGCTCTCGGCCGTCGCCGTCCTCACCTGGATGATCTTCTGGATGCGCAAGCAGGCGGTGAACATCAAGAAGGAGCTGGAGGCGAAGCTCCAGGGAGCAATTGCAGCAGGCTCGGCGATCGGGCTCGCGTCCGTCGTCTTCTTCGCGGTCCTCCGCGAGGGGTGGGAGACGGCGCTCTTCCTCTTCGCGATCAGCGAGAGCGCCACGCCGCTCTCGACGAGCGTCGGGGCGGTCGTCGGGCTCGTGATCTCCATCTCGCTCGGGGTCGCGCTCTACATGGGGTCGCGCCGGCTCAACCTGCGCCAGTTCTTTACGGTGACCGGGATCTTGCTCATCGTCTTCGCCGCGGGGCTTCTCGCCCACGGGATCCACGAGTTCCAGGAGGCCGGCTTGCTCCCCATGACGATCGAGCACATCTGGAACACGAACGGGATCGTCGGCGAGGGCTCCCGAATCGGCGAGTTCCTGACCGCGCTCCTCGGCTACAACGGGAACCCGTCCCTGCTCGAGGTTTTGGCCTGGGTGGGCTACCTCGCGGCCGCGCTCACGTTCTTCCTCCGCCCGCTCGTGAGCTGGCGGCGGACCGCCTCGGTTTCCGCGCAGGCGTAAGTTCTTCTAGCCGGCGGAGTGCTGGCGGAGCCAGTCGGCGAGGTTTCGCGCTCGCTCCTGGGCGTCGGCTCCCGGCGCGACGGGCTCCACCGTCGCCGGCCCCTGGGGCGCCGGCGCATTCCCGTCGCCGCGCCCGGCCGCGAGGACGGCGATGATCGCTGCGAGCGCGAGCACGACTGCGAGCCCGAGCCACAGTTCACGGCCTCCGCGAAAGGCGAACGTGCGGTGGGCGGGGCGTACCTCGGTGCGGGTCAGCGGCCGCGTGGCGACGTCGGTCGCGCGGACGCCGGTCGTCCGAGGCAGCGGCTGGGTCGGCGGCTCCGGCGCCGCCGCGGCGAGGTCACGGGCCAGCTCGGCGGCGGAGGCGGGGCGGTACTCCGGGTTGCGAGCGAGGCACTGCATGACGACGGCTTCGAGGCGTTCCGGGACGTCGGGTGCGATGTCACGGATAGGCTCGATCGGCTCCTCCTGCTGCTTGACCGCCAGCTCGGCGAGCGATCCGAAGACGTACGGCGTGCGCCCGGCCAGCAGCTCGTACAGGACGGCGCCCAGCGAGTAGATATCCGCGGCGGCGGTCACGGACTCGCCGGCCGCCTGCTCGGGCGAGAGATAGGCCGCGGTGCCTAGCACCGTTCCGAGCAGGGTCAGGTCCGTCGTCGTCTCGGCGGCGCGGGCGATGCCGAAGTCGACGATCTTGACCGCGCCGTCACCCCGGCACAGGAGGTTTCCGGGCTTCACATCGCGGTGGATGAGGCCCGCGGCATGGGCGTGCTCGAGCCCGCCGCAGATCTGGAGGGCGAGGTCGACGACGTGCTCGGGAGCGAGGCGGCCGTGCTCGCGCAGTTCGTCCGCGAGCGTCGGGCCTTCCACGTACTCCATGACGATGTAGGGCCGGCCGTCGTCCTCCCCTGCGTCGTAGACCTGGACGATGTTGGGGTGGGAGAGGCGGGCGGCCATGCGCGCCTCGCGGAGAAAGCGCTCGCGGAAGCTGGGATCGCTTGCGAGGTTGTCGGCGAGGACCTTGATGGCGACGGGCCGGTCGAGCTCGCCGTCGTGTGCCCGGTACACGCTCGCCATTCCGCCATGGCCGAGCGAGTCCTCGACTCGGTAACGGCCCTCGGCGATCGTCTCGACGCTCATTCGGTGGTCGTCCCCAGCACCATCGTCGTCGTGGCGGGCACGGACTCGTCCTCGTCCTTGTCCTTCCCTTTGCCTTTCCCCTTGCCGTTCTCTTCGTCCTCTTCCTCTTCCGGCGGCGGACAGTTGACGCCGTTCACGAGCTCGGCGACGACGTTCTGAAGCTCGCCCTGGAGAGCTCTGGGGATCTGGCCGTTCGCCACCCCGTCGTTCACGGAGTCGTTCAGTGCGTCCGCCTGCCGGGCCGCGCCGCAGACGTCGCCGCTCTCGAGAGATGCCGCGATCGCGTCGCTCTGAGAAGCAAGATCGTCCGCGAGGGGCGCAGGGATGGACGGCTCGGAAGACGTCGTCTCCGAGCCGCCGCCGCAGCCGGCAAGCGCGACCGCACACCCGGCGGCCGCGAGCCAGGTCGCCAATCGACCGCTCACGTGAGTAGAACGTTACGCAAGCCGCTCAAGTCACGGCCTAGCTCTGCCGATCCTTCAGGAAACGAGGGAGGCCGGTCATCCTCGGAGGCAGCCGTAGCCGCCGAGGTGAGAGCACCGTCTCCCTCTTTTTCTGGCGTCGGTGAGGGTAGGCTCTCGGCCATGTGCCGAAGCATCCATACGCTCCATAACTTCGAGCCGCCGGCGACTGAAGAGGAGGTGCGCGCCGCCGCCCTTCAGTACGTCCGCAAGATCAGCGGCTTCACGAAGCCGTCGCGGGCAAACGCGCAAGCGTTCGAGCGGGCGGTCGACGAAGTCGCAGCCGTCTCGGGACGGCTTCTCGGCGAGCTCGTGACCTCCGCGTCGCCGAAGGACCGCGAGCACGAGGCCGAGAAGAAACGCGCCCGCCGGGTGCAACGGCAGGCCGCCTAGCTCCCGCGCGACGCTTCCGCATGACGAAGGAGACCGAGCACGTCTGGCCTGAAGGCCACTGGGACTGGCCAATCAGGCTCCCGTACAAGCACGGCGTCAAGCGAGGGAACTTGATCTTTGTTGGCGGGCAGGTGGCCATGGATGAGGAAGGAAAAGTTCTCTACCCGGGCGACGTCGCCAGGCAGACCGAGATCGCGATGGAGAACGTCAAGAAGGTACTCGCCGGCTTCGGCGCGGGGATGGACGACGTGGTCAAGCTCAATCGCTTCTACGTCGGCGCGGGGAGGAAGGAGGACTGGGAGGTCGGCGCCCGCGTAGCAGCGTCGTACTTCAAGGAACCGGGGCCAGCGGCCACCGGCATACCCGTCCCTGCGCTCGCGTACCAGGGCCTCATGGTCGAGATCGAGGTCATCGCGATCGTCGAATAGACCGTCGCTTCTCATGGGAAAAGTCTTCCTGGATATCACGATGTCGGTGGATGGATTCATCGCCGGGCCGAACGATGGCCATGAGCTGCCCCTGGGCGCCGGCGGCGAGCGGCTTCATGAATGGGTGTACGGCCTGGCGAGCTGGCGTGAGCCCCACGGCCTCGCCGGCGGTCAGGTAAATCGTGACTCTGAGATCCTCGAGGAAGCGCTCGAGAGTACGGGGGCAATCGTCCTAGGCAGGCGAATGTTCGACAACGCAAAGGGCTGGGGGGACAACCCTCCCTTTGGCAAGCCTGTATTCGTGCTTACGCATGAAGCTCGCGAAAAGCTGACCAAGGGAGGCACGACGTTCACCTTCGCCACCGACGGGATCGAAAGTGCCCTCGAGCAGGCCAAGGAAGCCGCAGGTGACAAGGACGTCAGCATCGGCGGCGGCGCGAATACCGCTCAGCAGTACCTGAAGGCCGGACTTCTCGACGAAATACAGATCCACATAGCGCCGCTGTTCCTCGGCGGAGGCATCCGATTGTTCGACAATCTTGACCCTGAGCAAATCGAACTGGAAATGGATCGGGTCGTAGAGTCCCCCGAGGTAACGCATCTGCGGTTCCGCGTCGTAAAGACCTGAGGGTCGTACGGAGCGGCGCAGGAGTCGAACCTACCCAGCGACGGGTTACGCCGCCTCACCGGTTTTGAAGACCGGCTGGGCCACCGGGCCCGGGCCGCTCCG
>JBBDMP010000234.1:0-1748 GCA_040878265.1 Gaiellales bacterium | reverse complement strand
CGGGCGCGCTCAAGTACGGCCTCGCGGACGTCCGGGACGCCCTCGAGCGCGCCAGCGCGCGGCACACCGCGGTCGTCGTCGCGGCGGGTGGGGTGGCGAAGGCGCTTCTGCGGGAGATCGGGATCGCGGTCGAGGGTCGCGTGCTCGGCGACGATCTCGAACGGCGGATCGACGATGCTCGGGCTGACCGGGACACCGTCGGCGGCCTGGTCGAGGTGCGGGCGCGAGGCGTACCTCCGGGCCTCGGCTCGTATGCGACCAAGGACGAGCGCTTGGACGCGCGCCTCGCGGCAACGCTCATGGGGACGCAGGCGGTGAAGGGTGTCGAGATCGGCGAGGGGTTCGCGCTCGCCGGGCTGCGGGGATCCGAGGCCCACGACGAGATCCTGCGCGACGAGCTGGGCTACTTCCGGGAAACAAATCGCGCAGGGGGGATCGAGGCCGGCGTCTCCAACGGCGAAGAGATCGTCGTTCGGGCGGCGATGAAGCCGCTGCCGACGCTCATGCGGCCGCTCCGCTCCGCCGACCTCGACACCGGTGAGGCGGCCGAGGCGCTCGTCGAGCGCTCCGACGTCGCTGCGGTCGAGGCGCTGGCCGTCGTGGCCGAAGCCTGCGTCGCCTTCGAGCTCGCCCGCGCCGCGCGTGAGAAGTTCGGCGGAGACTCGCTCGGCGACTTCGTCGCGGCCTACCGGGCCTACGTGGAGCGCATTCCCTGGTCGGCGCGCTAAACCGCCACCTCGCCCTCGTCGGCTTCATGGGCGCGGGAAAGACGACTGTCGGACGCGAGGTCGCGCGCCTGACGAAACGGTCCTTCGTCGACCTCGACGAGGAGCTCGAGCGCCGGCACGGGCCGATCGCGCGGATCTTCGAGGAGCGCGGAGAGCCTGAGTTTCGCGTCCTCGAGGCGCAGCTGGCCGCCGAGGTCCTCGGTTCGGACGAGCCGGCGGTGGTCGCTCTCGGCGGCGGGGCGGTCACAACGGAAGAGATCCGGGGCTTCCTCGACCTACGCGCCTTCACCGTCTGGCTTCAGATCTCCCCCGATGAAGCGTGGGCCCGCGTGGGCGGCAGCGACCGTCCCCTCGCGCGCGACGAGGGAGACTTCCGGCGGCTCCACGAGGAGCGGCAAGCTCTCTACGACGCCGTCGCCGAGGGGCAGGCGGAGGACGTGGACGGCGTCCTGCTGGCCGGTTTGGAGCTCGAGCTCTGGCCCGGCGGGCTGACCGCCTTCCTCGACGAGAACCCCGGTCTGACCGTTGTGGGCGACGAGCATGTGCTCGGGCTCCACCTCCCCGGGGTCGAGGCCCACTCCGTGCCTGCCGGCGAGGCGGCGAAGACATTCGAGGTAGCCCAACGGCTGTGGACCGAGTTGCGCGGAGGCCGGGAGACGACGATCGCCGCGGTCGGCGGCGGCTCGACCACGGACCTTGCCGGGTTCGTCGCGTCGAGCTACATGCGCGGCGTCCCCTGGGTCGCCCTGCCGACGACGCTCACCGGGCAGGTGGACGCCGCGATCGGAGGCAAGACGGGCATCGACCTCCCGGGCGGCAAGAACCTTGTCGGCGCCTTCCATTTTCCGTACACGGTCGTGCTCGACCCCGAGGTGCTGGTCACCCTGCCGCCGCGCGAGCGCCGCGCCGGCATGGCCGAGGTCGTGAAGACAGGCTTGCTGGCCGGCCGGTCGGTGTGGGAGCTCCCCGAGGAGGAGACTGTTCGCGCCTGTGCGGCGTACAAGGCGGCGGTCGTTCTTT
>JBBDMP010000233.1:0-1750 GCA_040878265.1 Gaiellales bacterium | reverse complement strand
CGCGCCAGCACCGAATCGGACGCGGCGAAGGCGGCGAAGCTCACGAGGTCGAAGGGCGCGCCCAGATAGCGCTGCACCTGGGGCGCGATCTCCGGCGACCCTGGCTGGATCTCCACGCCGCCGTCCGCCGGCTCGATCCTGACCTCGACCCCGTCGAAGACCCGGTGGACGCGGCCCTCGTGCCAGAGGTTTGCGAGGTCGGCCCCCCAGGCGCGGAAGCGCTCCGTCGTGAGCCCGAAGTCGAACGGCTCAGGAAGCGAGACGCGCAGCGATCTCGTGGAAGTCGTCGAAGGGCTCAAAGGGGATGCCGCGCTCCTCGAGGTAGCGGGCCAGTCCTTTCGTGGCGAAGACGCGGTCCGAGGCTTCGGCGGCGCACCGGTCGGAGTAGCCGTCACCGACATAGACGATCTCGTCATCGCCGGCGAGCTCCTCGACGACCGAGCGCTTACACGACTCGCCACAGCTCGGGCAGGAATCGGCGTACTGCCAGTGGACACGCCACCCTTCGGGCCGGGGGTCGACGCGGTTCGCATGCAGCTCCACCTCGACGCCTTCGTGCTCGAGGATCGGCTCGATCAGCTCGTGGAAGCCGCTCGAGACGATGACGACGTGGTCACCGCGCTCGCGCGCGCTCTCGACGAACTCGCGGAAGCCGGGCCGGATGCTGACGTTCTCGAGCTCCCAGCGGACGACCTCGTCGAGCGGCTTCCGCACGGGCTCGAACTCGCGGGTGATCACCTCGCGGAGCGACATCGTCCCGCCGTCGAGGCCGTCCTCGACCTCCTGGTAGACCGAGGGGTCGCCGAACTTCGACGCGATCGTGTCCAGGAGGTCCTCCTGAGTTACGGTGCCGTCGAAGTCGACGACCAGCGTTCGACCGCTCAAAAGTGGCTGGTTACGCCGGCCGGGTCCTCGTCCGCGCTCTCGGGCGCGCTCGGCTCCTCGTACCACGAGTACGCATAGGCGGGATCCTCGAGCTCGTGCGCAAGCGCCGTCAGGCGCAGCGGATGGAACGTGTCGCACATGACGGCCAGCTCATGCGTCTCCGTCATCCCAATCGACTTCTCGGCCAGTCCGGGATGAGGTCCGTGCGGGATGCCGGACGGGTGCAGCGTGACCGAGCCGATCTCGATCCCCTTGCGGGAGCCGAAGTTCCCGGAGACGTAATAGATCATCTCCTCGGAGTTCAGGTTCGAGTGGTGGTACGGGATCGGGACGGCGAGCGGGTCGAAGTCGAGCTTGCGCGGGCAGAAGGAGCAGATGACGAAGTTGCGGCCCTGGAAGGTCTGGTGGGACGGGGGCGGCATGTGGATCCGGCCGGTGATCGGCTCGAAGTCGTTGATGTTGAACGTCCACGGGTAGACGTAGCCGTCCCAGCCGACCACATCGAACGGGTGGTAGTCGACGACGTAGGTCTGGTAGCCGTCGCGGATGCGCACCTTGACCACGTGCTCGTCCCGGTCGCTGTGGGTCTTGAGCTCGATCGGAGCGTGGATGTCGCGGTGGTAATAAGGCGCGTGCTCGAGCAGCTGGCCGTACTCGTTCCGGTAGCGGCGCGGGATCTCGATCAATCCTGGCGATGTGAAGACGAGGTAGCGCTGCTCGCCCTCGGGGACGAAGCGGTAGGTCGTCCCCCGGGGGATGACGACGTAGTCGCCCTCGCGGTAGGGCAGGTCGCCGAAGATTGTTTCGAGGGTGCCCGAGCCCTCGTGGACGAAGACGACCTCGTCGCCCTCGCCGTTGCGGTAGT
>JBBDMP010000232.1:0-9443 GCA_040878265.1 Gaiellales bacterium | reverse complement strand
TCGTCTCCGGGCGAGGATGCTCGTCGCGCTCGACCCCCTCGACGGGGACGAGCTCGTCGTCGAAGCGGCCCTCGGCCGCCGCAGCCGCGTGCCGCCGCTGGCTCTCGAGCGCAAAGGCGTCCTGATCCTCGCGCGAGACCGACCACCGTTCCGCCACGTTCTCGCCCGTCTCACCCATCGACTCGAGCGGAAACATCTTCTCCATCCACGGATTGGGAAACCGCCAGCCCAGGGTCGTGTCCCAGACGGTCTCGTCACCGTGCTCCGGCTTGCTCATGACGAGCGGTGCCCTGCTCATCGACTCGACGCCCCCGGCGACGAAGAGCTCACCGTCTCCCGCCCGGACGGCGTGGCAGGCGGAGACGACGGCGGACAGCCCAGAGGCGCAGAGGCGGTTGATCGTCACGCCCGCGACCTCGTGCGGCAGGCCCGCGAGCAGCGCCGCCATGCGCGCGACGTTCCGGTTGTCCTCACCGGCCTGGTTTGCCGCGCCGAAGTAGACGTCTTCGATCTCGGCGGCGGGAACGCCGGCCCGCTCGACGGCCGCGGCGATAGCGACTGCCGCGAGGTCGTCCGGGCGCACTTCTGCGAGAGCGCCCCCGTAGCGCCCCACGGGAGTCCGCACCGCGGAGAGGATCACGGCCTCCGACACGACCTGAGTCTAGCCCCGAGCTACGGCACGAACTCGACGCGGACCGGCCGCTCGAAGGCGCCGATGCCCTCGCCGCGCTGCAGAAGCTCCGAGACGGCCTGCCGGCCCTCGTCGCCGTAGTCCTCGGTCAGCTCGTTCACGTACATGGCGACGAAGCGGTCGGCGAGCTGCTCGTCGAGCCCTCGGCCGAACTGGAGCGCGTAGTCGAGCGCATCCTCCCGGTGGGCAAGGCCCGCTCGGATCGACTCGTGCAGGACCTCGGAGAGCTCATGCAGCGTCTCGTCGCCCAGGTCGCGCCGGGCGACGTTGATCCCGAGGGGAAGGGGCAGCCCGGTCTCCAGGAGCCACCATTCCCCGAGGTCGACCACGCGCTGGAGCCCATGCGCCTCGAAGGTCAGCTGCCCCTCGTGAATGAGCAGGCCTGCTTCAGCCCGGCCGGACGTGACCTCCTCGATGATCTCGTCGAACGGCACCTCGCGGAAGCGGTAGTCGCCGCCCAGGTAGAGGCGGAGGACGAGGAACGCGGTCGTCAGCCGGCCGGGCACTGCGATCTCGAGCTCGCGTAGGTCGTCGCGGGAGAGGGCCCGCCGGGAGACGACGAGTGGGCCGTAGCCGGAGCCCATGCTCGCGCCGTGGGGGAGGATGACGTAGCGGTCCTGGACGAACGGGTAGGCGTGCAGCGAAATCGCGGTCACCTCGAGGCGGCTCGCGAGCGCCCACTCGTTGAGTGTCTGGATGTCCTCGAGCACGTGCTCGAACTCGAAGCCTCGCGGGTCGACGACCCCCGAGGCAAGACCCCAAAACATGAACGCGTCGTCTGGATCTGGGCTGTGCCCGAGACGGATCCGCAAGAGCGTCCGAGGCTAACAGCGCCCCGCGCGGGGGGCGGCGAGAACCGACTCCCTACAATTTGAGGCGTGTCTAAACCTGAGCTCTCGGTCGCGATCCAGGACTACCTGAAAGAGATCTACAAGCTCCAGTCAGCCGGCGAGCGCGCGACGACGACGGCAATCGCTCGGCGTCTGAGCGTCGCGCCTTCCTCGGTGACGTCGATGCTGAAAAAACTCGCGGTGTTGGGGCTCGCGGAGCACGCGCCGTACCGGGGCGTGAGCCTGACCGAGACCGGCGAGCGGATCGCCCTCGAGATCGTCCGCCACCACCGGCTGATCGAGATGTACCTGGCCGAAACGCTCGGCCTCCCCATCGACGCGCTGCACGCGGAGGCCGACCGGCTGGAGCACGTCCTCTCCGAGGAGCTCGAGGCGAGGATCGACGAACAGCTCGGCTACCCGACCCACGATCCTCACGGGGATCCCATCCCCGACGCGGGCCTCAAGGTCGCGCGCTCGAGCCTACGACCGCTCGCCGACCTCGAGCCCGGGGAACGGGCGATGGTCCGGCGGGTGCCGGACGGCGATGCCGAGCTCCTCCGCTACCTCGCGGAGCTCTCGCTCGTGCCCGGGCGCCGCGTGACGATGCGCCGGACGGCGCCGTTCAACGGGCCGCTCACGATCGACGTCGACGGAACCGAGCATGCAGTCTCCCGCGAGCTCGCCGACCAGATCGGCGTCGCCTAACCGCCCTAGACGGTGTGGCCGAAGAACCAGCGTTCGAGGGGCTTGAGCAGCTCTTCGTCGCGAAATGGGCCCACCTGCTCGTTCACGCCTTCCTCGGCCGAGACCTCGAGGTCGTCGAAGAGCGCGTTGTTCGCCGCCTCGAGGGCGTCGCCGAGCTCGTAGCCCTCGAAGACGTAGTCGCCCCTCCGCGGCGCTGGGTTGGATCGGTGCCGGAGGTTGATCGCGCGCCCGACGGCCCAGACGGCGCCGGGGCGACGCTCGATCCAGATCAGGATCTCCTCACGGCCGCCGTCCTCACCGAGCCCGTGCAGGACCCGCTCGGCGAAGCGCGACCCGCGAAGTTCCGGAGCCACGGCTGAAGGATACAATCGCGGCCCGTGGGGATCCTCTCCCGTCTCTTTGGCCAGGGCGATGCGAAGCGCGAGGCGCCGCGCGGGATCTCGAAGGAGGAGGCGCTCGCGGCGTACATCATTCGCGAGCACCGCTCCGGGCGCTCGCTCGACGACATCATGGACGACCCGTACCTGAAGAACCGGTCGACCGAGGAGCAGCGGCTACGCCTGCTCGAGCGCGCCGACGTCATCCGCGCGGTCGGCGAGGACACGGCCGCGATGGCGGCCCAAGCCGTCAAGGAAACATAGGAGGGTTTGGCGAAACAGACGCTGTGCCGCCGGAACCGCGCTGGGCGGCGCGAGGCGGCGTCCTCAGTCGCGCCCGTATTTCATTCAATACGAGCGCTCCCTGCGTCCTTGCCTCGCATCCGCCCATCGCACCCCGACGGCGAGGCCCGTTCCGCCAAACCCTCCTAGAGCTTCTCGCCCAGTCCCTCCTCCCGCGCGCGCTCGTACACGGGCGCGGCCACGGCGAGGTCCTCCGCAGCGATCCCCAGGCTCTTGAAGAGGACAATGTCCTCGGAGCTCGCGCGTCCGGGTATCTCACCCGAGACAACCTCGGCCAGCTCGTGCACCTCGAGCCAGTCGAGCACGCCCCGCTCCACGGGCTCGACGAGGTCGGCCGCCTCGATTCGCGCCTGTTCCTTCGAGTCGCAGCAGACGAAGCTCGCGCGCTCGAGCACGGCGTTGTCGAGCTCGCGAGACTCGATCCTGTTGGCACCGACGGCGCACACCAGGGCTCCGGGCCGCAGCCACTCGCCGCGGAGGACGGGGTCGCGGGAGGTCGTAACCGTGACGACGACGTCCTGCTCGGCGGCGTCCTTCCCGTACTCGGCTGGCTCCGCGCCGAAGCGCTTGCAGAAATCGTGAAGCCGCTCGGGCGTCCGAGAGTAAGCCACGACGCGGTCGATTCCGGGAAGCGCCGCGCGGATGCAAGCGAGCTGGCTCTCGGCCTGCCGGCCGGTCCCGATCAACCCGAGCGAGCGAGCGTCCGGGCGCGCGAGGTGCCTCGCGGCGACTCCGCTCGCCGCGCCCGTGCGGAGCTGGCCGAGCCGGTCAGCTTCGATGATCGCCAGAAGCTCTGCTCGTTCTGCTGCGAAGAGGACGACGAGAAACCGGGCATCGCCGCGGAAGGCGGCGTACGTCTTCAGCCCTGCGACGCCGAGCTCGAGATCTGCGGCGGCCATGACGTTGAGAACACCCGAGTCGAGACCCAGGCGGAAGCGCGGACGATTCTCGACCTGGCCGCGGGCGATGCGGGCGAAACAACCTTCGACGGCCGCGAGCGCGTCCTCGGCGGTGAGCAGCCGCTCGACGTCCGCCTCGCGCAAGTACAGCGGCATCGGCGGGGTACTGTAGGCGGCGTGGAGTGGCTCAGGCTTCCGGTGTCCGCCCTCGACGCCGAGGGACGTGCGCTCGCCGAAGTCCAGGGACGCGAGATCGCGATCTTCGTCGTGGACGGGGTCGTCCACGCGGTCGACAACGAGTGCCCGCACGAGGGCAACCCGCTCGTCGAGGGCGAGGTGCTCGGGCCGACGCTGACCTGCGCCTACCACGGGTGGCGCTTCGACCTCGAGACCGGCGCTTGCCTGCACGGAGACGAGCCGGTACGCCGCTACGCGGGTGAGCTCCGCGACGGCGAAGTCTGGGTCGCCGTGGACGCTTAGAGCCGGACGCGGCTCCAGGGAAGACCCGGGTCGCTGTACGCCTCGGGGTGCAAGAGGAACGCGAGGAGATCGATGCCGTCGGCCAGCCGCGGGCCGGCGCGCGAGAAGTACGCGCTGCCGTCGACCGCAAAAACGCGGCTCTCCTGGCGGGCCGGCGTACCCAGCAGATGGGCTGAGAGCTCGAGCGGGATGACTTCCTCCAGCGTGCGGTCGAGGTCGAAGCCGCAGGGGGCGATGACGACGGCGTCCGGCTCGCGCGCCGCGACGTCCTCCCAGCGAACCTTGAAAGAGGGCTCCCCGGCCATGCCGGCGACGTCCGTGCCGCCGGCCAGGGCGATCATGTCCGGAACCCAGTGCCCGCCGACGTAAGGCGGCTCGAGCCACTCGCAGAAGAACACCCGCGGGGAGGTCTCGACCTCGGCCAGCGCCGCACGCACTCGCTCGATCCGGCTGCGCATTCCGGCCGTGAGCTCGTCGGCTGCACCGTCGGCGCCAAGCCGTACTCCGAGGGCGACAATGGACGTGAGGACCTCGTTCAGCGTGGCGGGGGAGAAGTCGAGCAGGTCCGTATCGACCCCTCTCGCCGTGACCACGCCGGCGACCTCGTCGCGTGAGACCGCGCAGACAGCACAGAGCTCCTGCGTGACGACGATGTCGGGGTCGATCTCGCCCCAGACCGCTTCGTCGATCGCGTAGAGCGGCCTGCCGTCGAGCACGGACGCCGAGACCGCGCCGTCGATCTCCGCGCTCGTCAGGTCCGACAGGTCGAGAGCCGAGGCGGTCACCGTGGGTCGCGTGGCCGCTTCCGGCGGCCAGTCGCACTCATGGGTGACGCCCACGACCCGGTCGCCGAGACCGATGGCGAAGAGCGCCTCGGTCGCCGCGGGGACGAGGGAGCAGATGCGCACGAGGATGCGCCCGGCATGATTCGAACATGCGACCTCTGCCTCCGCAGGGCAGCGCTCTATCCCCTGAGCTACGGGCGCCCGGGGGACAAGTGTAGCGAGCGGGCTTTGGCCCGGCCGATCTCGAGCTCGGCGTCGGCAGGGACCTCCGCGCGCACGTAGCCAAGTGCCACGACCCGGCCGTCTGCGGCGGCGGAGCTCGTCACGCGCCCGACGCCCTTGCTCTCGTGGAAGATCTCGGAGTCGGGAACCGGAAGCTCGGTCGTCTCGAGCGCGAGCACACGGAGTCCCCGGTTGGAGTGGCCCCGATACTGCAGCCGGGCGATCGGCTCCTGCCCCGGGAAACAGCCCTTTGTGAAGCTGACGGCGCGCTCGACGAGCCCGGCCTCCGCGGGGAGCACCCGGTCGTCGATCTCGCGGCCGAAGCGCGGCGTCCCCGCCTCGATCCGCAGCCGCTCGAGCTCCTCCTCCCCTAGGAAGGGGAGATCCTCGCGAGGCTGCTCGTCAAGCACCTCGACAGCCGGTACGCCGTAGTCCTCGTTCGGAACCCCGCCCTCCGCGGACCCGAGCAGGAGGTAGGAGCTGTGCTCCTCGAGCTCGACCTGCACCTTCGCGGCGAACCGCATGCGGACCAGCTCGTCGCGCAGGCGCTCACCCAGCTCCGGCTCAGTGAGGAGGAGGAACTCCTCCGGGGCGCGCCGGAGCACCCGCATCGGCGCGATCACGCGCGCCTTTGCCGTGAGCAGGAGGGCCTCGCAGGACTCGCCCGGGGCGAGCGCGGCGACGTCGTTGGAGACCATCCGCTGGAGGTAATCCTCCGAATCGGGGCCCCGAACGCCGACGAAGGCACGCGGGCGGTGGGCGAGGTGCAGAGGCGGAATCGCGCTTACCACGCCACTCAGTGTAGGCGCGCCTAGCACCCGTCCCTCAAAAGGGGTAACAAGCTGGGCCCGTCGCCGTGCCGATGCATGAATCGTGCATGCACGGCGGGTTGTAATCACTGCGGCGGTCATCCTCGGAGCCCTTCTCGGGCCCGCGTCGGCTGGCGCCTCCGAAGTGATCGGACGGGACGCCCGCGCCGTCAGCCTGGAGATCAACGCCAAAGGCGTCGCCCTCGTGACCTGGCGCGACCCGAACGGGTTCCGCAAGGTGCTCGCGTGGGGCGCTGTCAACGCCAGGCATCCGACGGCGTCGGTGAAGCAGATCGGCTTCCGCCTCGACTACTCGGGCGGCCTGCGGAGCTTCGGCCCGAACTACTGGCGCCGCTTCCGCGACGCTTCCCAACCGTACGATGGCCCGGCGCTCGCCTGGTTCGTCATGGCTCGCAAAGCCCCCGACGGTTCCTACTGGGCCCTCCAGAAGTGGCAGCGCCTGCTGCCCAACTACGGCTACAAGCCATGGAGCCCGCTGCGCCGCGCGTGGGAGCTCCGGCTCTCCCACTGGACCGGCGAGCCGCCCAAGCTCGAGCTCTGGACGGACTGGATCGGCCAGGGCGCGGCACACCACCTCTACGGGCGCCTCACGTACCAGGGCGTGCCCGTGCACGGCTTCGGCAACACGAACACCGGGGTTCCGACCGACAGCTACGGCCGCAACGTGTACCTGGACACGTTCAACTCCGCATACGGGAACGGCTGGAAGCGCGAGAACTCCTTCCTCACGCACCGCCCCAACGGAAACTTCTGTTACGGCTTCTGGAAGCACAAGGGCTACGACGGGCGCATTCGCCCGAAGGGGCAAGGCGCCCAGTACCGTGCAACGGTTATCGGCCCCGGCGTCACGCCCGACGCCTACTGGGAAGGTGCCGGCTTGCCGCCCTACGATCCGGGCAATCCGGACCACGTCGCTCACGAAGACGCGATGAACTCGCTCGGCGACTCCCTCGTCGCCAACGATCCGGACGATCCCTGCACGCTGCACTAGCCTGAACCTGAGCCGCCAAGAGTCTCCTTGCGGGATCCCGAGGTCGCGCCTATAGTCGGGCGGTCCAGCGGGACGAAAGGGGGGAGCACATGAAACGTCTCCGAAAGCCGGTGCGCGTCTTCGCGCGCGTGACCGGTGTTCTCGCGTTCGCGGTGGGACTGACGTTTGCCGCGCCCGGCGCGCTCGCGACTCACGGCCCCGGCGTCGAGGTGACGACGGGGAGCAACGACGCATTCTTCTCGCAGAACAAGCAGAACGAGCCCGCCGTGGCGATCGACCCGACGAACCCGATGTTCGTGGCCACAGGGGCGAACGACAACATCGACCTCGAGTTCTGCAACGCCGGCGACGACACGACGTGTCCGTTCACGGACGGTGTCGGCGTCACGGGGTTCCAGGGCTCACTCAACGGCGGCGGCAGCTTCATGCAGCCGACCTATACCGGCTACTCGGCCCGGGTTGGAGAGAGTCCGCCCGGAAGCTGTGTCGGCGCGCCCGGCCCCGATCCAGGCTGTGATCCCGACGAGGGCGGCCCGATCGGCACGCTGCCCTGGTACTTCGAGAACGGCCTCGTGTCGGACGGGGATCCGGCGGTCGCCTTCGGTCCCAAGCCCGACGGAAGCGGCGGCTTCACGTACGCGAACGGCACCCGCCTCTATTTCGCGAACCTGACCGGGAACTTCCGGTCCGCGCGAGGCGGCGAGTTCAAGGGGTTCGAAGCAATCGGCGTCTCGCGCACCGACCGATTCGCCGACGCGGTCGCCGGAGACAAGACGGCGTGGCTGGAGCCCGTGATCGCGTCGAAGCAGAGCTCGGCAACCTTCTCCGACAAGGAGTTCATCTGGGCGGACAACGCTGAGTCGAGCGCGTTCTTCGGCAACGTCTACGTCTGCTACACCGTCTTCCGCAGCGTCGGTGGCGCGCCCGAGCCGATCGTCGTCGTCCGCTCGACCGACGGGGGAGAGACGTGGGAGCAGCGGCAGATCACCCCGGCCGCCAACACGAGGCTCGGCCAGGGACGGCAAGGCTGCACAGTAAGGACCGACAGCGACGGCGTCGTCTACGCGTTCTTCAACAGCGCGGCGAAGAGGAAGACGAATCCACCGTTCTTCGACGCGGCACAGTTGCTCGCCCGCTCGTTCGACGGTGGCCGGACGTTCGAGCGGCTGTTCAAGGTCGCAGATGTGCAGGACTGCGGTCGCTTCGACCGGGTGCAGGGGCGCTTCACCTTCGACGGGATCGCAGGGGCGCGCACGAACAGCTTCCCGTCGGTCGACATCGCGAACGGAGCGCCCGAAGGGAACGGTCCCGACACGATCGTGCTTACGTGGTGCGACGGTCCGACGCCCAGCACGACGGCGCCGGGGCCGAACGAGCAGGCGCTCGTTCAGGTCTCGGACGACAAGGGCGTCCACTGGACCGGGCCGGTGAACGCAGCTCCGGGGGCCGACCGGCCCGATTTCCCGGCCGTCGGGATCTCGCCAGACGGATCGGACGTCTATCTCACGTACATGAACTTCCTGCAGCCGTGGCAGCCTTCCGCGCTCGCACCGGCGCGCAACATGGAGGGAGTAGTCCGCTACGCGCCGCTGGCCGGCACGGCACTCGGCGCCTTCAGCGACCGCTACCGCGGTGGAGCGGCGGGCACGGGTGACGCTCGGGGATCGAGCGCGAACGGCCTCGCCTTCGAGTTCCTCGGCGACTACAACTACGTGGCGGCGACGAACGACCACGCCCTCGCGGTGTGGAACGACGTCCGGCACGCGGCGGACTGCCCGGCGATCGACGCCTACCGGCAGGGGCTCGCGGACGGCACGACTCCGAATCCGGTTCCGAGGCCGAACATCGACTGTCCACAGGGCACCGAGTTCGCCTTCGGCAACACCGACATCTACGGGACGGTCGTCACCCCGTAGCGCAAGCTTGAAAAGCGAAGAGGCCGGCTGAGCCGGCCTCTTCGCTGTGCATCCCTTCTGAAGAAGGGGGCTCATGGGGGAAACATGGTTTCCCCCATGCTCCTTACATCATGTCGGGCATGCCGCCGCCCATAGGGGCGCCGGCCATCTGCTTCTCCGGTGCCTCAGCGACAACGGCCTCGGTGGTGAGGATGTTCTTCGCGATCGACGCGGCATTCTGCAGCGCCGAACGCGTGACCATCGTCGGGTCGATGATCCCGGCCTTGACCAGGTCCTCGTACACGCCCGTCTCGACGTTCAGGCCGTGACCCTTCGTACCGCGGTGGATCGTGTCGACGACGACCGAGCCCTCCAGGCCCGCGTTGTCGGCGAGCTGGCGGATCGGCTCCTCGAGCGACCGCGCCACGATGG
>JBBDMP010000231.1:0-9649 GCA_040878265.1 Gaiellales bacterium | reverse complement strand
CCGTACCCGGCAGCGAACGTCTAGACGCTCAGCTCAGCAGATAACGAAAACTCTACGCCGCGCCGGTTGTGACCAGCCCGACGTCGCCGGTCTCGTTCCCGGCCAGGCGGTTGAAGAGCGCCAGCCAGTCGCGGAGAAGCCGAGGCATGAGGAAGTGCCCGCGCACGTACTCCTTGCCCTTGAGGGCCATTGTCCGGGCATGGGCGGGGTCGTCCAAGACCGCAGCGCATGCCTCGGCGCACTCTTCGATCGACTCGACGAGGAAGCCGGTCTCGCCATTCTCGATCTGGTCGACGATGCCCCCGACGCGGCCGGCGACCACGGGCTTGGCCTTCCAGAGCGCTTCCGTGACCGTCAGGCCGAATCCCTCGCGGATCGACTTCTGCACGCACACCGACGAGTGCACCTGGAAGGCGTTCACCTCGACCGAGCCGACGTTGTTCAGGTTCGAGAGGATGAAGATGTCGGGATCGCCTTCCGCCGCTTCGACCGTCTGGTTGTAGTACTCCCAGCCCTCGGGGTCGTCGTGAGCCATGGAGCCGACAAGAGCGAGCTGCGCGCGCGGATGGCGATTACGCATGAGCCGCCAGGCGGCGATCACCCCCACCGGATCCTTCCACGGGTCGAACCGTGAGATCTGCGAGACGAGAGGCCGCTCAACGTCGATCCCGAACTGGTCGACGATGTAGGCGGCGTCCTCGGGCGAGAGGGCCATGTTCTTCGGGTTGAGCGGGTCGATGGCCGGCGGCCAGATGTACGCCGGCGGCAGACCCTCGACCCGCGGAACGTAAGCCTTCCGGTGGAAGATAGCCGCGTCATGCGCCGCGATCCACGGACGCAGGAACTCGAGCACCTCGGCGTTCGGTTCGGAGAGATCGATGTGGCAGCGCCAGATCCAGTGGTCGCCTGCGGCACGCGCATGCTCGACGATGCCTGCCGGCTGCGGGTCGTGGACGATGACGTAGTCGAATTCGTCCTCGAGCGCCTCGCCGTTCAGAAGGTTGTATTTGCGGAAGATCTCGCGCTGCTTCTCGTCGAGCCCCTGCGGACTCCCCTGCAGCGCGTTGTGGATCGCCTTCGTGACGTCGAAGAACTCGTTCTCGCCGTAGATCACGCGCCATTCGGCCTCGAGGCCGGCATCGCGCATGAGCGGGACGAGCGCATAGAGGATCTCCGCCACGCCACCGCCGAATGCGGTGGCTGAGAGATGCAGGACGCGCTTGCCGGCGAGCGGCTCGGCGAGCGCGCGAATCTGCTCCATGAGACCGCGGTTCGCGATCGTGACGTAGTCGCCCAGGGGCTTGTGCCCCACGTTGACCGTCTGAAGCCGCACGAGCGGCGGAGAATATCGGCCCGCTACCCGAGGTACTTGACGAACCGGAGCCGAGAGCCCTGGCCGCCGGGTCCCCGGCCGATCTCGAACTCGTCGGTGACCGCGCGGATGATCGCGATGCCGAGGCCGCCCTCATCGAGCTCGGCGTTCGCGGCCGCGAGCACCTCGGGGTCGAACCCACCCCCTTCGTCTTGCACCTCGACGACGAGCCTGTCCTCACCCAGCTCGTAGCGAATCGCCACCTGGCCCTCGTGGCCCTGATCGTACGCATGGCGCACGGAGTTCGAGCATGCCTCGGTGAGAGCGAGCTTCATGTCGGCGAGAAGCTCCTGGGGAAGCGCTCGTGTGCGCGCGAGACCCGTGAGGGCAAGCCGGCCGAGGGCGATGAACTCAGGCCGAGCAGGGATCGTCAGCGCGACGGTGCCGCTGCCGTTGCCGTTGGTTGTGTCGGGCCGCATTCCTGAATGTTTCCCCGTGGAAGGTCCCCCTAAACCTTCGTGAACCTACCGGATCCTGTTTAACGAGTTGACCCCCTCTGCCACGTTTCCTTCCCCGATCGGCGAGCGGTCAATCCCCAGGCGCTTCCGCGCCACAGCGACTGCCTCAGGGTTCGAGTCGATCAGCACAAAGTGCCTGCCGAGACTCGCCGCCGCCGCCCCCAGCGTCCCCGAGCCGGCGAAGAAGTCGAGGCACCAGTCGCCAGGCTCGGTCGAGGCCTGGACCATTCGCCGGACGATCCCCTCGGGCTTCTGGGTCGGGTAGCCCGTCTTCTCGGCCCCCGTCGGGGACACGATCGTGTGCCACCACACGTCGGTCGGCAGCTTGCCTCGTGCCGCCTTCTCAGCGGTGACGAGCCCGGGCGCCATGTACGGCTCGCGCTCCACCGCCTCGGCGTCGAAGTGGTAACGGCGTGGATCCTTGACGTACACGAGGATCGTGTCGTGCTTCGCGGGCCAGCGCCGGCGCGGACGAGCCCCGTAGTCATACGCCCAGATGATCTCGTTCAGGAAGCAGGCGCGGCCGAAGAGCTCGTCGAGGAGGAGCTTGCAGTAGTGCGCCTCCCGGTAGTCGATGTGGAAGTAGAGCGTCCCCTCCGCGTCGAGGAGGCGTCGAGCCTCGCGCAGCCGAGGCTCGACGAAGGCGAGGTAGTCGTCGAATGCGTCCCGAAACGACGACTCGGACAGGAGCGTCGTCGAATAGCGCTTGCCCTGAAAGCCGACCCGGTCGCCGCTTTCGTCGGCCACGGTGGCGATCGTCCGCCGTCGCTGCTCCCGTCCCGTGTTGAAGGGCGGATCGAGGTAGACGAGCCGGAAACTCTCGTCCGCGAACCGCGGCAGGAGCTCGAGGTTGTCGCCGAGGAGAATCAGGTCCTCGGTCGGCCGCACCGCCATGCGGCCACTGTAGCCCTGCTAGCGGTCGCTGCCCGGAGTGGCCGGCCGCTCGGCGAGCCGGATCTCCACCGACAGGCGGCGCTCGCCCCGGACGACACCGATTCGCACCCGCTCGCCGGGAAGGAAGCGCTCGCTGATCGCCCGCACGAGGTCCTCGGCGTCCTGGATTTGCCTGCCCGCGATCGAGACGATCACGTCACCGCCGGGCCGGAAGGGAATGCCGGCGAAAGCTTCCTGTTCCCCGCCCCCTCGGAGCCCCGCCTCCTCGGCCGGGCTACCGGTGACGACCTCTTGGACCGCCGCCCCATGCTGCACAGCGAGGCCGAAACGGTCGGCGAGGCTCGGAGTGACGGACTGCGTCGAGACGCCCACCCACGCGTAGCGGACACGTCCCGTCTGGATCAGCTGCTCCATCGAACGCTTGGCCGAGTTGATGGGGATCGCGAACCCGACGCCTTCCGCCGTCCCCGACTCGCTGCGAATCTGAGCGTTGATCCCGATCACAAAGCCGCGCGCGTCGAACATCGGCCCACCCGAGTTGCCCCGATTGATCGGTGCGTCGGTCTGGATCGCGTCGACGAGGTTGTAATCGGAGGTCAGGGACTCGATCGCGCGCTCCGTCGCCGCGACGACGCCGACGCTGAGGGAGCTCACCCGACCGAACGGGCTCCCGATCGCCGCCACCGGCTCGCCCACTACGACCCGGCTCGAGTTCCCCAGCGGCACCGGGTCGAGCTCATGCTCGGCCGGATCGACCTTGAGGAGCCCGACGTCGTCGTAGACGTCCCAGCCGACGACCCTGGCTCTGATCCGGTCGCCGTCGCGAAACTCGACGAAGACTGTCCCGGCCGCGTCCGCCTCGTCGGCCGGCGAGCCCTCTCCGGCCGTCGTGATCACGTGCGAGTTCGTCAAGACGTAGCCCTCTTTGGAAACCACGAAGCCGGAGCCCTGCGAAGCCGCTCCGCCGAAGAGCGCGATGATCGTGACCACCCCGTCGGCCCTTTCGCGGTAGATGCGGGCCGGGTTGAACGAGATCCCGGGCAGCGGATTGGCCGCATCGCTGTCGACCGGGACGGCACCGTCGGTCGGTTCCGCCGTCTCCCGGACGAAAACGGTGTCGGAGCCGCCCTCGTCCAGCCACCCGGTTGCCCGCCCGGCGAGCAGAGCCGCGCTGCCGCCCAGAAGGGCGCAGACGACGGCGAGCGCGGCGACGGCACCCGGGCGCATCGCCTCATGGTAGTTAGCCGTTTAGGACGTGGCGGTCCGGATGCCGTTTTCCCGTGGAATGGCTTTTTCGGCCACAGCTCCAGTGGGCAGCTCGAGGGCAAACTGCGTCTCGCCGGGCTCCGAATGGAGCTCGATCGCCCCTTCCATGCGGGCTGCAAGCTCCCAGGCGATCGCGAGGCCGAGCCCGCTGCCCGACGCCTTGCCTCCGTCGGCCCGGTAGAAGCGGTCGAACAGGTGCTTCTGCGCCTCCACCGGGATTCCGGGGCCTTCGTCGCGAACCGACAGGGCGGCGCGGCCCTTGCGGAGTGCGGCGCTCACTTCGACCGGAGTTCCCGCCGGAGTGTGGCGCAGGGCGTTCTCCACCAGGATGCGAGCGATCTGCAGCACTCGCTGCTCGTCCCCGACCGCCGGAACTGCGCTGTCGCCCGTCACGCGCAGCGCGTGGCCGCCCGCCTCGGCGACCACGCGGAACTCCTCGGCGACGGTGCGCGCGGTCTGCGCCAGATCGAGCTCGCTCCGCTCGACCGCGAGCTGTCCGGCGTCCAGGCGTGAAAGGTCGAGCAGATCGGTCGCCAGGCGCTTCAGCCGCTCGACCTGGCCCGCCATCTCGCCGACGAACTCGCCCCGCTCACGCTCGTCGAGCTCCTCATCGCGGAGAAGCTCGAGGAAGCCCCCGAGCGAGAAGATCGGCGTCCGCAGCTCGTGCGAGGCGTTCGCGATGAACTCCTTCCGCGCGTGGTCGAGATGGGCGAGCCGCAACCGCATCTCGTCGAAGGCCCGTGCCAGCTGGCCGACCTCGTCGCCGCCGCGGTCGGTTACCGGCGCGTCGAAGTTCCCGGCCGCGATGCGCTTTGCGGCCGCCTCCAGGCGGCGGATGCGGTCGGCGTGCCTCCGGGCGAGCAAGTAGCCGGCGAGCCAGGAGACCACGAGTGCGAACAGCCCGGCGAGGAGGAGCGCACGCTGCACGTTTTCGACGGTCGCGAGCGCGTCGCGCAGCGGCGACGCCAGGAGAACGATCCTCGTTGTCTCCCCGACTCGCCTCGCTGCTTCTGCAAACTCCTCGCCTCCCCGACTCACCCGTCCCGAGGCCTGCCCGCTCGCTGCCGCTTCCAGGGCGAGTGGGTCCTTTTCCACCTCCCTAGATCGCAGGCCCCGCGAATCCGCATGCACGATCAGCGTGCCCTCGTCGATTTGCTCGAGGATCACGACTCGGGCTCCCGTGACCTCCTCGTAGGCGTTGGCGACGGCGTCATAGTTGAAGGGGTTTCCCACCTCCACCGGGCGCTCGACCGACACCGCCGCGCGCTCGAGCTCGCGGATCTTGCCGTCCACGAGCCGCGACTCGAGCATCGGGACAACCGCGAGATAGACGAGGGCGAGCGCGCCCGCGACGAGGCCGAAGAGGATGAGCCCGAGCTTGAAGCTGAGGCGGAGGCTGGGGCCGTTCACGAGCGATCCCTGAAGCGGTAGCCGACGCCACGGACCGTGAAGAGGTACTCGGGCTCGCTGGGATCGCGCTCGATCTTCTCCCGCAGGTGGCGGACGTGCACGTCGATCGTGCGCGGATCCCGGTACGCCGCGCCGCCCCAGAGCGTCTCTAGCAGCATCTGGCGCGTGTGCACCCTCCCGGGCTGGGCCGCAAGGATGCGCAGGAGCTCGAACTCGAGATACGTTAGCTGCACGGGCTCCCCGCCTACCGAGACCGCCCGGCGCGCGAGGTCGATGCGCACGCCGTCGACCTCGATCACGTCCGTCGGGCCCGCAGTAGCCCCGAGTTGAGCCCGACGGAGAAGCGCCCGCACGCGGCTCCTGAACTCGCGAATCGAGAACGGCTTCGTGATGTAGTCATCCGCGCCCAGCTCGAGGCCGAGCACCTTGTCGAGCTCGTCGTCGCGGGCGGTGAGCATGATGATCGGGACGGCGCTCCCGGCCCGAAGCCGGCGGCAGACCTCGAGCCCGTCCACCTTCGGCAGCATCAGGTCGAGGACGACGAGATCGACGTCGTTGCGCTCGAAGAGGTCGATCGCCTCTTCCCCGTCGCGGGCCTGAAGCACCTTGAAGCCGTCCCGCTCCAGCGGGAAGGCAAGGAGCTTCTGCACGGACTCCTCGTCCTCGACGAGCAGGATCGTTCCGCTATCGGCCATTTCGAGACCAAGGATAGGCATGGCCCATGGCCGCACTACACTGGGGCCGGCTCATGGTGGAGCCCCCGCCACGCCGACGACCACGGCCCGGGTCTCTCGAGCGGCCCGTCTCCACCCGCATCTACCGGGCGGCGTGGCTCGCCGTGCTCGTCCCGCTTCTCGTCGCCGCGTTCAGCGTGGGGCGGCCGGTTGCTCTGCAGCAGCCGCGGCTGCCACCCTCCTTCGACCGGACGACAGCCGTGCAGTTCGCGACCGAGTTTGCGCGGCGCTTCCCCGACCGCTCACCCGGAAGCCAGGGTGCGGACAACGCCGCGAACTGGGTCGCCGAGCGGCTGCAGGATTACGGCGTCGCGGTCGAGCGGCAGGAGTTCTCAGCGGAGATTCCCGGTCGCGGGCGGCAAACGCTCGTGAACCTTGTCGCTGTGCCGCCGCCACGCGGAGAAGGGATCATCCGCTCGCAGCAGACGATCGTGATCATGGCGCATCGGGACAACTACGGCGACTTCCCGGGCGCGAACGACAACGCCTCGGGCACGGGCGCACTCCTCGAGCTGGCGCGGAATGTCGGCACCGCGTCCGTCTCCCACACGCTCGTGTTCCTCTCCACCGACGGAGGGGCCTACGGAGGCCTCGGCGCCGCTGAGTTCGCGCGTGACGAGCGCTTCGCGGACCGGGTCATCGCCGTCATCAACCTCGATGCGCTCGCGGGCAGTGGTCCGCCGCGGCTCGAGTTCGCCGGCGACACCTCGCGCTCTCCGGCCTCCGCGCTCGTCGCCACTGCCGAGCAGAGCGTGCTCGCGGAAGCTGAGGTGCTGCCGACGCGGCCTGGCCCAGTCGGACAGTTCGTCGACCTGGCGTTCCCGTTCAGCCTGTACGAGCAGGCCCCCTTCATCGGCCACGGGACTCCCGCGGTCACCCTTACGACCGGCGGCGCCCGCCCGCCGCGTCCGGCCGGCGACACGCTGGCCGCCTTCGAAGGGGCAAAGCTCGACGCCCTCGGCCGCTCCGCCCAGGCCTTGCTCGGATCGCTCGACGCTGCAGCGGAGGTGGCACGCGGCACCGACTCGTACGTCTGGATCGGCTCACGGCTCATCCGGGGCTGGACGATCCAATTCGTCCTGCTCGGCGCGCTGATTCCCTTCCTCGCGGCGACCGTGGATCTCTTCGCCCGCTGCCGCCGGCGCCACATCGCGCTGAGACCCGCGCTGCGCAGCTTCCTCAGCCGGCTGGGAGTCTGGTTGTGGGCCGGCGGCCTGTTCGCCTTGTTCGTGGCGGTCGGCATCCTGCCGGATGGTGAGCCGCGGCCGATTGCGCCCGACACCGCCGTGGCTCAGGACTGGCCGGCCGCCGCGCTTGCAGCGCTGCTCGGCCTGAGCGCCCTCGGCTGGCTGGTCGCGCGGCCACGACTAGTGCCGAGCGAAGAGGTGGACCGCCCGGAGGAGCTGGGCGGACATCTGGCCGCGATGCTCGCTCTCGCGGGAGTCGCCCTCGTCGTCGCCGCCCACAACCCCTACGCGCTGCTCTTTCTGCTGCCCTCGCTGCACGCCTGGCTCTGGCTCCCGCACGTCTCGCAGGGAGGAGTTGCGGCGCGGCTCGCGCTGTACGCGGCCGGCTTCGCCGGGCCGCTCCTCTTGCTCGGCTCCTTCGCCTTCCGCTTCGAGCTCGGCCTCGACGCTGTCTGGTACGTCCTCGCCCTCGTCGCCGTCGGGTACGTCCCCGTCACGCTCGCGCTGGCGTTCCTGGCCTGGGGCGCGGCTGCGGCGCAGATCGGCGCGCTCGCGGTGGGCCGATACGCGCCCTACCCTGCCGCCGCGGAGCGGCCGCCCAGGGGGCCGATCCGAGAGACGATCCGCCAGCTCGTGCTCTGGCGGCGGGCCCGCGGCGAGCCTGCGGAGGCCGAACTAGAGGAGGTCGAGGAAACGGACCTCGTGACCGGCGGCTAGCTCTCCCTCACCCGCTTCGACGAGCACGAGCACGTCGGCGCGGGCAGTCCGGGCGATCATGTGTGACTCCTGACCGGGGAGCGGCTCGAGCAGGACCTCATCGCGTTCTTGACGAGAGACGGCCCGGACGAACTCGGTTCGCCGCTGGTTTCGCCGGATTGGAGAGGCGAGCCGGCCGCGGCGGTAGGCGGCGCGTGGGTTCGGTATCCCCTGGAGCGCTTCCACAGCAGGACGCACCAGCACCTCGAAGGTGACCAGGGCCGAGACGGGGTTGCCGGGGAGATTGAAGACCAGGTGATCGCGGCGCACGCCGAAGGCGACCGGCTTCCCGGGCTTCATTGCGACGCCCCAGAAGAGCTCCTCGACACGCAGCTTCTTCTGTGTCTCGCGCACGAGGTCGTGGACGCCGACGGAGGCGCCGCCCGTCGTGATGAGCATGTCGAAGCCGAGCAGGGCGCGTTCCATCGCACGCTCGAGCTCCGCGGCATCGTCGGCGACGACGCCGAGTTGCGCAGGGACGGCACCGGCGAGCTGCAGGGCCGTGGCGAGCAGGAGCCCGTTCGACTCGTAGATCTGCCCTGCGGCGAGCTCCTCACCGGGCTGCCGCAGCTCCGAGCCGGTGACGAGGATCCCGACGCGCGGTCGCTTCGCGCAGCGCACGTCCGCGATCCCGGCGGCCGCGAGCGCGCCGACCTGCGCGGGCCCGAGGCGGACACCCGGCTCGAGCACGGTCTCGCCGGCACGAACGTCGCCTCCGCGCCCGCGCACGTTCGCTCCTTCCGGCACAGGCTCTCGGAGGCCGGCGAGGCCGTCCCGCACGTCGACGAGCTCGACCGGCACCACCGAGTCTGCGCCCTCGGGGACCGCGCCGCCCGTCGAGATCGCCATCGCCTCACCGGCCGCGAGCGGCCGCCCGGCAGGACTGCCTGCCGCCACCTGCTCGACGACCGGGAGCTCGAGCGGAGCTCCGCCCGTGTCCTCGGCCCGGAGGGCGAACCCGTCCATGGCGGAGCTCGGGAAGGGGGGAAGGTCGACGACCGCGACGGCGGGCTCGGCAAGGACTCGGCCCGCTGCGCGTTCGATCGGCACACGCTCGGCCTCGAGCGGTTTCGCCCGCTCGAGCACGATCCTCTGCGCTTCCTCGAAGGCGATCAGCTCAGCCACGGTCGCAACGCTATAGGGGTATGTAAGGCCGCAAGAGGTAGGCGCAGAGCGCCAGCGCGAGCAGGCGCGCCGGCGGATCGTCCTCGACCGCGGCGAGCGGAACGGTCCAGACCGCATACCAGGGCAGGAGCCAGGGAGTCGCCACGAGCAGCAAACCGGTCGCGAGCGCAAGCCGCGCCCGGCCGCGCCAGGCTTCCACGAGGAGCCAGGCGTAGGCAGCTGCGAACGAGACCGCCAGGAGGGCAGCCGCGGCGTCCTCCGGTACCCCGAGGTCGGCGAGTCGGGCGGGGACGCTGTAGCGCGACTGCCCCTGAAGGTTGTCCACGGCCGGGCCGAAGGCGTCGAGCCAGGAAAGGCCGTAGCGCCACGTCGCCACTGACGCCAGAACGACCGCCGCGGCGGCGAAGCCGAGGTGCCCGAGGCGGGCACGCTCCCGCCTCGCCTCGA
>JBBDMP010000230.1:3349-9661 GCA_040878265.1 Gaiellales bacterium | reverse complement strand
CTGGGGGTGCTGGCCGCGTTGCGGCCAAACTCGATCTTCGACTACGGGGCGATGCTCTTCTCAAATGTGGGCTTCGCCTTGCCCAATTTTCTCGTCGCGACGCTGCTCATCTACTACTGCGCGGTGAAGTGGGATCTTGTGCCCACGAACGGGTGGCCCTCGGGAGAGGGGATCGCCCAGCTCTGGGCCGTCGATAGCCGTGTGATCCTGCCGGTCTTCGCGCTCGGACTCTTCCCGCTCGCGTACTTCGCGCGGCTCGTGCGCGGCTCCATGCTCGAGACGATGCAGCAGGACTACGTCCGGACGGCGAAGGCGAAGGGTCTCCGCTGGCGCCGGATCGTCGGATTGCATGTCCTTCGCAACTCGATGATCCCGGCGATCACGGCCACCGCTCCGCTCCTGGGCCTCATCATCACCGGGACCTTCGTGATCGAGATCATCTTCTCGATCCCCGGCATCGGCCGCTACTTCATCCAGTCGGTCTCCAATCGTGATCTCTCCGTGGTGATGGGCGTTACGGTGCTGACGTCGGTCGTCGTGATCCTGGCGAACCTCTTCGTGGACATCATGTACGGCTTCCTCGACCCGCGGACCCGGGATGTGAGGAGCTAGCGTGGCCGTCGATCGACGCGAAGCTGCACTCCCGGTCGGCGCTGCGCACGCGGACGTTCCGGGCGAGGCGGCGGCGGGCGAGCCGATCGTCCAGCGTAGCCTCTGGGGCGACGCGCTCTACCGCTACATGCGCAACAGGGCGGCGATCGTCTCGGGCGTCGTCTTCATCGCCATGATCCTCTACTGCCTGATCGTCCCGGGCTTCTGGAAGATCCCGGGCCTCTGGACGTCGCTCGGCGACATCGATCCGAACAAGGTCAACTTCGCAGACTCGTACCTGCCGATCAGCGCCGACCATCCGCTCGGGACGGACAAGTTCGGCCGCGACATGTTCGCGCGCACTGCCGCAGGGGGGCAGGTCTCGATCGGCATCGGCTTCGCCGCCGCGCTGGCGATCCTCGTCATCGGCGTCCTCTACGGCTCCATCTCCGGCTTCGTCGGCGGCAAGCTGGACAACGCGATGATGCGCTTCCTCGATGCGCTCTACGGCCTTCCGTATCTTCCTTTCGCCATCATCGCCCTCCAGATCATCGGACAGCAAAGCTTCTTCGCGCTCGTCATCGCCCTCACGATCGCGAGCTGGTTCACGACCGCCCGGATCGTGCGTGGGCAGGTGATCTCGCTGAAGCAGAACGACTACGTCCGCGCCGCGAAAGCGGTGGGCGCCCGCTGGTACCGGACGCTCTTCCGGCACATCCTGCCGAACACGCTCGGCGTGCTCATCATCGCCATCTTCCTCGACCTGCCGGGCATCGTCCTCGGCGAGGCGTTCCTCTCCTTCATTGGCCTCGGAATCAACCCACCCGAGGCGTCGTGGGGCTCGATGGCGCAGGACGGACGGGCCGCCTACACGACCCATCCCAGCATGCTCGTCATTCCGAGCCTCGCGATCGCCACGCTCGTCCTCTGCGCCAACTTCATCGCCGACGGCCTGCGCGACGCGCTCGACCCGCGCACGCGGGAGTCGTAGAGGAGTTCCGTGGCGCTGCTCGAGGTCAAGGGCCTCAAGACCCACTTCTTCATGCGCGATGGAGTCGTGCGCGCGGTGGACGGCGTCTCCTTCACCCTGGAGAAGGGCAAGACGCTCGGCATCGTCGGCGAGTCGGGCTGTGGGAAGTCGGTGACCGCCCTCTCGATCATGGGGCTCATTCCCCGGCCGCCGGCCAAGATCGTCGAGGGAGAGTTGCTCTTCGACGGGCGCGACCTGACCGGCCTGTCCGACCGCCAGCTCGAGGACGTCCGCGGCCACCAGATCGCGATGATCTTCCAGGACCCGATGACGTCTCTGAACCCGACGATCAAGATCAAGACGCAGATCACCGAGACGCTCCGCCGCCACCTCGACATGTCGAAGGACGCCGCGCGCAAGCGGGCGATCGAGCTGCTCGAGGAGGTGCGCATCCCGAACGCCGCCGAGCGGATTGACGACTACCCGCACCACTTCTCCGGTGGCATGCGCCAGCGCGTGATGGTCGCCATCGCGCTTGCCTGCAACCCGAAGCTCCTCATCGCCGACGAGCCGACCACGGCGCTCGACGTCACCATCCAGGCGCAGATCCTCGACCTGCTCGACGAGCTCCGCCGCGAGCACGACATGGCCATGATCATCATCACCCACGACATGGGCGTCGTCGCCGAGACGGCGGACAACATTGCCGTCATGTACGCGGGCCAGATCGTCGAGCAGGCGACGGCGCTCGACCTCTTCGACAGGCCGGAGCATCCCTACACCGAGGCGTTGCTCGGCGCGCTGCCCCAGCTCGAGGGCGACACGGCCGAGATTCGCGAGGGCAGGCTCGTCTCCATTCCGGGACGGCCGCCGGACCTGATCGATCCGCCCGAGGCTTGCCGGTTCGGGCCGCGCTGCCCGTACGCACACCTGGGCGACTCATGCACGAGCGAGGCGCCCCAGCTCCGCGAGATCCGCTCCGGCCACTGGGTGCGCTCCGCCCATCCGACGAGCGAGCGCGCGGGCGACCGGGAAGAGGCGCTAACTTGAGCACCGATACAGCCACGAAGGGGGGCAAGGACGGTGCTTTCCTCAGCGTTACCGACCTGACGAAGCACTTCCCCATCCGCAAGGGGATCCTCTGGGAGCGGACGGTCGGCGAGGTCAAGGCGGTGGACGGTGTCAGCTTCGACATCGCCGAGGGCGAGACTCTCGGACTCGTCGGTGAGTCCGGCTCGGGAAAGTCGACGACCGGCTACTGCATCCTCCAGCTGATGAAGCCCACCAGCGGCTCGATCCGGTTCATGGGCAAGGAGCTGACGAAGCTCCCGCGCGAGGAGCTCAGGCGCATGCGCCGGGAGATGCAGATCGTCTTCCAAGACCCCTATTCCTCGCTCGATCCCCGCATGACCGTCGGAAACATCGTTTCGGAGCCCCTCGAAGTCCACGGGATCGGCACCCGCCGCAGCCGGGACGAGACGGTGCGGCGGCTGCTCGACATCGTCGGCTTCAACCCGAACTTCACGAACCGCTACCCGCATGAGTTCTCAGGCGGGCAGCGCCAGCGGATCGGCGTCGCTCGAGCGCTCGCACTGAACCCCAAGATGATCATCTGCGACGAGCCCGTCTCGGCCCTGGACGTCTCGATCCAGGCTCAGATCCTCAACCTGCTCAAGGACCTGCAGCGCGACTTCGGCCTCACGTACCTCTTCATCTCGCACGATCTCGCCGTCGTTCGCACCATGAGCGACCGCATCGCCGTCATGAATAAAGGCAAGCTCGTGGAGGTCGGTCAAGCCGACCAGATCTATTACCACCCGAAGGACGAGTACACGAAGGCGTTATTCACGGCCGTTCCGGTGCCGGATCCCAGGCGCCAGCGCGAGCGCAAGGCCGAGCGCGCGAAGCTCAAGCTCGAGCGCTTGTCTGCCGACGCAGCAGCTTAAGAGTTCCTTCCAAGATGAGAGCTGTGCCGCCGGAATCGCACTGGGTGGCGCGAGGCGGCGTCCTCAGTCGCAACGCGTACGCGTCCATGTTTGACGACGACCGCTCCCTGCGTCCTGGCCTCGTATCCCCCCAGCGCGCCCCGGCGACGAGCCCCATTCTGGAACGAACTCTAACCTCTCTTTTTCTCTATCGTCAGAGTGGATATGGCCGGCGACCTACCCGAAAACGGGCATTGTCTGCGGGCGCGCGAGTGGTCCTCGCTCCGCGCCGACGGCGAGCTCTCCGAGCTCGAGAGCGAGCTCCTGGAGCGGCATCTCGACGGCTGCTCTGAGTGCGCAGAATTCGAGGCGCGGCTGCGCACGGTCACGAGGACGCTCCGCACGACACCGGTCGAGCGGCCGAGCACCGTGCTCGAGCTTCCTCGGCCGAGCCGTCTCGCGCTCCCGAGGCACCGCGTCCTCGCCATCGCGGCGGTCATCATGGCGGCAGGCGTGGGGGCGCTCGTCGGATCGAGCTTCCAGCGGCCCACGCCGTCGGCACCGGCGCCCGCGTTTGCGCAAGTAAGCCTGCTCTCGCGCGACTTGACCCAGCTCCGACAGCTTCCGCGCTTGCGGCGATTGGCGCCGAACCCGAGCCGCTCGGTGCCCGGTGGTCCCCCCGAGCATCTGATTTAGACTGGCTTTAGTCCAGTCCCCGAGGGCTCAGGAGCTTCATGGCCGAGGACAAGCGCGCCGACAACGTCGGCAAGATCGTCGAGATCAAGGGCGTCGTGATCGACGCCGTCTTCCACGGGAATCTGCCGGAGATCTACAACGCGCTCCGCATTCAGGTTCCTGCTGCAGACCGCCGCGAAGCCACGGAACTCATCGCCGAGGTGCAGCAGCACCTGGGTAACGACCGCGTCCGCGCGGTCGCGATGGACTCGACCGACGGCCTTTCCCGCGGCACCGACGTTGAGGACACGGGCGCGCCGATCTCGGTCCCGGTGGGAGAGGTGACTCTGGGTCGCCTCTTCAACGTCCTCGGCGACGCGATCGACGAGAAGGATGATCCGAAGGACGCGGAGCGATGGCCGATTCACCGCGACGCGCCGTCGTTCGAGGACCTCGAGCCGACGGTGCAGGTCTTCGAGACCGGAATCAAGGTCATCGACCTGCTCGCGCCCTACGTCAAGGGCGGCAAGGTCGGCCTCTTCGGCGGCGCAGGGGTGGGCAAGACCGTCCTCATTCAGGAGCTCATCCGCAACATCGCCGAGGAACACGAGGGCCTTTCAGTCTTTGCAGGGGTCGGCGAGCGCTCCCGCGAGGGGAACGACCTGTGGCTGGAGATGACGGAATCCGGCGTCATCGCGAAGACGGCACTCGTATTCGGCCAGATGAACGAGCCACCCGGGGCGCGCCTTCGCGTCGGCCTCTCCGGCCTGACGGTCGCGGAGTACTTCCGGGAGCAGGGCCAGGACGTCCTTCTCTTCATCGACAACATCTTCCGGTTCGTCCAGGCGGGCTCCGAAGTCTCGGCGCTGCTCGGCCGGATGCCCTCCGCCGTCGGCTACCAGCCGACGCTCGCGACCGAGATGGGCCAGCTCCAGGAGCGGATCACCTCGACGCGCAAGGGCTCGATCACGTCTGTGCAGGCGATCTACGTGCCGGCGGACGACCTCACCGACCCCGCGCCGGCGAACACGTTCGCGCACCTGGACGCGACCACCGTCCTCTCGCGCGCGATCTCGGAACAGGGCATCTATCCGGCCGTCGATCCCCTCGACTCGTTCTCGCGCGCGCTCCAGCCGGACGTCGTCGGGCAGGAGCATTACGACACGGCCACCCGCGTCCAGGAGATCCTGCAGCGCTACAAGGAGCTGCAGGACATCATCGCGATCCTCGGCATGGACGAGCTCTCGGACGAGGACAAGGTCACCGTCCAGCGCGCCCGCAAGATTCAGCGCTTCCTCTCGCAGCCCTTCTTCGTCGCCGAGGCTTTCACCGGCAGCCCGGGCAAGTACGTGAAGCTCGAGGACACGATCAAGGGCTTCCAGGAGATCATCGAAGGCAAGCACGACGATCTGCCCGAGGCCGCGTTCTTCATGGCCGGCCCGATCGAGGAGGCCGTCGAGAAGGGACGCGAGCTCGGGGGCGAGGAGCCCGAGCGACGCGAAGCAGAGCCCGAACCCGAGGAAGCCGAGGAGCGGGAGCCCGAGCCCGAGCCGGAGCCCGCAGCCGCCTAGCAGTGGCCTCCGAGAACGGCACGAAGACCTTCGACCTCTCGGTCGTGACGCCCGAGGGGCCCGCTTACGAGGGTGAGGCGCAGATGCTGATCGTCCCGGGCGCGGCCGGTGAGATCGGCGTCCTTGCGCGGCACGCGCCGCTCGTCGCGATGCTGCAGGCGGGCGAGATCCGCGTGAAGACCGGCGGCGAGTGGCAGTCCTTCGCCGCGGGGCCGGGCTACTTCAAGGTGCAGCAGGACCGGGCGATCGCGCTCGTGGACGACGCCGTGAAGGCCGAGGAGATCGACGTCGAGCAGGCGCGCCGCGAGGCGGAGGAAGCCCGCGCACGGCTCCAGCGGATCGACTCGGGCGAGGACAAGGATTCCGATCGCTGGCACGTGGAGCAGCGCCTGCGGCACGCTGAGAACAAGATCGCGGTCGCCGGTAAGGGGTAGGTAGGCTCCTTCCCTCGTGCGAGCGTTCGTCCCAGGTATCTACGCGCGGTCCGAAGCACTCGTCCAGGCGACCCGTGACCTCGACCGCGGTCGGACGACGGCCGAGGCCGTCGACGAGCAGTTCGAGCGCGATCGCGCGGAGCTCG
>JBBDMP010000230.1:0-3249 GCA_040878265.1 Gaiellales bacterium | reverse complement strand
CGGACGACGGCCGAGGCCGTCGACGAGCAGTTCGAGCGCGATCGCGCGGAGCTCGTAGCCGTGCAGGAGAGCGCCGGCCTGGATCTCGTGGCCGACGGTCTTCTGCGCGCGCAGGATCTCTTTCGTCCGCTCGCGGAGGCCGCAGTAGGCCTCAGCGCCCGCCCGATTGTGCGCTTCCTCGACACGAACACCTTCCTCCGGGCCGTTCTCGTCGAGGGAAAGCCGCGTTTGGCGCAGCCGCTCCCCACGCCGGACCTGCCCGCGGGACGCTGGTTGGCGACGCTCCCATCGCCGTTCGCCTTCGCCCGTGCCGCCGGCGACGAGGTCGGCGCCAGCGCGCTCGCAGCCGACGTGCTCGCTCCGCAGATCGAGGCTTACGCAGAGGCCGGCTGTGCGCTCGTGGTGCTCAGCGACCCGTTCCTGGCGGGCGAGAAGCGGGTGGGGGAGCTCGTCGAAGCGCTCAACGAGCTGCCGACGTCGGTCCCTGTCGCTCTGTGGCTGCCCTTCAGCGACGCGTCGGGCCTCCTCGAGGAGCTCGCAGATGCACCCGTGGCCGCGATCGGCGTCGACTTCTACGCGACGCCGCTCGACGCCGTTCCTCAGGATTATCCAAAGGAGATCCTGGCTGGCCTCATCGACACCAGGAGCTCGCGGGTGGAGGATCCGAAGGAGCTCACGGACTTTGCCGGCCGGCTCCTCCAACGAAAGCCAGCGGGGCTTTCATTGGTCCCCAACGGGGATCTCCAGTTCGTCTCCGAGCCGATCGCCCGCGAGAAGCTGGCGCGGCTGGGAGCGGCGAAGACACCCCTCGAGGAGGCCGCATGAGCGACGGAAAGCTCCACCTCCTCACGCACGAGGTCGGCTCCCTGGCCAAGCCTCCCTGGCTCGTGAAGGCGTCCGCGGGGCAGCCGCTTGCCGAGGAGGACGTCGAGCACGCGCGGCAGTGGGGCGAGCGGCTCCAGGTTGCGGGCCACGAGGAGCTCGTCGAATCGCTCCGCGGGCCGGCGCCGGGCGCGGAGGAGCTCGGCCGCTGGTCGAGTCGCTACGCCCTTCGCCTGCTCGAGTCAGCCGGCCTCGACGTCGTCTACGACGGAGAACAGCAGCGCACCGAGATGTACGCGTGGGCCGTCGCGCACGCGAACGGCTTCGAGCCGCGCGGGACGGTTCGCAGCTTCGACAACAAGTACTACTCGAAGTCGGCCGTGACCGGGCCGATCTCCCTGCGCGAGCCGTACCACAACGACGAGCTCAGCTTTCTCCAGTCGGTCGCACAGGCCGAGCTCAAGATCCCGATCACGGGCGCGTACACGCTCGCGGTGTGGTCGTACGACGAGCGCTACGGCCCGCAGAAGGACCGCCTCGGCGCCGGCGTGCGCCGTGAGGACGAGCTTCGCGCGAGGCGTGAGTTCGCGCTCGACATCGCCCGCGACCTCATCAGGCCGAACCTCGAGGCGCTGATCGGCCTCGGCGCCGGCTGGATCCAGATCGACGAGCCCGGCGCTTCGACTGAGCCTGACGAGCTCGACATCTTCGTCGAGAGCTTCAACGCGAGCGTGGACGGGCTCGATTGCCTCTTCTCCACGCATCTCTGCTTCTCCGACTACGAGCTGTTCTTCCCGGCGCTCGAGCGCATGAGCGGCTGCCGCCAGTACGCCGTCGGCTTCGCGAACTACGACACCCGCGAGCTCGGGGTCGGCGCGGACAAGCGTCCCGGCTACCAGGTGATCTCGAGATTTCGCGATCTGCCCTACGAGCCGATTCTGGGGCTCGGCGTGCTCGACATCCACTCCGACTGGATCGAGCCGGCCGAGCTCGTGCGCGACCGGATCCTCTACGCGGTGGACGTCTTCGGCGACCCGGGCCGAATCCACATCACCCCGGATTGCGGGCTGCGCACGCGCAGCTGGGACGTGGCGTACGAGAAGCTCGTGCGGATGGTCGAGGGCACGCGGCTCGCCGAGCACGAGCTCGAGCGGGCGCACGCGGCACCGGCCGCCCGCTAGCTCACACTCCTCCCCCGTGGAGCACGCCTACGGGAAAAGCGAACCGTTCAGCCTCGGCGTCGAGGAGGAGTTCCAGATCCTCAACGGCGAGAGCTACGAGCTCGTCTCCCGCATCGACGAGATCCTCTTGGCTTTCGAAGGGAAGGCGACCGAGAAACAGATCAAAGCGGAGCTCCTTCAGTCCGTCGTCGAGGTGGCGACCGAAGTCGCCGGGACGGTGTCCGAGGCAGTCGAGGACCTGCGCGGCATGCGCACGCGACTGCGAGACGTCGCCGGCGAGACCGGGGCGGTGATCGCTTCGGCCGGCACCCATCCCTTCTCGCGCTACGAGCACCAGGAGGTGACCGACCGGCCCCGTTACCAGGACCTGATCGAGAGCATGCGCTGGATCGCCGAGCGGGAGCTGATCTTCGGCCTCCACATTCACGTCGGGCTCGACTCGCCGGACAAGGCGATCGCGTGCGCGAACGGTCTGAGGACGTACCTCCCCGAACTGCTCGCCCTCTCGGCGAATTCACCGTTCTGGCAGGGGCGGCCTACGGGGCTCGCCTCCACGCGCGTAAAGGTCTTCGAGCCCTTCCCCCGCGCGGGCCTGCCGCCGGCGTTCGGCTCCTTCGAGGAGTTCGAGCTCCTCGTCGAGCGCGGGATCAAGACGAACTCCTTCCCGGACTACACGTACATCTGGTGGGACCTGAGGCCTCACCCGAAGCTCGGCACGATCGAGGTGCGCGTCTGCGACGCGCAGACCCGACTCGACTCGATCGCAGGCATCACGGCGCTCGTCCAGAGCCTCGTCGCCACGTTCGCCGCCGAGTTCGACGAGGGCAACCACCCTGCGACCGAGCCGATCACCCTCATCGCCGAGAACAAGTGGCGGGCAGCGAGGTATGGCCTCGGCGCCAAGCTGATCGACTTCGCCACCGACACCGAGCGGGACGCGCCTGACGCCGTTCGAGCGCTCGTCGAGCGGGCGGCTCCGGCCGCGGCAGAGCTCGGCTGCGCACGCGCGCTCGAGGAAGTCGAGGGGATCCTCGAGCGCGGGAGCGGCGCGGACGAGCAGCTGCGCGTCTACGAGGAGACGGAGAGCCTTCTCGCGGTCGCTCAGTGGCTGGCGGAGGAAACTGTTCGCGAACTCTCCTAGCTTCCGGCTCGTCCGTTATCCTTGCTTGGTCGCCTCGGGGCGATTTTTCATATGCGGACCACGCTCAAGCGAGGCACGAGCCGGATAACCGAGAACGGCCACGGG
>JBBDMP010000229.1:0-9789 GCA_040878265.1 Gaiellales bacterium | reverse complement strand
GGCAAGCAATACCGGCGGCGTCGTTTCCGCGTGCGTTACCTGTCGATTACGTCTGCTCGAAGCACTCGTCGAGCGAGCCGTGGAACTGCGCGATGTGGCTGTAGACGTTGCGGCCTGCAGGCTGCGCGTTGTGCGCGAAGTCCTGCGCGACGTCGGACCTGTGGATTCCAAACCCGTCGTGCGCGAAGAACGATGAGAACGCGCCGACGCACGCGGCACCCTCGTTTGGCTCGGCCGCTGCGTTCCCTACCGGCACCGCCAGCGCCGCCAGCGTCGCGCCAATGACGATCACCCTTTTCATCTCGCTCCTCCCTTCGAAGTGACAGGCTCGACCGCTGCGGCGACCCTGTCGAACGTGAGGCCGGCGCGCCGGCCGGTCTCATAGACGACTTCGGCCGACTCAGCCTCGAAGAGGTGGAAGCACGTCTCGTCCTCCGGCACGTGGATGGAGCGGAGGTATGTCACCGGAGTCTCCGCTGACATCGTCTCGGCCACGGCTTCGAGTCGCGCGACGAGCTTCGCCAGCGCTGCCCCGTCGAGCCTCGGCGTGTAAACCTCTGCGAGAAAATCGGCCATCGCGACGACGGTACGACGGCGCGGCGCAAGATGAAATTCAGGAAACCCCTACAGTTTGGCCGCCGGGACCCCCTCGGCAATACGGCGAGCAAGCTCGGCCCGGGAGTGGATGCCGAGCTTTGCGTAGATACGCGAGAGGTTCGTCTCTACCGTCTTCGCGGTTACGAACATCGCCGCCGCGACCTCCTTGTTCGAGCGGCCCTCGGCGACGAGTTCCGCGATCCGCTGCTCGGTGGGCGTCAGCGCACCGCCCGAGGGACTGCGTCCGCTGATTCGGCCCAGCTCCGCCCGCGTCCGCTCGGCGTAGAGCTTTGCGCCGAGCCGGTCGAACTCGGCGAGGGCCAGCTCGAGCATCTGCCGAGCGGCCGCTTTCTGCTTCGCCCGTCGCTTCGCGCCGCCGAAGGCCAGCAGGGTTCGCGCATGGTCGAACGGGAGGCGAGAGCGCTCGTGCTCGGCAAGCGCTCTCTCGAGCGCGGCATGGGAGCCGCCGAAGTCGCCGAACGCGGCGGACAGGAGGCCGCGGCAGCGCAGCGACTGCGCGATTGCACCGCTCCTGCCTAACCGAACGGCATTCCCCTCGTACCACTCGAGCAGCGACTGGGCCTCGTCGATCTGCGCAACCTCGATCAGCGCCTCGACGAGGTCGACGGCAAAGCGTGTCCAGCACGGGTCGGCGATCCCTTCCTTCTGCACGAACTCGATGAGCGGCCTCAGGCGCTCGACGGTCGCCGCCGGCCGCTCGAGCGAGAGCTCGAGCAGCCCCAGAGCGGCTGCCGCGAACATCTGTGCGGGCCGCGCGCTCATGCTGTCCGCGAGTACGAGCGCGCGCTCGCCCGCTTCGCGCGCGACGTCGGCGCGCCCTGTATGCGCGTCGACGAGCGCACGGACGCCGAGCAAGTACGCCTCGAGCGATCGCTGGCCCGCCTGCTCCGCGAGTTCGTAGCCCTCTTCTGCACGGCGGCGGGCAAACTCGAAGTCGCCGGCAAGACAATCGGCCTGCGCGAGGAGTACGAGAACATACGGGAGCGAGCCTTCGTCGCCGATCTCGCGGCCGCGCTCGATGAGCTCTCGGAACGCGGTGCGCGCACGCTCGACTTCCTCTTGCCACATCCAGACGACTCCGCACGGGAACTTCGGCTGCGCGAGTAGACGCATGTGCTCGCAGACCGGCTGGTGCGCGAGCGCTTGCTCGAGCGTCGTTGTCGCGGCTTCGCGGCCGAGGATGGCTTCAGAAACGAGCTGCGTCCCGAGGGCCTCGGCCAGCAGCGCCTCGTTACCGACGTCGCGTGCGAGAGCGACGGCTGCCTCGGCGTGGTACACGGCCTCGGCCAACCGTTCACGCAGCTTGAAGAAAGCCCCCGCCACGCCCTCGTGGCCCTCGGCGCGTATGACTCTGTCGTCGCCGGCCTCGACGATCGCCTGTAAGCCGAGATCGATCGGCGCCCGCAGGTCGTCGTCGTAGGCGCGCACGCGAGCGAGCCGCGTCAACACTCGTGCCCGCTCCGGACCGGGCGGAGCTTGCGCGAGCAGCGTCTCGAGAAGTACGCGGGCGCGGCGGCTGTCTCCCGATTCGAAGTGGCAGTAGCCGGCCTCTCCCACCCGATGGCGAGCCGCCACAGGATCGTCGGCAGGAGTGAGTTCCGCTGCGCGCTCGAGCAACTCGGCTGCCGTTGCCGGCGCACCACGCGCGCGGGCGAGTCCCGCCGCCGCGTCGAGGGCCGTGGCGATTTGCGCGTCAGGTCCGGTGGCCGCAAGCGCCAGGTGGCGCGCGCCCTCCTCTGGGTCCCGCACGAGTTCCGCCAGCCGAGCGTGGATCGCTCGCCGCTCGGGAGCCTCCATCCCGAGATACGCGCCGGACGCGAGGAGCGGATGCGCGAACTGGACACCGCCGCCTCGGAGCTCGATGACGTGCGCCTCCTCGGCGGCGCCGAGCGCGTCGACCTCTCCTTTGGCGACGCCAGCGACCAGCTCGACCGTGGGCTGGGCAAGCGCGGCGGCGACGGCGAGCGCGTACTGCGTCGCGGCCGGGAGCGCTACCAGCCGATCGCGGACGAGAGTCCCAAGCGTCTCCGGCAGCTGACTTCCCGGCTCGCTCGCTTGAGCACGCGCGAGCTCGAGCGCGAAAAACGGGTTTCCGTCCGAGAGCTCGTGGATTCGGCGCAGCAGAGGACGCGGAAGCGTGACCTCGAGCCGCTCGCGGAGCAGGCGGTGCAGCGAACCGAGGCTCAAAGGTCCGACAGCCACGCGCCGCAGGCGCTCGCCGAGCGCGCGCTCGAGCGTGAGCGGCGCATCGCCGCCGACGAGCCGGCGCGTGAGCAGAAGCGCGACGGGTTCGTCGCGCAGACGCCGGGCGGCGTACTCGAGGACGGCCAATGACGGCGCGTCGAGCCACTGGACGTCGTCGACCGCAACAAGGAGAGATTGTCGGCGCGCGAGCACGCGGAGCGCGCCGAGGAATGCGGTCGAGATCCCGCGTTGGTCTGGCGAGGCGCCGCCCGGGTCGCGTAGCAGGAGAGCGATCTCCAGAGCGCGCGCCTGCGGCGGCGGCAGCTTTGGAAGGACTTCGTCCGCCGCTTCGCCAAGGAGATCGCCGAGTCCCGCGAACGACAGTGCAGTTTCGCTCTCCGACGGCCGCGTCTCAAGGACCCGGAAACCGTTGCCCCGGGCAAGCTCGACGCAATGGCGCCAAACCGTGCTCTTGCCGATTCCCGCCTCCCCCTCGAGCAGAAGCGCCGCGGGCAGCTGAGCGGGCGCTTCGAGAAATGCCGCGACGAGCGAGAGCTCCTCGTCACGGCCGACGATGGCAGAAGTGGCCGCGTCCATCCCCGCAGATGATGCTACGGAGCGATGGGCACGACTAGGTGCCGCCGGCGGGGGGATGCCGGCAGGTTATCCCCTCCATCTACCTGGCCAGCGCTCCCGCGCTGGCGAATCGACTGGCGAACTGGCGACTAAATCGCTGCAAAGCGGCACTTTTAGTCCGGTCTCGAAAGCCGTCATCCGTCGTTAGGCGGATCGAGGGTTCGAATCCCTCCCCCTCCGCTTACCTGGTTCCTGGTCAGTCAGGGAGCTGCCTCCGTGCAGGTGCGTGCGGTGTTTCAACCGATTGGGTTGCTTCCCCCATTGCCGCAAGAATCACGGCAAGCGATCCTGCGACAACGCGCGGGAGGCTCCGGCGGCGCGAACCACTGGCACCGAGCCTCCCGCCGCGTCCCGCGAAGACCGAGATCGAAACCGCGCCTCGGATGGACGACGAGGGCGGAAGCCGTGCGGTTGTTCAAACGACCCGTAGAAGCACGAGGTACGAAAGGGCATAGAGCGCGAGGAGAACGAGAGCGCTCGCACGGTCGTGCCGCCGCCGCACGCCGAGCACCGTGCCCACGGCCACGACCGCGACCAGGGTATAGACGCTGCCCGCGATGGCGAGCCGCGGGGTGACCTCGGCGGGGAAGAGGAGCGGACCGGCGCCGATCGAGAGGGTCGCGTCGACGAGCGAGCTCCCTAGCGCATCGCCCAGGGCGATGCCCGGCGCACCGCGACGGAGAGCGGTGATGTCGACGACGATCTCGGGACTCGAAGTTCCGATCGAGGCACCGAAGAAGGCGAGCAGGAACTCGGGCGCACCTGCCATCTCGGCGAGGCGCACGAGGGCCCGGACGGCGACGGTCGCACCGAGGCCGACGATGGCGAGGGCGGCCAGGACGACGCCGGCTTGGACCAGTCTGCGCTGATGCCGCACCGCCGGCGGCTCGTCCGCCGCTTGGCCGGGCAGGCCCTTCACGACTACAACCGTGAAGACGGCCCAGGCCAAGATGAGCGCCGCTCCCTCCCAGTGCCCGAGCCACCCGTCGGCGACGAAGAACGTCGTCAGTCCGAGGCCCGCCGCGGTCAGGATTGTCACGAGCCCGACCTGCCTCCGCTCGATCGCAATCGTCGAGGCGACAAGCGGAAAGAGGCCGAGGACGAGTGTGTACTGGGTCAGCGTGGACCCGACGGAATCCCCGACGTTGACGTCTCCCTCGCCCTCCGCGTGAGCGGCGATCGAATTTGCGAGCTCCGGGAGGTCGGTCCCGATCGAGACGAGGACGACACCGACGATGAAGGGAGGAGCTCCGAGCGCGGCGGCGAGCGCCCGCGTGTAAGCAACAGCGCGGTCGCTGGCAACGAGTGCGACAGCGAGACCGCCAACGAAGAGGAAGACCTGAAGAGCGACCTCCATGCTCGTGCTCGACAGGCCTAGGCCTGCCCATACCTGGCGCCGGCCGTGCGTGGGGCGTCCGTCACGATCAGCCGCCGCTCGCTCCTGACCATCACCTCAGCTGACCTCGCTCTCGCTTCTCGACTCAAGCGGCATCCATCCAGCGGGCACACCCGTGAACCCGGTCCGCTCCCCCAGGCCACGTACGCCGTCCTCGAAGCCTGGCGGCGCCGGATTACGAGCGGAATGGGGGCCACCATGCATTGCGAGCGCGGGCCACGACCCAATGTTTCGTCGGCCGCGCCGAGGCGCGTCCCCGCCTCGGCGACAAATCGGAGCTAGCGGCGCGCGCGGACGCCAATACACAACTCCACCCATGGCGACCCCGCCGACTCCTCACTAGCCTTCGGCGACGCACGTTGTCTAAGGCGCGAGACGGAGGTGGAGAAAACCGTGGCTCCTCTTGCGGCGACCATCTTCGTGATCGCGCTCGCCGTGATTGCCCTCGAATGGGTGCACCGGACGAAGGTCGCCCTGGTCGGTGCCGGCCTGATGGTCGTTCTCGGAGTCCTGGACGAGGAGCGGGCGATCGAGGCGATCGACTGGCGGACGCTCGGCCTCCTCGTCGGCATGATGACCCTCGTCGGCCTCACCGAGCGGACGGGGATCTTCACCTACATCGCGCTACGGGTCGCCCAGCTCTCCGGGGGGAGCACGCTTCGCCTGGTCTTCCTGCTCTCGGGCACAACTGGGCTCCTCTCCGCCTTCCTCGACAACCTGACCGCGATCCTCCTGATCGTCCCCATCACGCTCCTGCTCGCGGACGTACTGGGGATCTCCGCCGTCCCGCTCGTCCTCGTCGAGGTGATCGCAAGCAACATCGGCGGGACGGCCACCCTGATCGGCGACCCGCCGAACATCATGATCGGGTCGCACGTGGCCGAGCTGACCTTCGTCGACTTCATCGTCAACCTCGCGCCCGTCGCCCTGGTCACGCTTGTGCTCGTCACCGGGATGCTCTATCTCGTTTTCCGGCCGCAACTCACCATCTCGCCCGAGCGAGCGGCCGAGATCGTGCGGCTCGACCCGGCCCGCGACGTCCGCGAGAGCCGTTACGTCAAGCGCTCGGTGGCCGTGCTGCTCGGCACGATCCTCGCCTTCTTTCTCCACTCGACCCTCCACCTCGAGCCCGCGGTCGTCGCCCTCGGCGGCGCCACGATCCTCCTTCTCGTCGCCGGCGACGACGTGGAGGACGCGCTCGAGCGCGTGGAGTGGTCGACGATCTTCTTCTTCCTCGGGCTCTTCGTCATGGTCGGCGGGCTCGAAGAGCGCGGGGTTGTCACCGAGGTCGCCCACCTCCTCGCCGACCTGACCGGCGGCTCCCGCACAGGCGAGGGGCTGGCCATCCTCTGGGTTGCTGCCGGCGGGTCGGCGCTCGTCGACAACATCCCGTTCACGGCGGCGATGATCCCCGTCGTCGATCAGCTGGCCGAGGGCGGTGAGTTCGACGATGCCAACTGGTGGGCACTCGCCCTCGGCGCTTGCTTCGGCGGCAATGCGACTATGATCGCCGCCGCCGCGAACGTTGCCGCCACGGGCGTCCTCGAGCGGAGCGGACAGCCCATCTCCTTCGGCCGCTTTCTTGTCTACGGCGTGCCGGTCACTCTCGTCTCCCTGGCGATCGCAACCGTGTATCTCCTCCTCTTCCAGCTCTAGAGACGATGTCGCCGCTACGCGAGACGAGGCTGGTTCGGGCGTCTGTCCCCAGCACCGCCACGTTCCTCGAGGCGGCAAGGGCCCTCTTCGGAACCGGCATCTCGGCCATTGCGGTTCTCGATGCCGAGCACCGCGTCGCCGGCCTCTTCACCGACGACGACCTCCTGCGAGGACTCTTCCCCGGCTACCTCGGTGACCTCCACCACACCGCCTTCCTGCGCGAGGAGCCGGATGCACTGGCTGCGCGGCTCGAGGAGGCAAGCGGCGACCCGGTCGAGCGGTACATGCGCGAGCCGATGACCGTAGAGATCGAGGCCAGCGCGATTCACATCGCGGAGCGCTTCCTCCACTCTCCCTGGGGCGCGCTTGCAGTCGTGGAAGAGGAGCACTTCGTCGGCATGGTCGACCAGGTCGACTTCATCGAGACGCTCATGAGGCAACTCGGCATCGGGCGCGACTAGGCCGCGGGCGGAAGTGGGGTGAACCCCCCTCCATGCATGGATGGCGCCACGGATGGCCGAACGATGCCCGAGGACGTAAAGGTTGACGCAGTCGAAGTTAGGGAGGTGCGCAATGGTCATCGTGCTCGGCATCCTTCTTGTTGCCGCCGGCGCCGTTCTCTTCTGGGGGGTCGACCGGACCGTGAGCGGCGTCGAGGTAAGCACGATCGGCGTGATCGTGATGGCCGTCGGGGGGATCGGCGTTCTCGCGTCGCTGCTCTTGTCGGCGAGGGCGACCTCGGGACGGGGAAAAGACTCACTGACCCCCCTCGGGGTGGAAGCGGGCCAGGAGGAGGAATCGCGGCCGTTCCGACGCCAGCCGCCGCAGTAGCTCCCTCGCCCCAGCCGGCGATCGTTGGCTCGCCGGCGGCGCGACGCCGGGCCCACCGATGGCGGCGGGCGGCTTCCATCGCGAAGATACAAGAGCAAAAGGAGGGATCAGGGACGGAGACGTGATGCCCGTTCGTAGAGCTCAGGAGAAGGCAAGGCCGCTCGCTTGGCGGATCTTTCTTGTGAACGCTGCGGTCTTCGCACTTGGAACAGCGGCGCTCGCACTGTCGCCGGCGACCGTGAGCTGGCCGATCGCGCTCGCGGAGGCAGTCGTCCTGATCGCCGGCCTAGCCGCGATCCTGGTCGTGAATCTCCTGCTCGTGCGACGCTCGCTGGCACCTCTCGAGCGCCTGACGGGTCTGATGCATCGCGTCGACTTGCTCCGGCCCGGGCAGAGGCTCGAGCTCACGGGGCCGGCCGAGGTGCGCGAGCTCGGAGCGGTCTTCAACCAGATGCTCGACCGCCTCGAGCTGGAGCGGCACGAGAGCGGCTGGGACACGTTCCAGGCGCAGGAGGCCGAGCGGAAGCGCGTCGCCCAAGAGCTCCACGACGAGATCGGTCAGGCGCTGACGGCGGTAATGCTCCAGCTCAGTCGACTGGCGAAGCAGGCCCCCACCGACCTGGAGCACGAGCTCCGCGAAGCCCAGGAGACGACGAGGGCGAGCCTCGACGACGTCCGCAGGATCGCACGCCAGCTTCGCCCCGAGGCCCTCGACGATCTCGGTCTCGTCCCCGCGCTCGTCGCGCTCGCAAAGACCTTCACCGAGCGCACGGAGGTGAGCGTCCATCGGCACCTAGACGACGACCTACCGCCCTTGAGCGCAGAAGCGGAGCTCGCCCTCTTCCGCGTCGCCCAGGAGAGCCTGACGAACGCCGCACGGCATTCAGGCGGCTCCCGCATCGACCTCTGGCTCGTGTCGTCACCGGACGACGTGCTCCTGCGGGTGCGGGATTACGGCAAGGGCTTCGACGGTGCCCGTCCCGGAAGCGGAATCCGGGGAATGCGGGAGCGGGCGCTTCTCGTCGGCGGCGACCTGACGATCGAAACGGCGGGCGACGGCGGTGGCGAGGTGCGGCTCAGAGTCCTTGCGGCGAGGCCCTAGATGCCCGTTCCCCTGAAGACACGGATTCTCCTTGCCGACGATCATGCGGTCGTCCGGCGTGGCCTTCGCCTGGTGCTCGACGGCGAGCCCGACCTCGAAGTGGTGGCCGAGGTCGGAGATGGCGCGGAGGCGGTCGAGCGGGCGCTCCGCGATGACGTTCATCTCGCGGTTCTCGACGTCACGATGCCGCGGATGACGGGAATCCAGGCCGCTGGCGAAATCTCGCGCCGACGCCCAGAGGTGCGAACCCTCATCCTGTCGATGCACGATAACGAGCAGTACTTCTTCGAGGCGTTAAAAGCCGGAGCCTCTGGCTACGTCCTCAAGTCAGCGGCCGACCGCGATCTCGTGGAGGCGTGTCGTGCCACGATGCGCGGCGAACCATTCCTGTACCCGGCCGCTGTCGCCGCGCTCATCCGCGATCACCTGGTGCGAGCCTCTGAGGGGAAAGACTCGACGGACGTCCTGACGCCGCGCGAGCTGCAGATCCTCAAGCTGATCGCGGAGGCGCACACCTCGAAGGAAATCGCCGAGATGCTCGTAATCAGCGTGAAAACCGTCGAGCGACACCGCGCCAATATCCTCGAGAAGCTCGGCATGCGCGATCGGGTAGAGCTGACCCGCTACGCAATCAAGCGGGGACTTGTGGAGCCCTGACAGCGCGAGGATGGTGTCCCGCACCCATTGCCGCTGCGACGCGTGCGGGGCACGCTCGAGAGCAACAGATGGGTAGGTCGGAGCGCGGGAGCAATCAGAGAGCGCAGGCCTCTGAGGCGGTCGCCCCACACTGGCTGAGCGCCGAACTGCTGGAGGTTCTAAGAGGCTTTCGCGTGGATTGGGATGACGGCTCGGTCGGGGTTGCCGAAGCGATGGCGATCTTCGTGCGTACGGCGGGATTTGGCAGCGGTCATCAAAAGCTCGAGCTGCTCACGGTTGATGATCTCGTGGCCATTCTTCCGGAGGAGCGGCGAATCATCGCCCGAACGCGAGACATACCCGCAGCCGTGCTCGGAGACGCATTGGCGCATGGTGTGAGGCGAGGCGCCGTTCGCCTTGGGCGGCTATTCAGGCGTTAGTCGGTTCCTCCGTGCTCGGTAGCCGGAAGCGCCGTTGTCGAACCGGTCTGCGTCTGGCCCCTCATTCGGCCACCGAAAAGGAGGGGCTGTTGACTGGCGCACCAACTGGCGCACGGGAACAAAAGTTCCTGCAAATCGGCAACTTCGTAACGGTCTCGAAAACCGTTATCCGTCGTTAGGCGGATCGAGGGTTCGAATCCCTCCCCCTCCGCCTTTACTTGCCACCTGAGCGCGTCTCGCTAACGGCGGGCGAGCCCGAAGGGACTGCCCTCGGAGTCCCGGCAGATCGC
>JBBDMP010000228.1:0-1807 GCA_040878265.1 Gaiellales bacterium | reverse complement strand
TCGCGCGGCACCTGAGCGGCGCGGCGCGCGGCTCGGTCGAGCGGGCCGAGCTCTTCGAAGGCGAGCGGCGTGCTCGGGCGTTTTCGCAGCGACTCGCCGAGGTCGGCGGCGTGCTCGCGATGAAGCTTGACGTGGCATCGGCGTTCGAAACGGTCGTGCGTGAGGCGCCCGCGCTCTTCGAGGCGGACGCAGCGGTCTTGCGGCTCCTCGAAGAGGACGAGCTCGTCGTGCGGGCGGCCGGGGGACCGGGGACCAGCGGGCTCATCGGGACCCGCGCGAGCTCGGCCGCCGGTGCCGCGGGGGTGGTCGCCCAATCCCGCGCGCCGCTTGTCATCGAGGAGGTCGGCGCGACGCCGCGCCTGCGCCGGGAAGACCCCCTGCTCGGGAGCGCGATGGCAGCCTGCGTCGCCGTCCCGATGCTGGCGCACGGAGGCCGCCTCTACGGCGTTCTCGCCGTCTACTCCGAATCGGCTCGGGCGTGGGGGGACGACGAGGTACAGGCGCTCCTTGCGCTGGGCGCCACGGCTTCTTCGGCCCTCTCGAGCGCCGAGCTCTACCAGCGCGTCGCCGAAGAGAAGGAGCGCAGCGAGGCGATCCTGGCCAACATCGCCGACGGCATCGTCGCGGTCGACCGCGAAGGCATGATCGTGCTCTGGAACGCCATGGCGGAGCAGATCACCGGCGTACCCGTGTCCGAAGCGCTCGGCCGGCGCGTGCCCGAGGTGCTTCAGCGCGAGCTGGCGGGCGACGGGAAGCATCTTCCGGGCGAGCGCGGGATCTCGATCCAGCGCGGCGACAAGGACGTCTGGCTCTCCCTCACCGAAGCACTCATGCTCGACCCGGCAGGCGGCGTGGCAGGACGAATCTTCGCCTTCCGCGACGTGTCCAGCGAGCGTGTGGTCGACCAGATGAAGTCCGACTTCGTCGCGACGGTCTCGCACGAGCTGCGCACGCCGCTCACGTCCATCTACGGCTTCGCCGAGACGCTCCTCCGCGCCGATGTCGACTTTGCCGCCGAAGAGCGGCGGACCTTCCTCGGCTACATCGCGTCCGAGTCCGAGCGGCTAATCAACATCGTCGACGACCTCCTGAACGTCGCCAGGCTCGAAACCGGGACGCTCGGGCTCGCGCTCGGGACGACCGACGTGGGCGAGGTCGCGAGCGAAGTCGTTGCGCGCGTAGCCGAGCACACGAACGGCGACCACAAGTTCACTCTCGAGGCCGACGGGGGAGACCTCGTCGTGCAGGCCGACCGGGAGAAACTCGCGCAGATCCTCCTCAACCTCGTCGACAACGCCGTCAAGTTTTCTCCGGAAGGCGGCCGGATCACCGTCTCGGCACGGCGCCGGACGGACTCGGTCGAGGTCAGAGTGGCCGACGAGGGGATCGGGATCGCGCGCGGGGACCAGCAGCGGATCTTCACGAAGTTCTACCGGGCCGAGGGTGTCACCCAAGGCGGGACGCCCGGCACGGGGCTCGGTCTCTTCCTCGCGCGAGGCCTCCTCGCTGCGATGGGCGGCCGCATCTGGGTCGAGTCGAAGGAAGGCGAAGGCGCGAGCTTCGTCTTCGAGCTGCCGCTGGCCAAGGGCGAGGCTCTCGTTGAGGAGCCGGAGCCGGTCGCGTCGTGATCACGACGCTCGTGATCGACGACGAGGCGCCCATTCGGCTCCTCTGCCGCGTCAACCTGGAAGCAGAAGGCATGCGCGTCCTCGAGGCCGCCGACGGCCGCACCGGGATCGAGCTCGCGCAGAACGAGCAGCCGAACGCGATTCTCCTCGACGTGATGATGCCCGGGATGGACGGCTGG
>JBBDMP010000227.1:0-1827 GCA_040878265.1 Gaiellales bacterium | reverse complement strand
GGCGATCTCGGCGGTCGTCAAGCCGCCGAGCGTCCGCAGGGTGAGCGCGACCTGCGCGTCGATGGCGAGTGCCGGATGACAGCAGGTGAAGACGAGCTCGAGCCGCTCGTCGGGAAATGTCGTCTCGTTCACGCGTTCCTCCGCTGCCTCGGGCACCTGGAGCAGGCGGGTCTTCGCGGCCAGCGTGCGATCGCGGCGGATGCGGTCGATGGCTCGGTTGCGGGCCGTCGTGACCAGCCAGACGCCCGGGTTGGCGGGGACTCCGTCGCGCGGCCATCGCTCCGCGGCGATCGCGAAGGCCTCCTGCGCGGCTTCCTCGGCGAGGTCGAAGTCGCCGAGGTAGCCGATCAGCGCAGCGAGGACGCGTCCCCACTGGTCACGGAAGGTCTGTTCGAGGATCGCTACCACTCCACGATCGGACGCACCTCGACCGCGCCGCCCAGGCGGGCCGCCGGGATCCGCGCGGCGAGCTCGATCGCCGCGTCGAGGTCGTCGGCCTCGAACACGAGGTAGCCGCCGATCGCTTCCTTGAGCTCGACGAACGGGCCGTCGGTGGTCAGCGTCTTGCCGTCCTGCACCCGAACGGTGGTTGCCGTCTCGGGGGAGTCCAGCCCGAGGCCGGGCGTCACGCCGGGGGTCTCGTTGATCGCCTGGTAGTCGGTGTACACCGCCTTCTGCTCGTCCTCCGAAAGGGTCGCCCACGCCTCCGGCGACCGCGGCGTGGGGGAGTCGCCTTGATGGATCAGCATCATGTACTTCATCGCTGCCTCCTTCTCTGGGATGGTCGCACAGAAGACGAACAGGGAGCGACGAAATCGACAGCTGGACGCCGGAAAGCGGACGGGGATCCCCGGAGCCGCTACCGCGCCTAGGCGGTGGCCGACTCGATCGTGCGATCGAACAGGTCGATCTCGCCTGGCTTCACGAAGACGGCGACCACCTTCTCGTCGTCGTCGAAGGTGAGACTGACGTGCATCGTCATCTCGGCCACGCTCGTCGGGCCGAAGACCCCGACCTCGTGGCTCGCGACCATCTCCTGGTCCCGGTGCGTGAACGCGATCGCCTTGCCGTTCGGCCGCACCACGTCGCTCGTGGCCAGGAGGTAGCGCTCGATCCCCTCGATCCCTCGGTAGGTTCCGGAAAGCCTCGACGAACCCGGAAACTCCAGCACCGCGCCCTCGCGAAGCACGGCCGTCATGGTCACGAAGTCGCGACGGACGAATGCGCTCGTGAGCTCACTGAACAACGTCTCACGCTGGAGCTGCACCTCACGGGTCACCGGGCTCCCCACGATGACTGAATCGGCATCCGGGGGCGTCCGCTTTACCGGACGTCGCGACGTTCATCCTCGCCGGTGCCGAGCAGCGTTCGCGTCCGTTCGATCGATGCCGACGCGCCATCGACGATGAGGCTCGTATCGACGGCCGGCGTTACGAAGCGGAAGCCTCGTTCGGCCATCGCGGCGCTCCGCTCGGGGGCCGGAGCATGCACTCCGGAGACGATCTCGTGGTGCTTCGCCGCATCCACGACCGCATCGAGGGCCTCGAGCAGCCGGGGATCGCCCAGATCGGCGAACGTGTCGAGCCCCAACCCCAGACTGAGGTCCGACGGTCCGACGTAGAGCCCGCTGAGGCCCGGCGTCGAGGCGATCTCGTCGAGGTTCCCGAACCCTCCCGCCGTCTCGATCATCGCGAAGGTGAGGACGATCTCGTTCGCCCTCGCGACGTGCTCCCGCCCGGCGCCGAGCGCGCCGTGCACCGGCCCGTAGCTGCGGATCCCCTGGGGCGGGTACCGGCACGCGGCGACGAACGCCTCCGCCTCGGTCCG
>JBBDMP010000226.1:0-9935 GCA_040878265.1 Gaiellales bacterium | reverse complement strand
CGACGAGCTCGACGCCGTCTCCGGCATCGGGCCGGCACGGCTCGAGCAGCTGAAGCCGCTCGTAGAGCTGTGAGGCGGATTCCGGCACCGCACCTCGTCGCCGGCGGCTTCTGCGCCGGGCTTGCGCTCGCCCTCGGGCTGCGCGCAACGAGCGTCGCCGTTCCGGCGGCCGCAGCCTTCCTTTCCGTCGTGGCGCTCACCGAACGGCGGCGCCGGGCGCTCATCCTCGCCGCCGCGCTGCTCCTCGCGGGCTGGTGGTGGGGAAGCACGAGGCTTGACGCGCTCGACCGGAGCGTCCTCGCCCGCCACGCGGGCGACTCGGGGCGGGCGCGGATCGAGGTGACCGGCCCCGCGCGCAGGAGCGAGTTCTCGGTGCGGGTCCCGGTCAAGGTCCTGCGCTTCGGCTCGCTCGAGCCCGGCGAGCGCTCGCGGCTCGAGCTGCCGCCGAGCCGCGCTCCGCCGCAGGGCGCCATCCTCGAGACGATCGCGACGGTTCGGCTTCCGCGCCAACCCGACGATGCCGGCGGGTTCGACGAGGCCGGCTACCTCCGTCGGCAGGGCGTCCACGCCGTCCTGCGGGCGGATGGCTACCGGCTCGTGGGACGCCGTGGCGGAGCCGCCGGGCTGGCGGACCGGCTGCGGGCCGCCCTGGCGCGCGCACTCGCCCCGGGGCTCACCGGCGAGCGCAAGGCCGTCGTCGCAGGGATCGTCCTCGGTGAGGACGAGGGTCTGGACGCGGGCCTGCGGGACCGATTCCGTGCCTCGGGCCTTTACCACCTCTTGGCGGTTTCGGGCCAGAACGTCGCGTACGTCATCGGAGGCGTGATCGCGCTCGCCTGGCTGCTCGGGCTCTCGCGCCGGGTGGGCGAAGCCTGCGCGCTCGCAGCGGTCGCGTCGTACGTGGTCGCCGTCGGCTGGCAGCCGTCGGTCGTGCGCGCAGGCGTGGCAGGCGGCCTCGCGTCCCTCGCCTGGCTCGCCTCGCGACCGCGCGACCGCTGGTACTTCCTGCTCGTCGGCGCGGCGGTGCTGCTCGCCTGGACCCCGTACGCGCTCCTCGAGCCGGGTTTCCAGCTCTCGTTCGGAGCGGTGGGGGCGATCTTCCTCCTCGTCCCTCCCATCGAGCGGCGCTTGGCCGGCTACCCGATCCCTGCTGGGCTCCGGTCGATCCTCGCTGTCTCGGTGGCATGCGGCGTGGCGACAGCGCCGATCCTCATGACCCACTTCGGCGCGGTGCCGCTCTTCTCGGTGGCTGCGAACGCCGCCGCCGCGCCGGTCGTCGCTCCGCTGCTCGGGCTCGGGCTGGGAGCCGCGGCGCTCGATCCCGTCCTTCCGGAGGCGGCTCTCGCGCTCGCCTGGGTGAACGGCTGGCTGGCGGCGTACCTTGCTGCCTGCGCCCGCCTCTTCGGCGGCCTGCCCCACGCGCAGCTCACCTCCTGGGTTGGGCTAGCCGCGCTTGTCGCAGTGACGAGCGTCGTTGCGCTCGTATTCCGCATCCGGCCTCCGCGAGGGCGGAGGCTCGCCGCCCTGGCCGGGCTCGTGGCCGTCCTCGCTGGGGCCTGGACTCTCCGTCCTGAAACGGCCCTGCCGCCGCCCACAGGACTGCGCATGACCGTTCTCGACGTCGGCCAGGGCGACGCGACCCTGCTCGAGGTGCCGGAGGGCGCGATTCTCGTCGACCAAGGGCCGCCTGAGGCCGACGTCGCGGGCCAGCTTCTCGGGATGGGCGTCCGCCGGCTCGCCGCGCTCGTCCTCACGCATCCGTCTCGCGACAACATCGGAGGCGCGCGCGACGTCGTCGAGCGCCTGCACGTGGACCTCGTCCTCGAACCCGCCTTGCCCTTCCCGAACCCGTACGGCGGCCCCGCATTGGCCGAGGCGAGGCGGCGCGGCATCCCCGTCGAGGTCACCCGCGCCGGCCGCACGCTCACGCTCGGCCGGCTCCGCCTCCGCGTGCTCTGGCCGGAGGCGGGAGCCTCACCCAACGACGATCCGAACGACCACGCAACCGTCCTGCTCGCGTCCTACGGCGAGGTGGATGCACTGCTTCCGGCCGACGCCGAGTCGAATGTGACACTGCCGCTGCGCCCGCCGCCGGTCGAGCTCGTGAAGGTCGCGCACCACGGCTCGGCCGACGCGGGCCTGGTGGAGTTACTTGCCCTGCTTCGGCCGCGGCTCGCCCTTGTCTCCGTGGGCGCGCGCAACGACTACGGGCACCCGACGCCGTCCACCCTCGGCGCGCTTGCCGCGTTCCCGGGATTACGGGTCTATCGGACCGACGACGACGGCCGGATCACGATCGAGTCCGACGGGCGGCGCATCTCGGTTCGTGAGGAGCGATGACTATGCTCACGCCGTGGCCGCCGAAGAGCTCCGCCCGGTCTACTTCCTGACAGGCAGCGACCGGCCGAAGGTGCGCCGCGCGCTTGCGCGGCTCCGGGCGCGGTTCGATCCCGAGTCCGTCGAGCTGCTCGCTGCCGAGGCCACGAGCGGAGAGGAGACCGTAGCCGCCTTGAACGCCCTCGGCCTCTTCGGCAGCGGGCATCTCGTCGCAGTCGAGGGTGTCGAGCGCTGGAAGAAGGCAGACGTGGAAGCCGTAGCCGAGTACCTCGGCTCGCCGGCCGCAGGTTCCGTGCTCGCTCTCCTTACGGAGGAGCCGATGCGAGACGACGCCCTGGCGAAGCTCGTCGCGCGCCACGGCGAGGTCCTGGCCTACGACGTCCCGAAGCCGCGCGATCCGACCGTCTGGGTGCGAGGTGAGTTCGCGCGCCTCGAAGCCGACGCAAAGGCCGATGCGGCCCGTCGTCTCGTCGAGATCGCCGGCGACGACGTCATGACGCTTTCCTCAGAGATCGACAAGATCACGACCTGGGCGGGGGGAGAGCCGATCTCGGCCCGTGAGGTCGAGTCGCTCGCCGTCCCCGCGCACAGTGCGGAGCCTTGGGCGCTTACCGACGCGTGGGGGGCGCGCGACGTGGGTGCCGCTCTGGCCGCCTGCGAGGTCGCGCTCGAGCAGCGCGAGCCGTTCATTCTCTGCCTCGCGCTCGCGTCACATGCCGGCCGCGTTCGGGCGGCGCAGGTCTTCGGCGAGCAGGGCCTCGGAGCCCGCGAGATCGCCAAGCGGTTGCGCATCAAGGAATACCCGGCCCGCAAGGCGCTCGCGCACGCGGAGAACTACACGCGCGACGAGCTCGACGCCGCCATCATCCGCCTCGCCCAGCTGGACGCGGCCCTCAAGGGAGCGAGCCGGCTCTCCGCCGAGCTCGAGCTCGAGCGGGCCCTGGTCGAGATCACGGCCGCGCGTGAGCCCTCGGGCGCGCGCGCTTAGTTACCGGCTGAGACGAGCTTCGTGGCCTGCGACTTCTTGCGCGCAGCCTTGTTCGGATGGAGGGCCCGCTTGGCGGCTGCGCGGTCGAGGACGCGGACGAGCTCGCGGTGCTCGGTGGCGATCCGCTCCTTGTCGCCGTCGGCGATCGCCTGTTCGAGACGCCGAAAGTACGTCTTCGCGGCCGAGCGGTAGCGGAGGTTCTCGACCCGCTGGCGGGCGGCGCTGCGGACGCGCCGTTTCTGCTGGTTGATATTCGGCATCCGCGAAAGAGGCTAGCAGCGGGCGGCTTCCGCCTGCTCGCCTATTCTCGCGCGCGTGAAGGAGAACAGGCCCGCGCGCCGCCTCGCCTGGTCGACGGCGATCTTCTCTGCGGCGACGGGCCTCTCCCGCGTCCTCGGCCTCTTCCGCGAGATCGTCGTCCGGCGCTACTTCGGTGTCGAAGGGCCGATCAACGCGTTCACGGTCGCGTTCCAGATCCCGAACCTTGTCCGCGCCCTCGCCGCCGACCTCGCGCTCGCCTCGGCGTTCGTGCCGGTCTTCAGCGAGCTCCTCGAGAAGCGGGAGCGCGCGCGTGCCTGGCAGGTCGCCTCGACGCTCTTCTGGCTCCTCCTACTGGGGCTCGGAGGGGTCACGGCGCTCGGGATCCTGCTCGCGCCCTTCATCACCGATCTCTTCCTCAAGGGGGACGAGCTCGAGGGTCTCACGACCGGGCTCACGCGGGTGCTCTTTCCGATCGTCGTCCTGCTCGGCGTGTCCGGCGTCGTCGTCGGGATCCTCAACAGTTACGAGGAGTTCACCATCCCGGCGCTCACGCCCGTTCTCTGGAACGTCGCGATCATCGTCGCGCTGGTCGTGGGCGTTCCCCAGGCGGAGAGCGATTCCGACAAGCTCTACGTCTACGCGGGCGGCGTCCTCGCCGGGACCGTCCTCCAGGTGCTCCTGCCCCTTCCCTGGCTTCGCGGCAAGGACGGGCGTCTGCGCATGGCGATCAACGTGCGCGACCCGGCCGTCAAGCGCGTGTTCGTCCTCATGCTCCCGATCACGCTCGGGATCGGGCTCATCAACTTCAACCTCGTCGTCAACACCTTCTTCGCCTCTCGCTACATCGACCCGCAGCTCGCGCCGAGCACGATCGATGCCGCCTTCCGGATCTACATGCTCCCGCAGGGGATGTTCTCGGTCGCCGTCGCGACCGTGCTCTTCCCTCGGCTCTCGCGCCTGGCGGCCCGCGGCGACGAGGACGGCTTCAGGGACACCGTCTCTTTGGGGCTGCGGCAGATCGGCTTTCTCCTCGTCCCGGCGAGCGTCGTCATCGCGATCCTCGCCGGGCCGATCACGCGCCTGCTCTACCAGCGCGGCGAGTTCGGCCCGGAGGAAACCCGCGTCGTGGCAGAGGCCCTCGCCGCCTTCGGGCTCGGACTCACGTTCAACGGGGCGATGCTCATGCTCAACCGCGCCTTCTTCAGCCTGCAGTCGCCCTGGTTGCCGACGGTCGTCGCGCTCGGGACCCTCGCCCTCAACGTCGCGTTCAACGCGGCGCTCTACCGGGTCGGGATCTGGGGAATCCCGCTTGCCACGTCGATCGTGAACATCGCCGGCACCGTCGCGCTCGTCGTCCTCTTCCGGCGCCGACTTGGGCACGTGGACGGGCGGGCGATCTTGACGTCGTACCTTCGCATCGCAATCGCCGCCGGGGTGGCGGCCGCCGTTGCGGGCTCTGTCTGGCTCGGTCTCGACCACCTCGTCGGCCGCGCACTCGGAGCACAGCTCGTCTCGGTCGGCGGTGCGATCGTGTTGGCAGGGGTCGTCTATCTCGGGTTCGCGTATCTCCTCCGCGTCCGCGAGCTCCAGACGCTGCTTTCCCTCGTGCGCCGGTCCGGTACAACGGCCTAGTGGCCCCGCTCGAGCGCATCCGCAACTTCTCCATCGTCGCGCACATCGACCACGGCAAGTCGACGCTCGCCGACCGCATCCTCGAGCTGACCGAAGCGATGCCGGAGCGGGAGATGCGCGAGCAGGTCCTCGATTCCATGGAGCTCGAGCGGGAGCGGGGAATCACGATCAAGGCGCAGGCGGTGCGCGTCACCTGGAAGGGCCACCAGCTGAACCTGATCGACACGCCCGGCCACGTCGACTTCACGTACGAGGTCTCGCGCGCGCTCCAGGCCTGCGAGGGCGCCCTTCTCCTCGTCGACGCCGCCCAGGGCATCCAGGCCCAGACGCTGGCCAACGCCTACCTCGCCCAGGAGAACAACCTCGAGATCGTCCCCGTCGTGAACAAGATCGACCTGCCGCAGGCAGATCCGGAAGGGACGGCCCGCGAGCTTGCCGAGCTCGTGGGCGAGGAGCCCGACCGCGTGCTGCGCATCTCGGCCAAGACCGGCGAAGGGGTGGCGGGCGTGCTGGACGCCATCATCGAGCGAATCCCGGCGCCGAACGGCGAGCTCGATGCGGCGCCCCGCGCCCTCGTCTTCGACTCCTCTTACGATCAGTATCGCGGCGTTGTCGCCTTCGTTCGGATGGTGGACGGGACGTTTCGGACGCGCGAGCGCGTGCGCGCCATGGCCGCGGGCACGCGGTTCGAGGCGGAGGAGCTCGGCTTCTTCGCGCCGCTTCGCAGTCCGACAGACACGCTCGCGGCCGGCGAGGTCGGCTACGTCGTGACGGGATTGAAGGACGTGAGCCGGCTGCGGGTCGGCGACACGCTCACCGGCGAGAACCGCCCGGCGAGCGAGCCGCTGCCCGGCTACAAGGACGTGAAGCCGACCGTGTTCGCCGGGCTCTATCCGACCGACTCCGACGACTATCCGGACCTCCGCGACGCGCTCGAGAAGCTGAAGCTGAACGATGCCTCCCTCTTCTACGAGCCCGAGACCTCCCAGGCGCTCGGCTTCGGCTTCCGTTGCGGCTTCCTCGGGCTCCTGCACATGGAGATCGTGCGGGAGCGGCTCGAGCGCGAGTTCGACCTCGACCTGCTCGTGACCGCGCCGAACGTCGCCTACCGCGTTACCCGGCCCGGCGGCGCGGAGCTCGAAGTGCACAGTCCGGCGGACTTGCCGCTCGACGCCGAGCGGGTCGAGGAGCCCTACATCCGCGCGACGACGATCGTCCCGAAGGAGTACGTGGGAACGGTCATGGAGCTGAACAACGGGCGACGCGGCCGCTTCCACCACCTGGAGTACCTGAGCGAGGAGCGGGTCCTGCTCGCGTACGACCTACCCCTGGCGGAGGTGGTCTACGACTACTACGACCAGCTCAAGAGCCGGACGAAGGGCTACGCCTCCTTCGACTACGACATCATCGGCTTCGAGGAGGGTGACCTCGCGCGCGTGGACATCCTGCTCGCGGGGGAGCCGGTCGACGCCCTTAGCCTCATCGTGCACCGGGGAGCCGCGCATGCCCGCGGGCGCGCGCTGGTCGAGCGGCTCAAGGAGGAGATCCCGCGGCAGCTTTTCGACGTTCCTGTCCAGGCCGCGATCGGCTCGCGCGTGATCGCGCGGGAGACGATCAAGGCGAAGCGCAAGGACGTGCTCGCCAAGTGCTATGGCGGCGACGTGACCCGCAAGCGGAAGCTGCTGGAGCGGCAGAAGAAGGGGAAGAAGCGCATGAAGCAGGTGGGCTCGGTCGAGGTCCCCCAAGAGGCCTTCCTCGCCGTCCTCAAGCTGGATGAGGAGAAGAAGTGACAGGGATTCGTCACCTTTACGTTCACGTGCCGTTCTGCGCGCACCGGTGCGGCTACTGCGACTTCGTGACCGTGGTGGGCCGGAGCGCCCAGCACGCCGCTTATGTGGACGCTCTCCTCCGGGAGCTCGAGCTCGAGTCTGGCTTGCTCGCGGGGCGTCTCGAGACCGTCTACCTCGGCGGCGGGACGCCGACGTTCACGGAGCCGGCGGAGCTGGGCCGGTTGCTCGCTGCCCTGCCGCCCGCCGTGGAAGTAACGGTCGAGGCGAACCCGGAGACCGTCACGCCGGCTCTGGCGGAGCTTCTGCGGAAGGCGCGGGTGACGCGCGTCTCGCTCGGCGCGCAGAGCTTCCAGCCGCGCTTGCTCGATGTGCTCGAGCGGTCGGCCCAGCCCGACACCGTCCGCCGAGCGTTCTACCATCTGCGTGATGCCGGTTTTGACAACATTTCGCTCGATCTCATCTACGGGATTCCCGGCCAGAGCCCCTCCGACCTCGACCGGGATCTCGCCGAGGCGATCGCGATCGCTCCGGAGCACCTCTCCTGCTACGAGCTCGAGGCCAAGCGCGGCACGCGCTTCACCCATGCCCACGGGCCGGAGCTCCTGCGGCAGGCGGAGGCGATGGAGGGCTACTTCGAGCAAGTGGTCGAGACGCTGACCTCGGCGGGCTATCGCTGGTACGAGACGGCCAACTTTTGCCGGGACGGACGGCGCAGCCGCCACAACCTCGCCTACTGGCTCGGGCACGACTACCTCGGGCTTGGGATCGGGGCGGTCTCGACGGTGGCAGGCCGGCGCTGGCGGAACGCGCCGAGGCTCGCCGCCTACCTCGCTGCGCTCGCCGAGGACCGGCGGCCGCCGCGCGAGCTCGAGGCCCTGGACGAGCAGACCCGGCGCCGCGAGCGACTCATGCTCGGGCTCCGCCTGGACGAGCCGGTTCCCGTTGGAGCCGTGGCCGGCGTGGTGGACGGGGTGGCCTTCGATCGGCTTCAGGGCCTGGGGCTCGTCGAGCGGCGGGGCGATGGGCTCGTCCTCACCGAGCGCGGACGCTTCCTCGGCGGGGGCGTGACGGCCGACCTCCTCAAGGAAGTCGAGCTGGAAACGCCTGCAAAAAACTAGAATTCAGGTATGGCGAACCTGCGGGAGCCGGACATCACCAAGCGCCAGGAGCGAATCCTCGTGCGCGTCGTCGAGGAATACGTCACCACGGGCGCTCCTGTCGGTTCCAAGACCCTGGTCCAGCGGACTGACCTGCCCGTGTCCTCGTCGACCGTGCGGAACGACCTTGCCGTTCTCGAGGAGCTCGGCCTGCTCACACACCCCCACACCTCGGCGGGGCGGGTTCCGACCGACCTCGGCTACCGCTACTTCGTCGACCGGGTTCTCGAGTCTCTCGAGCCGCGACCGCAAGGGGGTTTCGCGCTCGACCTCTCCCGGGTGCGAACGCAGGTGGACTCGGCGCTACGGGAGACGACGGAGGCGCTCGCCGAGGTGACGCATCTGCTCGCCCTCGTTTCGGCACCTCCGCTCGAGACGGCCACCGTCGGGCATGTCGAGGTACTCGTGCTCCAGCCCCAAGTGATCATGGTCGTCGTGATCACGTCGAGCGGCGGAGTGACGAAGCGGCTCGTCTCGTTGGAGGAGCCCGTCGACTCCGGGCTGGCCGAATGGGCGCGTCAATACCTGAACGAGCGGGTCGCGGGCCTCCAACTCGGGACGCGGGTCTTGCGCGCGTGCTTCGAGGACCCGGAGCTCTCCGCCCGGGAGTGTGACTTCCTGGCCGAGCTCCAGCCCGCGTTCACCGAGGCGCTCGAGGCCGGCGACGAGATGCTCTACGTCGGCGGAACAGCCGGGGTTCTCGACGAGTTCGGGGCCGCCGAGCTACGGGGTTACCGCCGCCTGCTCGAGGTGCTCGAGCAGCGCGCCGCGATGCTGGATCTCATGCGGGTCAGCCTCGCGTCGAAGCGACCCTTCGTCCGAGTCGGCTCGGAGTTCGAGGACCCGGACCTGGCGAACGTCTCGCTCGTCGGCGCTCCCTACGGGCTCCGGCACCGCAACCTCGGCGCCATCACCCTCCTCGGCCCGATCCGGATGGACTACGTGAAGGCGATCGACGCGGTCCGCGGTGCCTCGCGCGAGCTCTCCCGTTTCGTCGAGGAGCTCTACGAGGACTGACCCGCGACCCAAGAGCTGGCTCCAAAAGGAGAGCTGTGCCGCCGGAATCGCGCTAAGCGGCGCGAGGCGGCGTCCTCGGTCGCGCCCGTATCTCATTGATACGCGCGCTCCCTGCGTCCTGGCCTCGCATCCGCCCATCGCGCCCCGGCGACGAGCCCCCTTCTGAAGCCAGCTCTAAGCTAAGACCGTGGCTACCGCGAGGCGCGACTACTACGAGGTTCTCGGCATTCCCCGAACCGCTGCCGAGAAGGAGATCAAGTCGGCCTTTCGCCGCCTTGCCCGGGAGCTTCATCCGGACGTGTCCGACCATCCGGAAGCCCAGGAGCGCTTCCGCAAGGCCGCCGAGGCCTACGAGGTGCTCTCCAGGCGCGAGACGCGCGAGCTTTACGACCGTTACGGGCACGAGGGGCTGCGGACGGGCGGATTCCACCCGACCGACTTCGACTTCACGGACATCAGCACCCTCTTCTCGTTCTTCTTCGGCGACGACATCTTCGCCCGCATGGGTGCGGGCGGGCGGCGCGCCGCCCGCGGCGCAGACGTGCTCGCGGAGGTCGAGATCGAGCTCGAGGACGCCGCCCGTGGCACGAACCTGTCGGTGCCCTTCCCGGTCGCCGTCGGGTGCACGGCGTGTCGCGGGAGCGGAGCCGCGCCGGGCTCGGCGCCCGAGCGCTGCCCGACGTGCGAGGGCAGTGGGCGGCTGCAGGCCGTGTCCTCCTCCGTCTTCGGTCAGTTCATTCGCACCCAGACCTG
>JBBDMP010000225.1:0-9948 GCA_040878265.1 Gaiellales bacterium | reverse complement strand
ACGGATCGTCGAGCACCGCCTCCATGCGCTCGGGGTCGGTGATCATGTACGGCGAGAGGTAGCCCTTGTCGAACTGCATGCCCTCGGTGAACTCGAGCTCGAGCCCGAAGGTCTGGCCCTCCTCGACGTTCACGACGCCGTCCTTGCCGACCTTCTCGATCGCGTCGGCAATGACGTCACCGATCTCGCGCTCGCGCGCGGAGATGGTGGCCACGCGGGCGATGTCCTCCTTGCCGGAGATCTCCTTGGACTGCTTCTTGAGATCCTCGACGACGAGCTCGACCGCGGACTCGATGCCGCGCTTGAGCCCCATGGGGTTCGCGCCGGCGGCGACGTTCTTCAGCCCCTCGCGGACGATCGCCTGTGCGAGGATGGTAGCCGTCGTCGTGCCGTCGCCGGCGACGTCGTTCGTCGCAGTGGCGACCTCGCGCACGAGCTGGGCCCCCTGGTTCTCGAAGGCGTCCTCGACCTCGATCTCACGCGCGATCGTGACGCCGTCGTTCGTGATCGTCGGGGCGCCGAACTTCTTGTCGAGCACGACGTAGCGCCCCTTCGGGCCAAGGGTGACCTTGACCGCGTCGGCGAGGATGTTGACGCCGCGCTCGAGCGCGCGGCGCGCCTCCTCGCTGAAGAGCAACTCTTTATGTGCCATTCAGTTCCTTCCTTTCTCTTCTAGGCAGAGGCAGCTAAGCGGCTGCGCCCGCCATCTCCTTCTTCCGCGAGCCCTTGCGGGTCGAGGTCGTCACGACCTTCGCGAGCACATCTGACTCGCGGAGGATCAGGTAGTCGTCGGTCCCGAGCTTGATCTCGGTCCCGCCGTACTTCGAAAAGATGATCTCGTCGCCGGGCTCGAGCTCCATCTTGATGTAGTTGCCGTCCTCGTCCCGGGGACCGGGACCAACGGCGAGCACGCGCCCGCGCTGCGGCTTCTCCTTGGCCGTATCGGGGAGGACGATGCCGCTTACGGTCATCTCCTCCTCCTCGAGAGCCTCGACGATCAGCCTGTCGCCAAGTGGCTTCAGATCCATGCAGACCTCCTTGCGCAATCGATTCGCTTGTGGTGTGGATTGGCACTCTCTCCCGAGGAGTGCCGGAACACCATGTTAGCGAATCTGCGCGGGCCTCATCAAGGGTTTTCTGGCACTCGTACGTGCCGAGTGCCAACGCTCTGGAGGCCGACCAGGGTCGTTGCGCAAATGAAGGCCACGAGCGCGTAGGGAAGGGCGTCGCCTGCGGCGTCCGCGAGCAGGCCGCCGAGGGCGGGCCCGATGGTGTTGCCCGTCCCCCAGGCGGCGTTCATGAGCCCGAAGGCGACGCCCTGGGCGAGCCCGATCCGGTCGGCCGTATCCGCCAGCATCGCCATTGCCGGGGCCCAGAACGCCCCGAAGGCGATCGACGCGGCGACGACCAAGGGGACGAGGACCGCCGGTCGATCGGCCAGCGCGAGGCCGGTCGCGACGAGGACCGCTCCCCCGAGCGCCACCCGGAGCGGAAGAAGCCGGCCGCGCCGGTCCGAGAAGCGGCCGAGCAGCGGGACGACGAACATCTCGACCGTTGCTGAGCCGACCCACACAGCGGCGATGGCCGCGGCTGCCCAGCCGGCCGCGTCGAGCTCGAGCGGAACGAGCACGGCGAGGAGGCCGAAGAGCAGGGCCGGAAGCACCATCAGCCAGAGAGCTCCGGTGACCTGGGGCTCGCGGGCGGCGCGAACGAGCGCTCCGAGCGAAGCCCGCTCGGCGTCGGCAGGCGGGGTGCGCAGCGCCCAAATGCTGAGCCCGGCGGCAAGGACAGCGAGCCCGACGAAGACGGGGCCTGGGCCGATCTCCTCGGCGAGCGCCCCGAACGCCGGCCCGAGCAGAGCACCGAAGATGGCGGAGCCGATCGCCGTGCCGATCATCTCGCCGCGCCGCGACTTGGGAGTGCTCGCCACCAGCCACGCGAGCGCCCCCGCCCAGGAGAGCGCACTTCCGAGTCCCTGCACGAAGCGCGCCGCACCGAGGCTCCATTCGTCTCCGGCAAAGCCGAAGCCGAGGCTGGCGAGCCCGATCAGGGCGAGACCGAGCAGGACGGCCCGGCGGGGGCCGTACTTGGCCGCCGCGAAGCCCGCGGGAAGAGCGGCGATGAGAGCGCCGGCGGCGTAGGTGCCGACGAGGACACCGGCGCCCGCTTTCGAGAGGTCGAACTCGTCGGCGTAGCGCGGCAGGAGCGGCACGAGCGCCGCGTAGAGCATGGTGTCGACGAGGACGATCGAGCAGACGAGAAAGAGCAGGCGGCGCACGCCGGCGATGTTAATGACCCACTATCTTCCGCCGAATGCGGCGCGAGTTCTCGGCGGGCGGGGTCGTCGTGCGGCGGCTCCGCGGCGCCTGGATGGTCGCGGTCATCCGTCCGGCGGGGAAGACCGATGTCTGGGCGCTGCCGAAAGGCCTCATCGGGCCCGGCGAGGAGCCCGCGGCGACAGCCCTTCGCGAGGTCACCGAGGAGACCGGCGTCACCGCGCGCATCGTCCAGAAGCTCGGCGACGTCCGCTACGTCTACACGTGGAAGGGCGAGCGCGTGTTCAAGGTCGTCAGCTTCTTCCTCGTGCGCTACAAGGCCGGGCGGCTGGGCGGGATCGACCCCGCGATGCGACGCGAGGTCGACGAAGCAAGGTGGCTCCCGCTCGAGGAGGCGCCGCGCTTGCTCAGCTACGAGGGCGAGCGTGAGATGGCCGCGAGCGCGCTGGCCTATGTCGCGCGTCACAAACTATGATGCGCCGTCCGTGGTGCCCGCCTTCGGCGCGATGTACGCCCTCAACTTCTACTCCCCGATCATGGCCGACCAGCTGCGCACCCGGCGCAAGACGGCAACCATCCGTCTCGGCGACAAGGCGGCCAAGTACAAGAAGGGCATGGTCGTCCAGGTTCTCGTCGGCCAGCGCTACGGGCCCCGCGAGAAGATCTTCGACGCCGTCATCGACAAGGTGGAGGTGAAGGCGCTCGCCGAGTGCTCGCCCCGCGAGCTCGAGAAGGACAACCCCGAGATCAAGCGCACCGAGGACATGGCCACGTTCCTCGGACAGCTCTACAACCGCGACGTGGCCGAGTCGGACACGGTCACGGTGATCCTCTTCTCCGAGGTCGTCAGCCCCGCCGAGGAGGCCGCCCGCTCCTTCGGATAGGGGTGCCGAACTGCTCGGCGGCCCGGAGCGGCGAGCCGCACTCCTCGCACTCGACGGCGAACATCGAGCTGAAGCGCGCGCCGCAGCCGGGACAACGGCTGCGGATCTCGCCTCCGCAGGCGGGGCAGGAGCGCGACAGTTCGCCCTCCGTGTCGTCGAAGTAGCGCTGCCCGTGACCGCACTCGACGCAAAACGCGACCCAGTCGCCGAGCGTCCGGCGCCGCTCTTCCCGGAGCCAGTCAGAGGCTTTCCCCACCGCTCGAACGCTACAGTGTCGAGGCCATGGCGATCGCCCGGGAAGCCGAGCCTGTGGGCTCGCTGGCGGACATCAAAGAGGCGGGTCTGGACCGCGAGGACCTGCTCGGGATCTTCCGCAACCTCGTCCTCACCCGGGGTATCGAAGAGCGCGGCCATACCCTCTACAAGCAAGGGAAGATCCCCGGGAGCTTCTACACTGGCCGGGGCAACGAGGGTGCGGCCGTGGGCGTGGCGACCGCGATGGGTCCCGAGGACGTCGGCACGCCGCTGCACCGCGACATGGGCGTGCACGTCGTCCGCGGCGTCGAGCCCTGGCGGATCATCGCCCAGTACATGGGCCGGGCCGACGGGCCGACCAAGGGCAAGGACGGCAACGTCCACATGGCCGACGCCCGCTTGGGGCTGATCGCGATGGTGAGCCACCTGCCGGCGATGCTCCCGGTCGCAGTCGGTTGCGCGCTCGCGTTCCGGATCCGCGAGGAAAAACGGGTCGCCGTCGGCTGGTTCGGCGAAGGCGCCTCCGCGCGGGGCGACACCCACGAGGCGATGAACTTCGCCGGCGTCAAGCGCCTCCCGGTGGTCTTCGTCTGCGACAACAACCAGTGGGCCTATTCGACTCCGACGTACCTCGAGTATGCGACCGAGTACGTCGCCGACCGTGCCAAGAGCTACGGCTTCGAAGGCGTCGTCGTCGACGGCACCGACGTCCTCGCGGTCTACCGCGAGACGAAGCGCGCGATCGAGAAGGCGCGCGAGGGCGACGGGCCGACGCTCATCGAGTGCATGACCCTGCGGATGGAGGGCCACGCCGTGCACGACGACGCCTCCTACGTCCCCAAGGAGCTCTTCGAGGAATGGGCCAAGCGTGACCCGATCGAGTGCTTCCGTGCCTGGCTCAAGGAGAACGCGGACTTCTCGGACGAGGAGGAAGAGGAGATCCGCGGCGAGGTGAAGAAGATCCTGAACGACGCGATCCGCCGGGCCGAGGACAGCCCCATGCCCGAGCTGAGCTCCCTTCTCGAGGGGGTCTTCGCCACGCCGGAGGACCTCGACACACCGCACCACAAGTAAGTGGCTCCCTGATGGCCGTAAAGACCTACCTCCAAGCGATCTCGGACGGGCTCCGGCAGGAGATGCAGCGCGACGAGCGCGTCTTCGTCATCGGTGAGGACGTGGGCGTCTACGGCGGAGCCTTCAAGGTCACGCAGGGCTTCCAGGAGGAGTTCGGCGCCTGGCGCGTGATCGATGCCCCGCTCTCGGAGACGGCCATCGTCGGCGGCTGTACGGGAGCAGCGATCATGGGCATGCGCCCGGTCGCGGAGATGCAGTTCGCCGACTTCATCTCGTGTGCCTGGGATCAACTGGTCACAGTTGCGGCCAAGCAGCGCTACCGCGCCGGGACTCCCATACCGATCACCGTGCGCCTCCCCTCCGGCGGCGGCTTCTCGGGCGGCCCCTTCCATTCGCAAAATCCGGAGTCGAGCTTCGCGCACATCCCGGGCCTGAAGATCGTCTGCCCGGCCACCCCGGCCGACGCCAAGGGCCTCATCGCCCAGGCGATCCAGGATCCGAACCCCGTCCTCTACTTCGAGCACAAGCACCTCTACCGGCGGATCAAGGACGAGGTGCCGGACGAGCGCTACACGACTCCCTTCGGCGAGGCCCGCGTGCACCGAGAGGGCACAGATGTCACGCTCGTGACCTGGGGCGCGATGGTCTACACGGCGGCCGAGGCCGCCGAGCAGCTCGAGCAGGACGGCGTCTCCGTGGAGATCCTCGACCTGCGCACGCTCATACCCTGGGACAAGGAGGCCGTGCTCCGCTCCGTCGAGAAGACGTCCAAGGCACTGGTCCTGCACGAGGACACCCGGACGGGTGGGTTCGGCGCCGAGATCGTGGCGACGATCACCGAGGAGGCTTTCGAGCATCTCGACGGGCCGGTCAAGCGGGTCACGGCGCCCGACGCTCCCGTGCCGTTCTCGCCCCCGCTCGAGAAGGCCTTCATCCCCCAAGTCGAGGACGTCGTGGCAGGCGTCAAGGACCTGGCGGAGTACTAGTCGGCATGGCGACCGGAACCGCAGTGGACGTCGTGATGCCGCAGATGGGCGTCTCCGTGTCCGAGGGCACGATCACCAAATGGCTGAAGCAGGAGGGGGACGCGGTCGAGCCCGACGAGGCGCTGCTCGAGATTTCCACGGACAAGGTCGACACCGAGGTGCCGAGCCCGTCCGGCGGGGTCGTGCAGAAGATCCTTGCCCAGGAAGGCGAGACGGTCCCCGTCGGCACGACGATCGCCGTCATTGCGCCCGAGGGCGGAGCCGGCGAGGAGCCGGCTGAGGCGCCCCCGGAGCCCGCGACGGCGAAGGCCGCCGAGGAGACTGAGAAGGCCTCGGGGGCGGAGGGAGAGACACCAACCGACGAGAAGGTCGAGGAAGCGGCCCCGGCCCCCGCTATCGAGGAGCCCAAGCCCGCGCCTGAGGCGGATGGCGACGGCCGGCGCGAGGGCAAGTTCGTCTCGCCCGTCGTCGCGCGCATCGCCTCCGAGCACGGCGTCGACGTTTCCCAGGTCGAGGGCACCGGCCGGGGCGGCCGCGTCACGAAGAAGGACATCCTCAAGTTCATCGAGTCGGGCGCGCCCGCGCGGGAGGCAGCCCCGGCTCCGCCGCCCGAGGCCCCCGAGGCGCCCAAGGCCCCCGCGAAGCCCACAGAGCCGGCTCCCGCGGCCGCGCCGGCGGGGGCGGGAGAGACAGTCGAGCCGATGTCGGCGATGCGCAAGGGCATTGCCGAGCACATGCGCCGCTCGCTCGACACGGCCGCGCACGTCACGACCACGTTCGAGGTCGACCTCTCGAAGGTCGTCGCCATCCGCGAGGGGCTGAAGCGCGAGTACGAGCAGCGCCACGGCGTCAAGCTCACGTACCTCGCCTTCATCGCCCGCGCCACCGTCGACGCGATCGGCAAGTGGCCGTGGATGAACGCCGAGCTTCGCGGCGACTCGATCGTCGTCAAGAACTACGTCAACCTCGGCATCGCCGTCGCGCTCGAGGGCGGCAAGGGCCTGATCGTCCCCGTGATCAAGAACGCCGAGGACCTGAATCTCCTCGGAATAGCCCGGGCGATCCAGGACGTGGCCGAGCGAGCGCGCACGAAGAAGCTCGTCCCGGACGACGTCCAGGGCGGCACGTTCACGATCACGAACCCCGGCGGCTACGGCGCCATTCACGGGACGCCGATCATCAGCCAGCCGCAGGTCGGGATCCTGGACGTCGAGGCGATGGTCAAGCGGCCCGTCGTCATCGAGGACGATACGGGCAAGGACGCGATCGCGATCCGGCCGATGATGAACCTCTGCCTCGCGTACGACCATCGGCTCGTCGACGGCGCGTACGCGGCCCAGTTCATGCGGGACGTGAAGACGAACCTCCAGACCTGGGACGAGGCCGCCTACTAAATGGCTCGACCGACCGCCGTGGAACCGGCCTATCTCATCAACCTCGGGCGGACGCCCTACCTGGAGGCATGGGATCTCCAGCGCTCGCTCGCCGCTGCCGTCTCGCAAGGGGCGATCCCGGACACCGTCGTCCTGGTCGAGCACCCGCCGGTCGTCACCCTCGGCCGCCGGACGGACGACCAGGAGGTGCACGTCCCTGAGGACGCCGAGGTCGACGTCGTGGAGACCGACCGCGGCGGCAAGTCGACGTACCACGGACCCGGACAGCTCGTCTGCTACCCGATCCTCGACCTCAACCGCCACGGCCGCGACGTGAAGAAGTACTGCCTGGACCTGGAGGAAGCAGTCATCCAGACGCTGGCGCCCTTCGAGCTCGAGGCGACGCGAATCGACGGCCTTACCGGCGTCTGGCTAAAAGGATCTCCCACCACCCCACCCCACGCCCTGTCGGGCGCGACCCCACCGCCTCCGCGCAAGATCTGCTCGATCGGCGTCCACATCTCCCGCTGGGTGACGACGCACGGCTACGCACTCAACGTCGACCTCGACCCCGCTCCCTTCACCGAATGGATCACCGCCTGCGGCCTCGAGGACGCGGCCTTCACGACGATGGCCAGCGAGCTCGGCCGCCCGCTCGAGGTCGACGAGGTGCGCCCCCAGGCCGCCGCCGCGCTCGAGCAGGTGTTTCAGCTCACGTTCGAAGAGGTGCCCGCGGGTGAAGGCGCCGGCCTCTGGGAACAGCCACTCCATGCAGAGCTCGCAGCCCGTCGCTGACCGGCCTCGCCGGCCGGAATGGATGAAGGTGCGCGCTCCGAGCGCGGACTCGCGCTACTTCGAGGTCCGGCAGCTCATCCACGGGCAGGGCCTGCACACGATCTGCGAGGAGGCGCGCTGCCCGAACATCGCCGAGTGCTGGGGGCGCGGGACCGCGACGTTCCAGATCCTCGGCGACACCTGCACCCGCGCGTGCCGCTACTGCTACGTCCACTCCGGCAAGCCGGAGCATCCGCCCGATCCGCTCGAGCCGCTGCGCCTGGCCAACACCGCGGCCCAGATGGGCCTGAGCCACGTCGTCGTCACGTCCGTCGACCGCGACGACTTGCCCGACAAGGGGGCAGCTCATTACGCGGCGACCATTCGGGCACTGAAACACAAGCTTCCCGAGACGTCGGTCGAGGTGCTGACACCGGACTTCCTCGACTACGAGGAGGAGGCCCTGGCAATCGTCCTCGCCGAGCGTCCGGAGGTCTTCAACCACAACATCGAGACGGTGCGCCGGCTGCACCCGCGCATGCGCGGCGCCAAGGCCTCGTACGACAAGGCGCTCTGGCTCCTGGCGCGGGCGAAGGAGGTCGCGGACTATCCGGTGCTGACGAAGTCCGGGATCATCGTCGGGCTCGGCGAGACGAACGACGAGGTGGTCGACACGATGCGCGATCTGCGCAGCCACGGGGTCGACGTCGTCACGATCGGCCAGTACCTGCAGCCGTCGGCAAAGCATGCGACGATCGACCGCTGGGTGCACCCGGACGAGTTCCGCTGGTTCCGCGAGCATGGCGAGGAGCTCGGCTTCGGCTCGGTCTTCTCGGGTCCGCTCGTGCGGTCCTCGTACCGCGCGGACGAGCAGCGCCACGCGGCGATGAATGACCCACCACCCCACCCCCGCCCTGTCGGGCGCGACCCCACCGGCCGCGGCGCCGTCGCCTACTAGCCAGGCACGTGTTCCTGGACGAGCTCCGGCCGGGCCTGTGGCGGTGGACGGCCGCACACCCCGACTGGGAGGCAAACCCCGAATCGGAGAGCCCCGCCGACTGGCCTCGCGACGTGGGCTGCGTGGCCTACGCGGCGGCCGACGGGTTCGTCTTCGTCGATCCTCTCGTGGCGACTCTGGCCGGGCCGTTCTGGGCACAGCTGGACGAACTCGTCGAGCGGCATGGGGGGCCGGTCTCCGTGGTGACGACGCTCCAATTCCACCGCCGCAGCCGCGATGAGGTTGCGGCGCGTTACGAAGCCTCGACGTCTCGGGCCAGGAAGAATCTTCCGAAGGGAGTCGAGCCCATCCGCGTTCCACGAGCGGGAGAGACGATGATCTGGCTGCCCGAGCCCCAAGCGCTCATCCCGGGCGATCGCATCCTCGGCGACGGTCAGGGCGGGCTGAGATTGTGTCCGGAGTCCTGGCTTCGCTACCTGACCAGCCGGATCTCCCTGAGCGAGCTGCGCGAGGAGCTTCGCCCGCTCCTGGACCTCCCGGTCGAGCTCGTGCTCGTCTCGCACGGCGAGCCCGTCCTTCGCAGCGGACGCGACGCCTTGGTGCGGGCGCTCAGCGGCGGCTAGCCGCGGTCGAACCGAAGCTTTGTGCTCAGCCGCCCGTCGGCGAAGCAGAACTGGTACGCGCCCGTCGCGCCACCGACCCCGTAGTACCAGCACTCCAACGCGACGCCCTCGACCTTCGTGGAGTCCCGGCTCGCGGGCTCGCCGACCAAGGCGCGCAGCTGGCCGGGCGTCGATCCCTCGCGGATGAGCTCGAACTCGGCGACCGAGATCTGCGACGCGCTCTGCTTGGCTCCCGGGTCGCTTGCCGTCGCCCGGATTCGTTCGCCCAGGTCCGGCGCGTTTCGCAGCAGCGCAGGCGCGGCTACCGCGAGCAGTCCGAGCAGAACGATCGCGAGCATGAGCGGTCTAGTGAGCGCCGCCACGACCGCAAGATTCGTCGCAGCGGGGCGGGTTTCCTGCCGCTCGGGCTTCCGCTAATGGTCGTGGGGCCGGGCCATGGCCCGGTAGTCGAGCGCCTCGTCGAGGATCTTCTCGTCCACGCCCTTCTCACGCGCGACCTCGCGCAGCGGGCGCCCGCTCGCAGCGGCCTCTTTCACGATCTCGGTCGCAAGGTCGTAGCCGATGTAGGGGTTGAGCGCGGTCGCTGCCGAAAGGGTCAACTCGGCGTAGCGCTCGGCCGTCTCGCGGTTGGCCTCGATCCCGTCGACACATTTCTCCGCCAGAAGACGGGACGCGCTCGCGAGGAGGTGAATCGACTCGAGCAGGTTCCGCGCCATCATCGGGACGAAGACGTTCAGCTCGAGAT
>JBBDMP010000224.1:0-1839 GCA_040878265.1 Gaiellales bacterium | reverse complement strand
CGCTCCGCGTGATCTCCTCGGCGCCCGAGGCGTGGGCGATCCCGAAGTCGAGGACCTTGACGCCGCCATCCTCGGTCAGCATCACGTTGCTCGGCTTCATGTCGCGGTGGATCACCCCACGCTCGTGCGCGACTGCGAGGGCCCGCGTGATGGCCACCCCGATCCGTGTCGCCTCCACCGGTGCAAGTGGCCCATTGCGTCTGAGTCGCGTGCCGATGGACTCCCCATCGACGAGCTCCATCACGATGAAGTGCCTGCCGTCGTCCGAACCGCTGTCGTGGACCGAGACGATGTTCGGGTGGTTCAGACGTGCTGCGGCCTGCGCCTCACGCCGGAAGCGCTGAACGAACCCACGGTCCCGGTCGTACGGCTCGGCGAGGACCTTGATAGCGACCGGCCGCTCGAGCGTGCGATCGGTTCCCCTGTACACCCGCGCCATCCCGCCCTGACCGAGCACCCGCCCGAGCTCATAGCGGTCGCCGAATACGGCCGGGGTCTGCACCCCCGAGAGGCTACCTCGCGAGGCATCTCCGCCACTCACGGCGGCTCAACTCTGCCTGGCGCTCGGGGCTGCCGCGACCACGATGGTGTGGTCCTGGACGTGCCCGCGGAGGGTTCCATCGTCAGACGTTCGTCCCGAGTCAGTCCGAAGGGGTGACCCGCAGTCGCCAGACGACATCCGGGAAGCCGACCGGAACGTAGGCCAGCAGCGCGTAGACGAGCACGGCGATTCCGAGCATCTCGAGGCTCTCCTCGACGGTGGTGATGAGCACCCAGGTGAAATCGAGCTGCCCGTGGACCGCGCTGTACGAAGCCCCGACCAACTCCACGCCGATGGCGCCTCCAACGAATAGGATCGCCGCCGCCGACAGAAGGCGACGGGTAGCTCGGGGAAGGTGCCCGAGGAACCGTGCGAACGCGATCCCGAAGAGAGCAACCGCAACGGCGGCCGGGACCACCCAGGCGAACCATAGCGGCCCACCCTCGATGTCGAGTACTGCACGAAGCGGTTCGACGGTCTGCTCGTGCAACGAGGCGAACTCGTCGAGCGCCAGCAGAGAGAACACGAGGGACAGCGCTCCCCAGTGCCGCACGAAGGGGTGGCCGCCACGGCGGTGAGCGTAGGTGATGACTCCGAACAGCAACGCACTGATGAGCAGCATCACCGACGAGTACAGGGTCGGAACGCTCTGCTCTATGTCCACGTAGAAGAGGTTCGCGGTCCGGTCCCGAAGTGGGAAATCGGGGAGGTAGTGCACCATTGCCTGCGTCGCCGTGCTAAGCGCCACGAGCAGGCCGATGATCGATAAGAGGATGCGCAGCACCTGCGAGGGGTCGATGGCGAACTCGATCCCGTGCGGCCGAGCGTCGGAGCTACTCTCCTCGTCCATCGTGCCGTCGCCGCCGTGAGGCGCCGAACCACCCGCACCACGCTCGTCGTGGGGCCCGGCTCCGCTCACGACTTTATGACCCACATCCGGGTCTCAGGCACACGTCAGCCTCTGGAGGCTGTTGGTGCTCGAGTGCGCGGCGAAGGACGCTCCCTCGCCCGGGTGGTACCCACGTCAAGCGGCTTCGTCGTTGGGGTAAGCACACCAGACCGTGACTCTATCGCCGGCGATCCGGCGATCAGAGTCCCTCGCACTGGTCCTCCTTGTTGCCCTGCACGACGTTGCCTCCGCCGGTCGGGGCGGGATCGTTCTTCTTGCATTGGAGATTCCCGTCGATTCGGTTGTTGTTGATCGCCAACCCGCCGGTGTTCTGGAACGCCTGGAGGTTTCCGCCGATGCGGTTCGAGTTCGCCGCGAGGGCGCCGTCCTGCTCGTCGAACAGGATGTC
>JBBDMP010000223.1:2528-10182 GCA_040878265.1 Gaiellales bacterium | reverse complement strand
CGCGCTTGGTCTCCGGGAGGTGGGCCCGCATCCACCGGTACTTGCTCAGCGAGCACATCCGGCTCACCGGGAGCCCGGTCCGCTCACTGAACCGGTCGGCCCCGAACGCCTCGGCCACCTCCGCGGCCTGCGGATCTCCCCGCGTGTCGTACCACGCGATCATCGGCCCCACGGGGTCGCCTCGGGTGTCGAGCAGGACACCAGTCTCGGCCATGCTGGTCACCCCCACGCCGACCACGCGCCCCGGGGCCCCGTCCTTCAGCGCGTCCCGGGCCGCGGCCAACGCCGCGTCGACCATTGCAGCCGGGTCCATCTCGGCACCCGTCGGCACGGCGCGCCATGGGGTCCATGCGCGACCGTGGGATCGCTCCACCCCGTCGAGGGTGACGGCGGCGGCCTTGGTGAACTCCGTCCCGACGTCGAGGCCGAGCAGGAGATCCTCGGTCATCCGAACACCGGCGCCGGCGCGTCCGGCGCGTCCGGGTCGGGAGGCATGCACCGCACCGCTTCCACGGATCCGACCAGCCGGCAGTCACCGGCAGCGAACGGGATCAGCACGGTGGTCCCCCGCCCCAGCTCGAGGGATCCGGCGGTCGAGAACTCCAGGCGACCTCGCCCTCGGGTCATGACCAGGACGGAGAATCCGGCGGGAAGTAGGGAGGCGTCGCGCGGGCGGATCCGCTCCGCCCGGAAGAACGGGTCGGCCTCCGCCGGGAACAGGAGGTCCACGCCCGGGCGCACATCGCGCCCGGCTTCGCGCGGGGTGCGCAGCCGATCGAGCCGCCGCTTCCCCCACCCCGACCGGTCTACGCACCGAAGCGCTGCGTTGAAACCCAGCCCCATGTGCCCGTCGCGAGCCCCGTCGATGTCGAACCCGTCCCATTCCAGGAGCACCGAGAGGTCGGTGGGCTCCTGGAGCTCGACCACGAATACCCCTTCGCCCACCGCGTGGGGGAGGCCCGCGGGGACCAGCACCGCATCATCGACCGCGACGGGGATCCGGTGCATCGCACCGAGGATGGCCGACGTGTCCTGCGCGGCCACCCAGGCGGCCAGCGTGGCCAGGTCGATTCCCTCTCGAAACCCCAGGAACAACTCGGCCCGGGGCTCGGGTGACCGGACCTCCACGATCACCCAGGCCTCGGTCTTGCCATGCGGGCAGCCGAGGTGACGGCGCGCGAACTCGCGGTCGGGATGGCAGTGGACCGGCAGGCGCTCGCCCGCTTCGAGTAGCTTCACCAGCAAGCCCGGATCCGCACCGAACCGCTCGACGTGCCGTGGCCCAAAGAACGCTTCGGGGTCGGCCGCGAACGCCTCCGCCGCCGTCCGGCGGTCCGGCAGCGTGCTGAGACCGGTTCGCTCCTCACCGAACACCGATGTCGCCGAGGCCACCCAGTCCTCCGGAGCGTGGCGGTCCGCGCTCCGGGTCCCGCGGAACTCCGCGATCGCGGGTCCTCCTCGGTAGAACCGATGCACCTGGTTCGGTTCGAGAACGATGGGCTCCACCCTTTGACTCCCTGCCGCGGTCCCTCCGCCAGCCCTTGACAACGTTGTCTAACGTAGTCAACGGTAAACTAGGTTGGGTGTTCGGCGCCGGTCAAGGGAAGGCATGCAGTGAAGGAATACCGGCTCAACCGTCTGTTCAATCCCAGGTCCGCCCGCTGTCTCGACGTCGCGGTCGACCATGGGTTCGCGGGCGAGTCGGAATTCCTCGTCGGAATCGAGGACATGGCGACCACCGTCGGAACCCTCGTGGACGCCGGTCCCGACGCCATCCAGCTCACCGTGGGCCAGGCCACGCTCCTCCAGAGCCGTCCCGGCCGCGACAAGCCGGCGCTCGTTCTGCGGTGCGACACGGCGAACGTCTATGGCGATCGTGTACCCGACGCGGCCTTCAGCCTCCTGATCGAGGATCCGCTGGGCCTCGCCGTGCGGCTCGACGCCGCCTGCGTGGTGGTCAACCTCATTGACGTTCCGGGTTCCGACGGGCTCCGCCGGGCGTGCATCGAGAACGTGTCTCGGTTGAAGGCCGCTTGCGAGAGGACCGGGATGCCCCTCATGGTGGAGACGTTGGTGATGAAGCGGGCGACCAGCGGCTACACCGTCGACGGGGACGTGGCCAAGATCTGTGCGCTGGTCCGCCAGGCCGTGGAACTGGGAGCGGACGTCATCAAGGCGGATCCGACCGACGACGTGTCGCAGTACCACCGAGTCGTGCAGGTGGCCCGGGTCCCGGTGCTGGTGCGCGGAGGTGGGCGGGTCGAGGACGAGGAGATCTTGGCCCGCACCCACGCCGTCCTGCAGCAGGGTGCCGGCGGCATCGTCTATGGGCGCAACATCATCCAGCACCGTGATCCCGCCGCGATGACTCGGGCGCTGCTCGCCGTGGTGCACGACGACTGGACGCCGGAGAAGGCGCTGACGCTCCTTCGCGAGACGTCTTGACCAGGCCGTGGTCCAGGAGGTCGAGGTCGGCATCATCGGCGGTGGTCTCATGGGCAGGGAGGTCGCCGCCGCCCTGGCGCGGTGGCCCGCCCTCCAGGACCACGCCGTCCGGCCTCGGCTCACTGCCGTGTGCGACACGAACCCCGCCGCCCTCGAATGGTTCGACCGCATCGACACGGTCCGGCTGAAGGCCACCGACCACCGAGAGCTAATGGAGGACGACCGGGTCGAGGTCCTGTACATCGCCGTCCCTCATCACCTCCACGAGGAGCTCTATCTCGACGCGATATCGGCGGGGAAGGACTTCCTGGGCGAGAAGCCCTTCGGCATCGACCTGGCCGCCGGCGAGAGGATCGTCGAGGCGCTCCGGCGCCGGCCCGAGCTGTTCGCGCGGTGCTCCAGCGAGATGCCCTACTTCCCGGGCGCGCAGCTCGCGTACGAAACGATCCGCTCGGGGAGCGTCGGGCGGATCGTGGAGGCCCACTTCGCCTTCCTGCACTCGAGCGATCTGGACGTGACCAAGCCGATCAACTGGAAGCGCCAGGCTCGCTTCTGCGGCCCGCTGGGGGTGATGGGCGACCTCGGGATGCACGTCGCGCACGTCCCGCTTCGGCTGGGATGGTTCCCGGCCCGCGTGTACGCGGTGCTCCAGGACATCGTGAAGGAACGGCCCGGCCCGAACGGGGAACTCGAATCGTGCGACACGATCGACAACGCTACCTTGATCTGCTCGGTGGAACGACGCGACGGCGCGTTCCCGCTCACCGTCGAGACGAAGCGGATCGCGCCGGGAGAGACGAACACGTGGGTGCTTCGCGTCGTCGGCATGGAAGGGGGCGTGGAGTTCTCGACACGGAACCCGAAGGCCGTTCGACGGTTCACCGTCCGGCAGGGGCGGCAGATCTGGGAGCACCTCGAGACGGGAAGCCAGTCGGTGTTCCCCACGGTCACCGGGGGGATCTTCGAGTTCGGCTTCTCCGACGCGGTGCTTCAGATGTGGGCGGCCTTCCTGGCTGAGCGCGCCGGGGCTCTCGGCGATCGATTCGGGTGCGTCACGCCCGACGAGACTCTGGCATGTCACCAGGTGTTCGACACGGCCCTTCGCTCCGGGGAGTCGGGGCGCGCCGAACCCGTGGAGGGTTCGAGGCTGTGATCGACGGCGGGAGCCGGCCTTCGGCCGGCCCCCGCCGCCTCGTCTAGCACTCGCCCAGGTACAGGGTGTCGCGCACCGCCGGGTCGTCCAGGTTCTCCTGGGTGACCACGGTGAGCGGCGTCGTGATCTGCTCCTCGAAGGGCTCGCCCCGGAGGGAGGCCACCGCCGTCTGGACTCCCTGGACACCGATCTCCCGTGGGTTCTGTGCCACCAGGGCCTGGACCAGGCCCTCCTCGAGCTGCCCCACCTGACCGGGGCTCGCGTCGAAGCCGACGAGCTGAACCTGCTCCTGCGCGCCGGCCTCGCGCAGCGCGGTCGCCGCTCCCTCGGCCGAGAACAGGTTCGTGGCGAAGATGCCCGCCAGGTCGGGGTTGCCCGCCAGCACCGCCGAGGTGATCTCGGCCGCACGCGTGGCGTCGTCGTTGTTGAACTCGGCCCCGAGGTACTCGATGCCGGGCTCGCCTTCGATCACTTCCTCGAAGCCCTGCACTCGCTCCTCCACGGTCGAGACGCCCGGCTGGGTGGTGTTCACGAACACCGTTCCCTCGCCGCCGATCAGCTCGACCAGCGCCTCCCCGGCGACCCTGCCGCCCTCGACGTTGTCCGTCGCGATCCGGGAGATGCCGATGTTCGGGTCGTCGACGATCGTGTCGACGAGCACGACGGTGATCCCGGCGTCCTGCGCCGCCTGGAGCGGGCCGGCCAACGCGGTTCGCTCGGTCGGCGCGATCAAGATGGCGTCGGGCTGCTGTGCGGTCACCGCCTCGACGATCGGGATCTGCTCCGTCGGGTCGAACTCGCTGGGCCCTTGGACGGAGTAGTTCACTCCCAGCTCCTCCGCGGCGGCAGCAGCTCCACAGTCCATCGTGATGTAGAACTCGTCCCCCGCGACGCCCTGGATCAGGACGATGTCCAGCTGCTCCTCGCCACCGTCCTCCGCCCCGTCGTCGTCGCCGCACGCCGAAGCGACAAGGGCGGTCGCGGCCACTAGGGCCAGCAAGACGCGTCTCCTCGTCATGGTCTACCCCTCCTTCCCGTTCCCTCGCTCCTCCTACTGTCGTTCCCTCGCACGACGCTTCACCTGGTCGAAGTACACCGCCAGGATCAGCACGGCGCCCACCGCGACCTGCTGCCAGAACGGCCGGATCCCGAGGATGATGAAACCGTTCCGCAGGATGGCCGGGATGAAGACGCCCACCACGGTCCCGAAGATCGCCCCCCTTCCACCGAACAGGCTCGTCCCGCCGATGACCACCGCCGCGATCGCCTGGAGATTGGCGGTCCCGTGCCCCTCGATCGTGGTCGTGGTGAACCGGGCCAGGAGCACGTAGCCGGCCGAGCCCGCGAGCAAGCCGGACAGCGTGTAGACCTTGATCAGGTGCCGAGACACGTTGATGCCGGCCCGGCGGGACGCCTCGTCGTTCGATCCGATCGCGTACGTGTATCGGCCGAACTGCGTCAGGTGCAGGATGACCCCGCCGACGATCGTCACTCCGGCGGCGATCAGCACCAGATAGGGGATCTGACCGAAGAGCCGGCCGAGGCCCACGGTCCTCACCAGTTCCGGGGGCACCGCCCCTCTGACGTTGATGCCACCACTGAGCAGCAGCGCGGCCCCCTGGGCCATGCCCAACGTGCCGAGGGTCACGATGAGCGCCGGGATGCGGGTCTTCGCGATGAGCAAACCGTTGAACAGCCCCCACGCCGCCCCGGCCAGCAGCCCGCTCGCGAGCCCGGCCAGGATGACGTCCATCCCCTCGGCGCCCATCTCCCGCATGACCAGCGAGGCCACGACCTGAGAGAACACCAGCACCGACCCGACCGAGAGGTCGATCCCCGAGGTGATGATCACGAACGTCATCCCGACCGCGATGATCAGCAGGCTCGAGGCGTCGATCGTGATGTTGCGCAGGTTGAAGACCGAGGCGAACGAATCGAAGTCGAGGGCCGAGAAGACGGCGATGATCACCACGAGAACCAGGAAGATCCAGGTCGACGTCGCGGCCGTTAGGCCGGCCAGGGCGGTCCGTGGCAGCTCCGCCTCCTCGGGCGATGGGGTGAGCTCGGCCGTCTCCGCGGGCGCCTTCTCCCGCGCCATCAGGACGCCGCCTCGAGATCGGCCCCGGTCATGGCCCCCACGACCTGCTCCATGGTGGTCTGGTTCGGCCGCAAGGTCGCCACCCGCCTTCCCAACCGAAGGACCTGGATCCGGTCCGCCACCTCGAAGACCTGCGGAAGGTTGTGGCTGATCAACACGACGGACATGCCCGAACCCCGGAGGCGCCGGATCAGCTCGAGCACCCTGTGGGCCTGCACCACCCCGAGGGCGGCGGTGGGTTCGTCCATGAAGATGACCCTGCTCGCCCACGTCACAGCCCGGCTCACGGCAACCGCCTGGCGTTGCCCCCCGGAAAGCATCGCAACCTCGACGTCGATGTCCTGGAGCCCGATGCCCAGGGTCGCGAACGCATCCTCAGCCTTCTCACGCATGGCCTTCTTGTCGATGAACCCGAGCCTTCCGCGAAGACCCGGCTGCCGGATCTCTCGGCCGAGAAACAGGTTGGCCGCGGGGTCGAGGTCCGCCGCCAGGGCGAGGTCCTGGTAGACGGTCTCGAGACCGAGGTGCCGGGCCTCGACGGGGGATTGAATCGTCAGCGTCCTGCCGTCGAACCAGATCTCCCCGCCATCGGGCCGGACAGTTCCCGACAGGATCTTGATCAGGGTGCTCTTGCCCGCCCCGTTGTCGCCGACAAGCGCGGCAACCTCTCCGGGGAACACGTCGAAGTCGGCACCCTGGAGGGCGCGGACGTGCCCGTAGCTCTTGACGATCCCTTTGGCGGCGAGGAGGTGGCCGTTCATCACGCCCGGGCTCGTCACGGTCCAGGCTCCCCGGCGATCTCCCCCGAGCCCCGAGGCACGAGCCGCGTGGGGAGCACGATGCGCTGCGGAGGGCGCTCGTCGCCGCTCAGCCGGCCGAAGAGCAGCTCTGCCCCGGCCCGGCCCATCTGCGCCGGGTCGTGCTTCACCACCGTGACCGGGACGGGAAGCATGTCGGCCAGCTCGAAGTCGTCGAACCCCACCAGCGCGAACGTCGACTCACGGCCACGGAGCGCTCTCAGCACGCCGATGCTCGCCCGGTTGTTCGTCGTGAACACCGCGGTAGGCGGATGGGCCATTGACAAGAGCTCTTGCGTGGCCGTCTCCGCCTGGACTACGTCCCGCCCGCCGAGGCGTACCAGGGACTCGTCGACCGCAACGCCCGCAGCAGCCATCGCCTCCCGGAACCCCCTGACCCTCTCGCCGACGGTATATACGGTCGGCGGGTCGCCCACCACGCCGATCCGCCGGTGCCCGTGCGCCAAGAGATGCTCGGTGGCGTGCCGCGCTCCACCCACGTTGTCGATGAGGACCTCGTCCGCCCCGACGCCTTGGGCTGGCCGGTCCATGAACACGACGGGCGTGCCGTGCCTGATCTCGTCGAGGAGGTAGCCGTGGTCCGGGCCCGCCGGAACGATCAGCAGCCCGGTGACCTGCCGCTCCAGGAGCGTGCTCACAGCCTTCTGTTCCGCCGCCGGGTCCTCCTCCGAGTTCGCGATCACGACCATGTGACCGTGCACGCGCGCGAGCTCCTCCACCGCCCGAGCGATGCCGGAGTAGAAGGGATTCCGAACGTCCTCGATCACGAGTCCGACGGTCGCGGGTCGCTGCCTGCGCCGAAGGTTGCGGGCCGTGTCGTTGGCCCGATACCCCAGGACCGTCACCGCCTCTCGGACCCTCGCGGCGGTCTGGGCTCGAACGCCCCGCTCGTCGTTCACCACCCGCGAGACCGTCTTCAGGCTAACCCCGGCCATCTCGGCCACGTCCACCATGGTGGGCCGCGCCCTCATCCGCCCGTCCCCCCATCTCTCCCCGTTGGCCGGCTCACCACGGGAGACGGCCCGCCGAGCTCAACGCCGGCCGCTGTTGGCTGCAGATTCAACGCGCAGACAACGTTGTCATCGACTGAAGCACGGCGTTCGAGACATTGTCAAGCCAGCGTCGTGTGATCGTCGTCCC
>JBBDMP010000223.1:0-2428 GCA_040878265.1 Gaiellales bacterium | reverse complement strand
CGTCACCACCACTCCAGCGGAACCGGCGTCAGCAGCTCGTTGCCACCCTCGTGCACGATGATGTTCTGTTCGATACCGACGGTACCGACGTCGGGGTGCGAGAGGAATGTCTCCACCCCCATCGTCTGACCTTCCCAGAACGTCCAGCGCTCCTCGTTCTCCTCGACGTCCAGCCAGATCGTGGGGCGCTCCCAGAACAGCCCGTTCCCGTGGCCGAGGAGGGGGAATGTCTCGGACGTCGCGCCGTCCACGTTGTCGGCGTCCGCTCGGAGCTCGGCGCCGAGAGCTGCGAGCTCCCGGACGCTCCTCCCGGGACGGATCTCCTCGATCAACCGCGTCACCAGGTCGTTGGCCGCCGAGATGATCGTGCGTTGGGCAGACGTCGGCTTCCCGCCGACTACAACGGTTCGGCCGGGGTCGAGCCAGTAGCCCTGCCACGCCGGACCGTAGATCCACGTTCGCACCAGGTCACCAGGGTGTGTCGAGATCCTCACGTCGAAGCCCGTGAGCGGTTCGTTCGTGAACGGCTCGAGCTCCGCACCGGCACCGCTCGCCACCGGGATCATGTGGAAATTGCCACCTCGGCGCACCAGCTCGTGCGCGCCCGCGGCCGCGATGTCGGCCTGCGTTCCACCCCGCACGGCCTGCTCGAGCTGCTTCGTGAGCGCGGCCGTGACGATCTCGCCCCCCTCGCGGATGCAGTCGAGCTCGCGCGGAGACTTGTGCCGGCGGACGGACTCCACCAGTTCGTCGGCCGGGATCCATTCGACCCCCGGAAGCTCGGCCTGAAGGATCCGCGCGTACCGCCAGGGCAGGAAGTGATCGCCGACGAGCGCGACCGGTCCCTCGGTGAGCCCTCGCGCCCGCATCGCGTCGCAGACGAGCTTCACACGGTTCGGCTCGTCGGAGCGCACGATCCTGTCCGTCGCCACCCCTTCCTCGGGGAAGGCTGGGAGGTCGGCGACGAGCTGGGGCGTCTCGTCCGGGACGAAGATCACGGCGGCGAACCCGACGCCGAGCCAGGCGTCCTCGTCGGCTTGCCCGGATTGGTTCGAGTAGTAGTGCGTGAGGTAGAAGACGTCGGCGAACTTCTCGTAGCCGCCGGCGCTCCGCGACCAGATCAGCGCCGCGGCGTATCCCTCGCGGCGCATCTCGGCTGCGAGGCGACGCCACCGGGCCTCGTACTCCTCCCGAGGGAAATAGCCCCGCACGCGCGCCAACCTACCGCAGTGCGTCAGTGGCCCACGAACGCGCGCAGCCGCACCCGATCGATCCGACCTGCTATCGCCGCCGCTCGGGGAGGCTCGAGGAGCCGACGTGGCGTCGCAGCCACTCGTTGAGCGGCTTCGAGAGCCGGAAGAACTCGACCACTCGATCCTTTGCACGCCCGGTTCCGAGCCAAGCAGCCGCGGGCCACTCCCGCCAGGTGATGAGGCCCTTGAACCGCAGGAGCTCGATCCGTGGATGATCCTTCGGATAGCCCTTCGGAGCGGTCTTCAGGACCTCGTGGCCGGTGACCTCGAGTCCGGCCGCCCGTGCCTTCCCGACCAGATCATCGAGCCTGCCACCGGACCGACCCTCGCTCACCGCCGCCCGGTAGCGCTCGAGCTGGTCGGGTGCCATCTCCCACATGCCGGATCCGGCCCCCAGTCCCTTGGCCTCGAGTTGAACGTAGCCGTCGCCGACCATCGCTGCGATGTTGGTCTTATACGGCGACTTGTCCGAGGTGAATCGGATGTCCCGATACGGTCGAAAGATCCGGCCCTCGCCGAACTCCGGCGCGAGCTCGTCCAGCAGCTCCTGCATGGGGCTCCGCACCAGCGTGTCGTAGACATGCTTGTTCCGCTGCCAATAGGTCTTGGTGTTGTCGGCCTCGAGTCCCTCGAAGAACTCCAGGGCCTCGACGGGCCAGCCACGAAATGCCATGACCGTGACCTCCGTGCTCCATGACGGGAGCGTGAGCCTACCCGGCTGAGGGTCATCCGTGACCTTTCCGTGGGTCGAGCGAGGGCGCACCCGTCGCCAACCGCGCCGGCCGTCATGGAAGGAGACGGCCTTCGATCGCCCGGTCGTCACCATCTCGGTCGCGATGAACGCGGATGTCCGACAGGCCGGCTCCCTCCAGCGTCCCGGCAACCGCATCCGCCTGATCGCCGCCGAGCTCGAGGAGCACGCGCCCTCCGGGAGCGAGCCAGTCGGCGCTGATCTGAGCCACCTGCTCGAGGAACGTGGTTCCGCCCGGGCCGCCGTCGAGGGCGTGCCGCGGCTCGTACGCTAGGACGTCCCTCGGCAGGAGGTGGAGCTCCTCGGCCGGCACGTATGGGACGACGGCGGTCATGACGTCCACGCGGCCCTTGATCGACGCGGGCAACGGTCCGTCGAGGCTGCCGAGGAGCGCCCGCACGCCGTTCCGCCGGGCGCACGCCAC
>JBBDMP010000222.1:7914-10184 GCA_040878265.1 Gaiellales bacterium | reverse complement strand
GCAGCGTTCTTCCTCGCCGGGCTCAGCCAGATGATGCGGGTCATGGGCCTGCCCACCGCGCTCCAGTTCCTGGTGTTCGGTCTCGTGATCATCGGGGGCATGTTGGTTTCAGGCGACCGGATCATCCGGGGTGTCGAGCACGTGCTTCGAGAGCGGAGACGACCGGATCGTTCACCGCCGCAGGCCGTCCACGGTTCCGGCGAGGGACGCGCAAGGAAGGGGGCGCGCATGTGACGAGGTTCCATCGATCCAGGACCGCACGATCATGGGCTCAGGAGAGGAGAAGCATGCAACGGATCAGGATCATCGCGGTCGTCGCCATGCTGGCATTGGTTGCCGCAGCATGTAGCGATGACGGAGGCGAGACGACCCCGACCGGACCGACCGACGGTGTCGGCGCGACGGGCGCCACGGAGACCGGCGGTTTGTCGGAGTTCGGGGAGAGCACCGACGCCGACCCGGCGTTGGTGGACAAGGCGTTGGGACCGGTCGGTGAGGTGCCGGACATCGTCTTGGCCTCGATCGCTCGTGCCGATCAGGACCTCGACCAGGCCACGATCGACAAGGCGATGGAGTGCTGGAGCTCACCGGAGTGCGAGACCGGGAGCGGTGGAGACCTCGTCATGGGCTACGCCGACGGCGGAGGACACCTCAACGTGTGGCGTGGGGTGACCCACATGGAGGCCATCCTCCAGGCGCTCACCTACCCGGAGATCGGCACCATCGTCTCGACGGAAGCCCTGTGGAACCCGGACCCGTCCGTTCCGGCCGGCGACATCCGGTTCCTGATCCAGCGGGGCGCCAACTTCATCGTCGGGTACCCCGACGCGGGCGTGGCGATCGCGGACGCGATCCTCGAAGCGGAAGCGGCGGGGATCCCTTACATACCGTTCTCGGCGGGTTGGGTCGGTCTTCCCGGCCAGGAAGGAGCACTCGTCCCAGGGCAGGATTACCTCACCGTCGTCGGTGAGGACTTGTGTGCGCTGGGTGAGAGCTTCGCCGAGGTGCTCAACACCGGCATCGGTTCCGGAACCATCGGGGTCATGGGCGGCACACCGGGCAACGCGCTGTCGCTCGGATGGCAGCAGTGCCTCACGCCGGCGTTGAGTGATTCCATCGAGCTGGTCCAGCCCCCCGCGGACACGTTCTGGTTGAACGACGTCGCCCTGGAGACGGTCCTCGGGATGTTGTCGACCGACCCGGACATCAAGGGATACGCATACGAGTACGCGGACGGGCTCAACACCGCCTTGCAGGCGTACGACGAGCTGGGCATCCCGCTGGACGATCTGACGGTTGCGCTGCGGACGGATGAGCAGACGCTGTTCTGCGACTGGGTGGAGCGGGACAACCCGAACTACCACATCTTCTACTCCGCCGGTGGCAACTTCCAGTCACGGACCGCCGTCACCGCGGCGATGATGAATCTCCAAGGTGCTGCGATCCCGGCGGAGATCGTGGTCCCACACGTGATGCGGGAAGTCACCGCTACGGACTGCAACCCGGATCGGGCGACGCCGGCGGTGTCGGGAACCTCGCTGGTGCCGGACGAGGTCCTTACCCTCATGTTCGCGGGAGGATGAGTATCGGCGATCCCGTTGGAGATCCGGCGACCGGGGACCTGGTCCTCGAGCTGCGTGGTGTCTCCCGGCAGTTCGGGGCGGTTCGAGCGCTGACCGACGTCAGCTTCGACTGCCGCGCCGGTGAGGTGCATGCCGTCGTCGGCGAGAACGGCTCGGGGAAGTCGACACTCCTCGGGATCGCGAGTGGGTTTGTGGACCCCGATCTGGGCACGGTCCAGATCGGGGGCAAACCCCTGCGCCGGGATTCTCCCGCGCTGGCCCGGAAGCTGGGTCTGGCCATGGCCTATCAGGACACGTCGCTGATCCTGGCCCAACCGGTCAAGAACAACCTCTACCTGGCGGCGCCGCCGGACCGGCGGCCGCCGTTCTGGCGGAGGAAGCGGTGGGCGCGACGGGTGCTGACGGAGCTCGACCTCGACCTCGAGCTCTTCCCCGACGCGCCGGCCGGGTCCCTCAGCCTTGCCGACCGCCAGCTCTTCGAGGTGGCCAAGGCGCTCGTCAACGACCCGCTGGTGCTGCTCCTTGACGAGCCCACCACCGCGCTCGGGCCGCATGAGGTCGAGGCCCTCCACCGGACCCTCGCCGGATGCCGGGAGCGCGGCGTCGGCGTCGTGTACGTGAGCCACCGGCTGCCGGAGGTTCTCGAGATCGCCGATCGCATCACGGTGCTCCGGGACGGCCGGCACC
>JBBDMP010000222.1:0-7814 GCA_040878265.1 Gaiellales bacterium | reverse complement strand
CCGGAGGTTCTCGAGATCGCCGATCGCATCACGGTGCTCCGGGACGGCCGGCACCTGGGCACCTTCGATGCGAGAACGGTCGGCGAGCCGGAGCTCGTCGACCTGATCGTCGGCCGCGCGTTCGAGGCCGCCTTCCCTCCGCCGGCGCCGGCGACGGGTGAGCGGCGCGAGGTGCTGGAGGTCGACGGCCTCCAGGGTCAATCCTTCGGGCCCGTGAGCTTCACGCTCGCGAGCGGCGAGATCGTCGGCGTCGCCGGCGCCGAGGGCAACGGCCAGCCGCAACTCTTCGACTGTTTGGCCGGCCAGCAGCCGCCACGAGCGGGTCGGGTCGTCTGCGACGGCAAGGAGCTGATGCTGATCTCGACGCGCGAGGCCGTCCGATCGAAGATCATGCTGCTGCCCGGCGACCGAACGCACGAGGCGTTGATGCCTGTGCTGGGCGTCAGGGTCAACGCGACGATCCAGTCGCTCCGGCGGTTCGGCGCGCTCGGGTTCCTGCGCCGGCGCAAGGAACGCAAGGCGGTGGAGGAGCTCATCGCCCGCCTCGAGATCCGCACTCCATCGGTCGAACAGCCCGTCGGGTTCCTCTCGGGAGGCAACCAGCAGAAGGTCGCCGTCTCCCGATCGTTCCTGCGGGAACCGGCCGTCATCCTCGCGTACGAGCCGACGCAGGGCGTCGACGTCGGGTCCCGCTTCGACATCTACGCGGCGCTGCGCTCGCGGAGCGACGCCGGGACGGCGCTGCTCGTCAAGTCCAGCGACCCGATCGAGCTCGCCGGGCTGTGCGACCGGGTCCTCGTGATGTCCCGGGGCCAGATCGTGGAGGAGATCCCGGGCGATGAGCTCGACGAGCTCCGCATCGTGGAAGCGATCGTCCGCGGACCCGGGATGTCGCGGGCCGGACGATCGCCGTTGGGCGCGGCCGTGCCGAAGGCATCGTCGCGCCGGAGCGCGGAGTGACCGAACGTATCGACACGGCCAGGCGCGCGGTCCGCAAGGTCCTCCGCGATGCGCGCGACCGGAACAAGTGGCGCAAGATCGTCCGGTTCCGACTCTGGATGCCGGTGGCCCTCCAGATCCTCATGATCGGCGCCTTCCTGTGGTACGCCACGACGCGGTTCCCCGGGTTCATCAACGCGACGAACATCAGGAACATCCTCATCCTCGCCGCGCCGCTCGCGGTGGTGGCGATGGGACAGACCCACGCGTTGCTCGTCGGCTCGCTCGACCTGTCCGTCGGAGCGATGGTCACCGCCGGGGTCGTGATCGCCTCGTTCCTGATCGGCTCCGACTCAACCAGCACCGAGCTCCTGCTCGGCGTCGGCGCCATCTTCCTCGCCGGCCTGGGCCTCGGGCTCGTCAACGCGGGCCTGGTGGTCGGCGTGAAGATCCCGTCGATCATCGCCACCCTCGCCACCCTCAGCATCCTGAACGGCATCTCGCTCACCCTGCGCGAGACGCCGGGCGGGATCATCGATCGCGACTTCACCTCGAAGCTCGGGACGGGGATCGGGCCGATCCCGATCGCCTTCATCGTCGTCGTGCTCGCGGCGGGTGCGCTCGACTACTGGCTCCACGCGAGCAGCTCGGGTCTGCAGCTGCGCTCGGTCGGGTTCGACGAGCAGTCGGCGAAACGCAACGGCGTCCGCACCAAGTGGGTCCGGGTTCGGGCGTTGGTCCTGTCCGCCCTGTTCGCCACCGTCGCGTCCTTCCTGGTCATGACCCGTTCCGGGATCGGGAACGCGGCGATCGGGGAGAGCTACGCCCTGAACAGCATCACGGCGGCGGTGCTCGGCGGGGCCGCCCTGACGGGTGGAAGGGCGACCTTCCTCGGTGCCGTCGTCGCGTCGGTGCTCCTCGCCCTGATCATCGTCGCTCTCCCCTTCCTCGGCCTGAGCGCCGAGCACGGCCTGATCATCATCGGCGTCCTGGTCCTGCTCGGGATCGTCTTGTTCCAGGTGGGTGACATCAAGGAGCTCGTGAAGCGGAACTACAAGCGAGCCCGGCGTCTGATGATCGGAAGCCGCCCCCCGAAGTCGGCCGACCTCCCCGACCTCTACCCCTCAGGCCCCGACTTCCGGGTGGTGCCGACGGGAAGGACGCTGATCCGGGGCGGCACCGTCCTCAGCCTCGACCCGAACGTTGGCGACTTCACGAGCGCCGACGTCCTCATCGAAGGGGGCGAGATCGTCGAGGTCGGCCCCGGTCTGGTGGCCGCGGACGCCGAGGTGATCGACGCGTCGGGCATGATCGTCATGCCGGGGTTCGTCGACAGCCATCGGCACATCTGGGAGGGCCTCCTGCGCAACATCGGAACCGACGTTCCGCTCGAGGGGAGGTCCAGCTACATCTCGTTCGTGTTGCACAAGCTGGCACCGGCGTTCCGAGCGGAAGACGCGTACATCGGCGATCTGATCTCGGCACTCGGCGCGATCGACGCCGGGATCACCACCCTCCTCGACTGGTCGCACATCCAAGGCTCACCGGCTCACACGGATGCGGTGGTCCAGGCGCTCCGGGACTCCGGCCTTCGGGCGGTGTTCGCCTACGGATTCCCGTGGTGGGGCAAGTGGGAGGAGCGTCAGCCCAGCTGGTTCGTTCGGGCGGCGAGCGAGCACTTCTCCACGAAGGATCAGATGCTCACGCTCGCCCTCGCCGCGCCGGGGCCCGAGTTCACCGACTTCGAGGTGACCCGCGACCACTGGAAGCTCGCGCGAGAGACCGGAGCGCGGATCACGACCCATGTCGGCGTGGGTTCCTACGGACAGGATGGGAAGGTGCAAGAGATGGGCGAGGCTGGGCTCCTCGGCCCGGACACGACCTACATCCACTGCACCACGCTGAACGACACCGAGATCCAGATGATCGTCGACACGGGCGGCACCGTCTCGCTGGCTTCCCCGGTGGAGATGATGATGGGCCACGGGATGCCCCCGATCCAGAAGTTCCTCGACCGCGGTCTCCGTCCGAGCCTGAGCGTGGATGTCGAGACCAACGTGCCGAGCGACATGTTCAACCAGATGCGTTCGGTGCTGGCGCTGCAGCGGGCATCGGCAACCGCGCACGGCAAGTCGCCGCTTCCGACGGCGGAGGTCTTGGCCTGCGCCACGGTCGAGGGGGCCAGGGCGAACGGCCTCGACGCGAAGGTGGGGACCCTGACGCCCGGCAAGCGGGCGGATCTCATCATGCTGCGCACCGATCGGATCAACGTCACGCCGCTCAACGACCCCGCAACCGCCGTCGTGGCAGGGATGGACACCGGGAATGTCGACACGGTCTTGATCGACGGCCGGGTGATGAAACGTCACGGCCAACTGCTCCATGTGGACTGGCCTGCCGTGAAGCGGATGGCCGCCGAGTCCAGGGACTATGTCGTCGCCAAGTCGGGCTTCAAGGTCCCGGGCATCTGATGGTGGAGAGTTTCCGCGACAGGTCGAGTCGCCAGTCGTTGCGCAGCGTCGGCGATCCGCCCAGGAACAAACGTCACCGCGCGCCGGTTCGCAGTCTGCATGGAACGAACGACGAGGGAGACGCTCCTTCGCATCTACGAGGAGACGGAAACGATCGCAGTGGTCGGTGCCTCGATGACGGAGGGGAAGCCGGGTCACGACATCCCGCGCTACCTCCAGCTGCAGGGCTACCGGATCATCCCGGTGAACCCAACAGGCGGGGAGATCCTCGGGGAACCCTCGTATCGATCCCTTGAAGACGTCGACGTCCATGTCGACGTCGTGGATGTGTTCCGTCCGCCGGAAGAGGCCGAAGGGATCGCGCGCGCGGCCATCGCGATCGGCGCCAAGACGCTGTGGTTCCAACCCGGGACTCACACCGACGAGGCGGTGGCGCTCGCGCGGGCAGCCGGCCTCACGGTCGTGGCGAGACGGTGCATGGGGGTTGCTCACGGCTGGCTCGGCCTGGGTCCGGGGCCTCACCTGTCCTCGGTCGCCTGACCTCCTCCGTCGATCCATCAAGCAGTGAGTGGAGGCAGAGGCGATCCCTCACCGTCCAGCACCGCCTCCAGCGCGCTCACCAGATGTTCGAGCTCGGTACGACTCATGTGGGTCAGGAAGTGCTCCCGCAGCCCCTGCACGAGAACGCTCGTCGCCCTGCGCAAGAGCGCCCGGCCCTCGGCGGTGAGGGTGGCCAGGTAGCCGCGTTTGTCGCTCTCGGAGACGCTCCGCTCCACGAGGCCCCTCTGCTCGAGCTGATCGACGGCCCGGGTGACGCCACTGGGCGAAAGCACCACCCCGGTCGCCAGATCCGACATGCGCAGGCCGCGCCTGCCGGCGCGGCGCAGCCGCATCAGGACCTCGAACTGGTTGAGGGTCAGGCCGGTCGCGCCGACCAGTTCCCGGTCGAGCGTGGGGACCACCCTCGCGTAGGCGTAGAGGAAGGCCCGCCAGGCACGGAACTCGAGGGCGTCCAGCCGGCTGCCACCTCGGTCGTTCGCCATACCCGTCATCGTATCGGGGAATAGTTGCTTGCGGCTGCAAGTTGCCAGGGAGGTAACGCGCCCCACACGGGATGGACGGGCGAGAAGGAGGAACGGATGGAAGCCGGTCTTCTCCTCATACGAGTCGTGCTCGGAGGGATCATGGCGGCGCACGGCGCCCAGAAACTGTTCGGGTGGTTCGGCGGCCACGGCATTCCCGGAACCGCGGGCTGGCTCGAATCGATGGGTCTGAGGCCGGCTCGCCTGTATGCCGCAGTCAACGGGCTCGCCGAGTTCGGAGGTGGCGCGCTTCTCGTTCTCGGACTGCTCACTCCCCTGGGGGCGGCCGCCGTTGCCGGCGTGATGTTCGTGGCGATCGCGACCGTCCATTGGAAGAACGGGTTCTTCAACTCGAGTGGCGGATACGAGTTCAACCTGTTGATCGTCGCGACCGCGATCGGGCTTGCGATGACCGGTCCCGGCACGATCTCGATCGACCACCTTGCCGGATGGACCTTGGCAGGACCCGAGTGGGGCCTCGCGGCTCTCGGCATCTCCGCGATCGCCGCGGGATCCGTCCTCGCGATGCGCACGCCTCCGGCTCGAGCAGGCGCAAGAAGACACGACAAGTGAGGAGGCCCCCGCCGCCTAAAGAGATCTCGATGTGCGGTTTCCGTACCGAGCTCCGTCCGAGATGGACGTTCGCCACGTGACCCGAGAAGCAAGAGGGAGATGAGGAACATGAGACAGGAAGTCGTGGAAACGGAGCGAGACGCCGTCCTCGTGGAGGATGCGGCGTTGATCCGGATGATGGGTTTCCCGGTCCTGGAAGCGCTGCCATCCCGCAGGGTGCCGTACGAGCAGGTCGATCCGTTCATCCTCGTGCACGAAGGACGGATGCGGCTCTCCGAGGTCGGGAAGGTCGACACGAAGCATCCACACCGGGGTTTCGACAACCTCTGGTACGTGATCGAGGGCTCGGCCAGCACGGGCCACAGCACGGGGCCGGACGGAGCGATCGAGCGGGCCCGACTGTCCGAGGGAGCGCTCCTGGCGCTCAGGACGGGCAGAGGAGCCTGGCACGCCGAGGGGATCGGGGAAGACGAGATCGGCGAGGGCCACGGCGACACCGAGTTCCGTGGCGTGCTGTTCTGGGTCAACCTGGCTCGGAAGGACAAGCAGGTCGAACCCAGCGCGCTGGTGCTGCAGCCGGATGAGATCACAGTACGGCGCGAGGGCGACGCGATCGTCCGGGTGCTCGTGGGCGAGGGCTCTCCCGTGCAACTGGGGACGCCCGCCCTGATCCTGGACATCGAGCTGCCCGACGGCGGGCGGGTGACGACACCGGTGGCGCCGGGGTTCCAGGGGTTCGCCTACCTGCTGGAGGGCGAGGGCGCTTTCGGGGCGAACCTGCGCACGGCCAGGCCGCCACAACTCGTTCTGCTTGGTCCGGGAGAGACGTTCACGATCACGGATGCTGCCCCCGGCACTCGGTTCCTGCTCATGGCGGGGCAGCCGTACGGGGAGACGCCCGTGTTCAACGGACCGTACGTCGACTAGACGAGCAGAGGAGAAACGTGCCACGTGCTCATGAACCTGCGGAGCCTCGCAGGTTCTCGACGAAGGAGGCTTTCATGACCAGCGAGACGGCAGTCCGTTCAAACACCGAGATCGTCCGCGAGTACACGCAACGGGTCTTCAACGAGCACAACCCCGACCTCTCGTCAGAGTACTTCACGCCCGAGGTGAAGTGGCATGGCGGGCTCCTCGGGACGGTTGAGGGCGTCGGGAACGTCACGGAGATGCTGCGCGGCTTCCTCGTTGCGCTGCCCGACCTGCACGCGGCGGAGCAGGACATCGTGGCGGCTGGCGACACCGTCGCCGTGCGCTACGTCGTCGAGGCGACACACGAAGGGAACCTTCTCGGGATCGCACCGACCGGTCGCCGGCTGCGCTGGGACGCGGTCGACATCTACCGCCTCGTAGACGGGATGATCGTCGAGGAGTGGGCCGCCGACGACTTGGCGGCGATCCTGTATCAAGCGGGCGCGTACACGCCGCCGTGGCTCTCGGGAAGTCAGGCGGAAACGAACCCGGTAGGCGCCAGATAGGCCGGTAGGTTGGAGTGGATGCGATCGATCGGGCTCCTGGGCGTCCCTACGAACTCGGCGGGAACGATCGACGGCGTGGCTCGTGCGCCGGCGGCGCTTCGAGGGGCCGGTCTCGTGGAAGCCCTCGGTGAGCGAGCGGACGTGCACGACTACGGGGATGTGACCCTGCCGGATCCCTCACCGGAGCGAGACGCCGAGACGCGGGTCATCGATCCGCACGGACTGGCAGCGCTGGTGATCCGGGTTCGGGACGCGGTCACACCGATCCTGAACGACGGCCGTTTTCCGCTCGTGGTCGGCGGCGACTGTCCCGTGCTACTCGGATGTCTAGCCGCTGCCGGGAGACCCGGCCGGATCGGACTGCTGTTCGTCGACGGGCACGAGGACGCGTACGTCCCCGCGGAGTCCTCGACCGGCGAGGCGGCGGACATGGAACTCGCGTTCGCGCTCGGGATGGCCGACGCGCCCTGGTCCCCGGAGCTCGCCGCGGAGCTGCCGCTGGTCGCCCCGGCCGACGTCCGCGTCCTCGGTGCCCGCGATGCCGCCATCCTTCGAGACGAAGGGGTGGCCTCGATCCGGGACCGCGTCGAGGTCGTCGATGGCGACCACCTCGCCGCCGATCCCGGCGCCGCGACCGGTGCGGCACGCTCGTCGCTCCCGTCTCCCTGGTGGTTCCACCTGGATCTCGACGTGCTTTCGACGGACGCGCTGCCGGCCGTCGACTATCCACAGCCGGGAGGCCTCGAGTGGAACGAGCTGTCCCTCGTTGCCACCACGGCGTTGCAGGGCGAGCCCGCGGGGTGGGACGTCACGATCTACAACCCCGACCTGGATCCCGAGCGGATCCACGCCCGCCGGATCGTTCGATTCCTCGGCGCCGCGATCGGAGCGGCCGCCGATCGATAGACGCGCCCTCGGCCGGGGCTCACGTTCTCTGACACACAGGAGCAAACGAAGACATGACCCCGCTCAGAAAGCGAGGTCATGTCACCCGGCGCTCCGGGAGTGGGAGTTCCGGCGGCGGCCCCAGCAGACCGGAACCTCGGTAGTCGATCCCATCGCCCCAGAGCGCGGGGGAAGATGGAGCTGTGAACCGCGGAAACGCTCTCAGAATTCCCTGTTGCGGCCTATCCGGTCACGCGTGCGGAGGCGGAGCGCGTAGATTCCGCTCATGAGCTTCGCGGTTGGGGCTGATGCGTACGACCGATTCAGGGGCCGATACTCGGCGCCACTCGCGCCCCAGTTCGCCGATCTTGCAGCGGTGGACGCCG
>JBBDMP010000221.1:0-1876 GCA_040878265.1 Gaiellales bacterium | reverse complement strand
CCGCGGCGGAGGGGTAGGTGTCGAGCAGCTTCGCCGACGAGGTCGCTGCGCTCCGTGGGACCCGGCCGGCGACGCTGAAAGACCTCGTCACGAACACCCAGTTCTCCAAGCTCCTCGTCGCGCAGACGATCAGTTCGTTCGGTGACTGGGTTGGCTTCGTCGCGGTGACCGCGCTCGTCGCAAGCAAGGGCGGAGGCTACGCCATCGCAGGCGTGATGTTCGCTCGCATGCTCCCGGCGATCTTGTTCGGTCCGCTGGCAGGCGCGTTCGTGGACCGCTTCGACCGCAAGATGCTGATGATCGGCGCGGACATCGCCCGCGGTGCGCTCTACGTGGTGATGCCCTTCCTCGGACCGCTGTGGGCGATCTACCTCATCTCCTTCGTGATCGAATGCTTCTCGCTCCTTTGGACGCCGGCGCGTGATGCTTCCCTGCCCAACCTCGTGCCGAGACGTCAGTTGGCGAACGCGACGTCTCTCGGGCTCGTCACGACCTATGGGACGCTGCCGCTCGGTGGCCTCGTCTTCGCGTTCCTGGCGGGCGGCTCGGATCTGTTGCCGTGGTTGAAAGACAACCCCACGTCGTTGGCGCTCTGGCTCAAGGCTGCGACCGTCGTGGTCTCGGCCTTCCTGATCTCCCGGATCCGGATACCGTCGCCGACGCCAACCGGCTGGTCGAAGTTCGACCTCGGGCGCGTCGGCACGGACATCGTCGATGGCCTCCGGTTCTTGCGCGAGAGCACGCTCGCCTCCGCGATGACCCTGGGCATCGTGGCGGCCTTCAGCGCCGTTGGGGCCGTGCTGGCGCTCGGACCGATCTTCGCCAGTGACGCCCTCGGAGCGGGGGACCCAGGATGGGGCATCCTGGTGACCTCGTTCGGTATCGGCATGGGGATCGGGATGGCGTCGTCGAACAAGGTGGTCGAGTTCGTGGAACGCGAATACGTCTTCGTCTACTCGATCATCGCCGCGGCGGCGACGCTGTTCGTGCTCGCGACGATGCCGAGCATCTCTCTCGCCGCGATCATCACCGTGATCCTCGGCGCGTTCTGCGGTTCGGCGTGGGTCAGCGGCTACGTTCTGATCCAGGAAAACGTCACCGACGAGTTCCGAGGTCGAACCTTCGGCTCGCTGACCGTGCTTTCACGGCTCGGGTTGTTCCTGTCGCTCACGGCGTTCCCGATCCTTGCGGGAGCCGTCGGGGAACACGACCTCACGATCGGCGCCCGTCGGATCGACCTCTCGGGCACGCGCGCCGCCCTGATGGTCGCCGGGCTGGCTGCGGTCCTCGCCGGGGCATTCACCCGGCGCGGGCTTCGCCGGTTCCGGGTTGGCAAGCAGCAACCCCTCGGCCTCGTCCCCAAGCTCAAGCGCCCTCCGTCCTCCGGCCTCTTCGTCGCCTTCGAGGGCGTCGAGGGCGCGGGCAAGGGAACGCAGATCCGCCTCGCCAACGAGTGGCTCGAGTCGCAGGGGGCGAACGTGCTGGTGACGCGAGAGCCGGGCGGAACGGAGGTCGGTGAGCGTCTGCGCAAGATGCTGCTCGACCACGAGACCGGGCACCTCGAGCCGAAGACCGAGGCGCTGCTCTTCGCGGCCAGCCGCGCGCAGCTCGTGTCGACGATCATCCGGCCCGCGCTCGCCGAGGGCAAGATCGTCATCACCGACCGTTACATCGACTCGTCGCTCGCGTACCAGGGGTCGGCGCGCGGCCTGGGTGAGCAGGACGTCCTCACGCTGAACGTCTGGGCTACGCAGGGATTGTTTCCCGACCTCGTGATCCTGCTCCACCTCGAACCCGAGGCCGGGCTCCTCCGCTCGCTCGAGGAACCCGACCGGATCGAGATGGAGGGAGGAGACTTCCACGCGAAGGTCGCGGA
>JBBDMP010000220.1:0-1876 GCA_040878265.1 Gaiellales bacterium | reverse complement strand
GGATCGCTTTCGGATGGAACGAGACGATGATCGTCAGGTCGGGGTCGATGCGGTGTGCCGCGAGCGCCTCCAGAACGCCCTCGGTAAGGGCGTGATGCTTGATCTCGACGGCGAGCCCGATCCGGCCCCTGAGCGCGGCGAGAACGGAATCGAGCGTCGGGACGGTCTCAGGCGGCGTGGGGTCGTGGCAGACGACGAGCTCGCGACCTCTCCGGCGCACGTCGAACTCCACATAGTCGGCTCCCTGGTCGATCGCGAGCTCGAACGCCTCGATCGTATTCTCCGGAGCATCCCAGCAAGCGCCTCGGTGTGCGATGACGAGCGGGGTCACCCGAGCAGGCGGCGCATGAGCTCGACGTCAACGCTCTCGACGATCTCGTCGGCGTTTGCCAGCCGCTCCGGCGCAAGCGTGCCGAGCACGGCGATCACCTGCGTCCCTGCCGCCTTCGCCGACGCGATGCCCGCCTCGGTGTCCTCGACCACGAGGACGTCGTTCGGGTCGACGCCCAGCAGGACAACCGCGCGTTCGTAGCCGTCCGGATGAGGCTTACCCCGCTCGACGTCCTCGGCCGCGACGACGAAAGAAATGCTGTCCGAGAGGCCGCTCGCCTCGAGCACGGGGGCGATCTCGGCGCGCGCGGCGCCCGAGACGACGCCGACCGGCACCCGCTCGGCCGCGTACCGGACGGCCTCACGCACCTCGCCCGGGACGCTCGAGCCGTCCGCCACGCGTGCCCGGTATCGCCGGATCCGCTCCTCGATCACCTCGTCGACCGCGGGGTGGTCGCGGCCCAGCCAGTTCCGCACGATCTCGGGGTCGGAGAGCCCCGCGAGCTCGTCGTAGTACTCCTGGGCGCTGAGCGGACGGCCGTGCTCGGCGAAGAGCTCCTGGAAGATCTCGCAGAGGATCGGCTCGTCCTGCGACAGCGTGCCGTTGAAGTCGAAGATGACGGCGCGCGGTCGCACCGGCGCGAAAGACTATCCGGGTGCCCGCCTCCGCTCTCGCCCTTGCGCTCGCGGCCGCCTTTATCCACACGGTCTGGAACCTCCTGATCGCGCGTGCGCGCGACCCCGAAGCGGCCTCCGCGGTCGCGCTCTTGGTCGCCATCGTGGCCTACGCGCCGATCGCCGCAGTGGTTTGGGACGTCGACCGGCGCGTCTGGCCGTACATCATCGGCACCGGGCTCCTGCAACTGGGGTACACGGCTTTCCTCGCCGCCGGCTATCGGCGGGCCGAGCTCTCGGTCGTCTACCCGGTAGCCCGGGGCACCGCGCCCGTGCTCGTGCTCGTCGTCGGCGTCCTCGCGCTCGGGACCGGGACCTCCGCCGTTCAGGCGGCGGGTGTGTGCCTCGTCGGGGCGGGCATCCTTTTCATCCGTGGCCTCGCCCGCAACGCGGATCCGACGGGCCTCGCTTTCGGCCTCGTCGTAGCCGGCTTCATCGCCGCCTATACGCTCGTGGACAAGGAGGGCGTGCGCTTCGCCGCGCCCTTCGCCTACCTGGAGCTCTCGATGCTCCTTCCGACCTTCGCGTACGCGGGCGGGCTCGTCGGGCTGCGGGGCGTGCAGACGCTTCGAGCGGCGGTGAACACTTCGTCCGTGGTCGCCGGCCTCTGCACGTTCGGCGCCTACGGGCTCGTCCTCGCTGCCTTGCAGCGCGCCCCCGCCGCTCCGGTCGCTGCGGTACGCGAGACGAGCGTCGTCATCGCGACCGCGCTCGCGGCCGTTTTCCTGCACGAGCGGGTCACGCCTGCTCGGTGGCTGGGAGCGGCGTTGGTGGCCTGCGGCGTGGCTCTCGTCGCGGTGTAGTCGCTTCACTGCCGCTTGCTGGGGGACTATGCGCGGGCTACGCTGGCCGCACGTCGATTCCGGAGGAG
>JBBDMP010000219.1:0-1880 GCA_040878265.1 Gaiellales bacterium | reverse complement strand
CAGCCCACGAGCTCGACCTCGGCATGGCGCTCGAGGGCTTCTCGCAGCTCCGGCAGGCCGTCGCAGTGGCCCGTGACGAAGATGCGCACCTTCTCGCGCGTAGCGACAGGGCTATCGAGGCTCATGGAGTAGCCGTCCTTTCAGAGAAGGGATCGACGAGGAGCCGTCGCAGCTGCTCCCGCGTGAGCCCGTCGGCCAGGACGGTCCCCGACCACTCGAGACCCTCGGGGCTGTCGGCCGGATCGTCCGTGGGCCGCAGCTGGAGAGACCATTCGCCGTTCGTGAAGATCCAGAACAGCTTCTGAGCCTGCGCGTCGGTGACGGCAAGCATGATCGACTTGTCCTTGCCTGCGTCGGCGTTCAGCCGCTTCGTGTTCTCGCTGGAGGCCGGAGCGCGGAGGACGAGGATGTCGCGCAGGACGACGCGGGAGACCTTCTGCTCGCCGCCGTCGGTCAGCTTCCAGGCGCCGACGACGTCGATCTTGTCGCCCTCACGAATCGTCCCAACGAGCAGCTGGTGCTCGTCGCCGGGGATCTGGAAGGCGCGCAGGTTGCCGCTGAGCTTGGCGCGGATGCCCTGCTCGGATGGCTCGCGGAAACGGAGCAGGCTGACCTGCTCGCCCGCGTAGATCTTCTCGGTGACGACCATGCCCTCAGCGTCCTCGGGCTTCACGATCGCCCCGGGCGTGACGGCGTCCTTCGCCACTTCCTGCCGCTCGAGCTTGCCGGACAGGTCGGAGCTGAGCGTGCCCGCCTCGATGTCCTGGGTGGCGACCCAGACGGCGGTGGGCTGCTGGCCCTCGACGATGTCTTCCTTCTGCTGCCTGACGTAGAAGCTCGTCAGCATGGCGGCGAGTACCGCCAGCGCGATTGCGATCGCGATGTTCCGAAGCCGGTAAGTCATTGCACCACGTCTTTCTCAGTTCGGTTTAAGTGCTTATTCGATGAGGGACACGGCGCGGACGCCGAAGTCGATGTTGCCCACGGACTCGTTCTGAATGCCCTCCCAAATCACTTGCGTGAAGTGCCCGTGGATCTGGTTCATCTTGCTTCCCTGGATCGTGTAGCTCGTGATGTAGAAGCCCACCCAGCCGATGACTCGGTACTGGAAGTTCGCGCCGCCACCCTGGGTGTCGTCGTAGACCGGAAAGAGCATTTCCGACCCTAGGCGCTCGTCGAGCGCGTCCCTGATCTGGGACGAGTTGAACTTCACTCCCGGATCGGAGTAGTACTCGCCGAGGGGCATCCAGCCGTCGAATCCCTGTCTGATCCACTCGGCCAATATCGGCGGACCGGTCCCACCCTGTGAGCTGTCGAGATTGATGAGCCGGAAAGCGCCAGGGCCGACCTTCTCGAGCTCGAGCGTCGTCTCTTGCTCGAAGCACGGCAGGGGCGTGCACTGAAGCAGGGGGTGGAGCCAGTCGACAGTGATCGGTGCCGCCCAGCGCGCGGACTCGGGAGTGCCCGTCCGAGCCTTCGCCTCAGCGCCCACCGTGACGGTGTCGATGCCGAAGATCTTCGCGAAGAACCCGGGAGCCGGGCGCGTGCCGTCGACCTTGATCGTGTCGAACGGCGTCACGGTCGTCGAGATCGTGACGTCGCCCGCCGAGATGCCGCCGCCGTTTTTGTTCGCGTACTGAAGCGCGAGCGCGGTCGCCTGCCCGGGATCGTCGGGCAGCGCCTGCGCGCCGGCGAGCGCCGCTGCATCGACCGTGGCCTGGAGCGCCCGGTCGGCGCGGAACCACGAACCCACGTCGAGCACCGCCGCCGTCATCCCCACGAGCACGAAGCTCAGGAAGAGGACGGTGATCACATATGCCTGGCCGCAGCTCTGCCTGAGCCTGGTCATTCCACACGCTCCGTCGTCGAGCTCTCCAGGT
>JBBDMP010000218.1:2329-10273 GCA_040878265.1 Gaiellales bacterium | reverse complement strand
GCGGCTCCGGCGGGCGTGCGGCCGCGATGGCCCTCCGCCCTCAGGTAGCCGAGTAGGAGTGCCCAGTCGGCCCCCGCGCGGGCGGCGGTCGTCCGGAGCCGGCGCGCGAAGGCCGGGGACAGCCGTTTGGCAGGCGGGGTCGGGTCGGGCAGCGTCCGGTGAAGCCAGATCGTCGCGAACGCGTCCTCGTCTTCGATCTCGAGCTCGCGAGCCGCGGAGGGCTCGCTGCCGGCATTCAGGTCGCCCGCGTGAGGCGCGGGTGCGACGGGCTCGCCGCCACCGTCGGCCGGCGTCGCCGGCTCCTCGGGGGCGGGCAGCTCAGCCGGCTGCTCGGTCGCAGGCGTGGAGGGTGCCTCGGAAGCGGGTTCCTCGGCAGCAGGCTCCTCGGCGGGTGCCTCGGAAGCAGGCTCCTCAGCGGGTTCCTCTGCCGCAGGCTCCTCGGCAGGTGCCTCGGGAGCAGGCTCCTCGGCAGGTGCCTCGGAAGCGGGCTCCTCAGCAGCAGGCTCTTCAGCGGGTGCTTCGGCAGCCGGCTCTTCGGCAGGCTGCGCCTCCTCCGTGGAGGTGGAGGCAGCCTGCGGCTGGTCCTCGACTGCCTCGACGAGCGCGTCGCCGGCCCCCGCGGAGAAAGCGGCGCCGGCGAAGAAGAGAGTCGCGAACGCGAGGCTGGTGGCGAGCCGGCGCCTGGAGTAGCCGGCCCGCGGCGCCGGCTTCGGCGAGGCGGTGACCTCGTCGAGCTCGGCGTGCAAATCCCAGGGGTCGGAAGTGGTGCTCCCGACCTCGTCCTTGGACGGATGGTTCCGGCCCAGCGCCCACAGCATCCAGCCGGCGAGCGAGAACAGAACGAGGCGGGTAGCCATCCGCTTCGAGGGGTTCTGTTGTGGCATGTGCTTCGTGCTCCCGTTGCTCGGGCGCCGAGGCCGCCACTTCGGCGCGGATTGCGATCGACTGCATCCGCAGGCCGCAGCGGATTCGTTCCGCATCAAGGCGTCTAACTAGGGCGCGGGCATCCCCCAGGCGGGGCAATCGCCCCCGCCCGGAGCGAATCACTACGCCGGGGGATTCTCCCCTCTCGCCTACTGGACGATGCTGCGCAACAGGTGCAGCGACTTCGGCGGAGCGGTCACGCCGAGATGAATTCGGAGGTGCTTGTCACATCGTGACCACGATAACCGCTGAGATCGAAAGCGAAATGTCGCTGTACGAACACGTTCCACATTCGGGTCCAAACGGTTTCGCTGTTCCGCGCGCTGAAGGCGTGCTTGGGATGACGGAAGGAGGTGAACGCAAGTGACGTACCTGCATGAGCTGGTTGCCGCGATTCGTCGGCACGAGCAGGGCCAGACCATGGCTGAGTACGGCGTGATCCTCGCCGTCATCACGGTCGCCATCATCGCCGCGCTCGTAGCACTCTCCACGGGCATCATGGACAACCTCTTTGATGTCGTGGGGGTGCTCAACGGCTAGTCCGTTCGCACCAACGCAGCACCTTTGGCGGGGCGGGCCCTCCCCATTGGAGGGCCCGCCGCCACCGAACGAAGGAGATTCGAGGAGTCCAGTGGTGAAAGCGCCGCAGAGAAAATTTCAGAGGAAGAGCGAGTCCGGCCAGACCATGGTCGAGTTCGCGCTCGTCCTCCCGACCCTCGCGATCCTTCTCTTCGGCGTCATCCAGTTCGGGATTGCTTTCAACAACTACATCACCGTCACCGACGCGGTGCGTGCCGGCGCGAGGCAGGGGGCGGTGGCCCGCTATCTCCCGCCTGGCGAGCGCGTCGCCTCGGTCGAACAGGCTGTGCTCGACGCGTCCGACAACTTGGACACGAGCCAGCTCGGCATCAGCGTCTCGGTTTCGCCGGACTGGGAGCCGGGGGCCGACGTGGTGGTCACGGCGACCTACCCCTACAACATCAACCTGCTCGGACAGGTCATCGCCTCAGGCAACCTCGAGAGCTCGACCACGGAGCGTGTCGAATGACCAGGGTCAGGCACGACTGCGGCCAGGCATACGTCATCACGGTCCTCTTTATCTCTTTCGCCCTCGTCGGCATGACCGCGGCCGTACTCGATGTCGGCTCATGGTTCCGCGCCGACCGAGCGCTCCAAGCACAGGTCGACGCCGCCGCGCTCGCGGGCGCGCAGGCGCTCCCGGAGAACCCGGCCGAGGCGCTCTCGCTCGCGATGGAGTACGGCGACAAGAACGGGGGCGGGCTCGAGATCACCGACGTCAGCTTCTCGGGCGCGGTCGTCCCGACGGACACGATCACCGTCGAGGCGGACAAGCCGGCACCCGGGTTCTTCGCCAGGATCTTCGGGATCGACACGGTCACGGTGCACGCCAAGGCCTCCGCGCGCTCCAGCTTTCCCGGCGAGGCCAAGTACGTGGCGCCCATCACCGTGAACGAGCTCCATCCGATGCTCGTCTGCGAGCCGATCTGCTTCGGCGTCGAGACCGAGATCGAGCTGGAGAACAAGCACAAGCCCGGCGGCGGCGACGCGGCCGGCGCCTTCGGCCTGCTGAACCTGCACGGGTCGGGCAAGGGAAGCGCGGGCGAGAGCGAGGTCGCCTCCTGGATTCTCGAGGGCTTTCCCGACTTCATGCCGCTCGGGATCTACGACTCGGTGCCCTCGACGATGTTCAACGGCTCGCATTTCCAGGGCGCGCTCTCCGACCGGGTCGGCACCGAGGTGCTCTTCCCGGTGTTCCGGCCGCCCATCAAGAAGAGCGGCTCGAATGCCGAATACAACATCATCGGCTGGGTCGGCTTCTTCATCACCGGTCACACCGGGGGTGGCGAGGCCGCGAAGGTCCAGGGTTATTTCACCAAGGTGATCTGGGAGGGCATCGAAGGCTCTTCCATCCCGGAGGACGATTTCGGAGTTCGAGTAATCGGGCTCGTCGAGTAGCCGCAAACGACCGAGAGAAAGACGTGGTGCAATGACTTACCGGCTTCGGAACATCGCGATCGCAATCGCGCTGGCGGTACTCGCCGCCATGCTGACGAGCTTCTACGTCAGGCAGCAGAAGGAAGACATCGTCGAGGGCCAGCAGCCCACCGCCGTCTGGGTCGCCACCCAGGACATCGAGGCGGGCACGGTCGGCTCCGAGTTGTCCGCCAAGCTCGAGCGGCAGGAAGTGGCGAAGGACGCCGTCACGCCGGGGGCGATCGTGAAGCCCTCGGACCTCGAGGGCCAGGTCGTCAACGACAAGATCTACGCGGGCGAGCAGGTCAGCCTGCTCCGCTTCCGCGCGCCATCCGAACAGGGCGTCCTGGCGCAGCTGACCGGCAACCTACGCGCGATCTCGGTACCCGGTGAACCGCAGCAGCTCCTGTCGGGGACGCTGAAGCCCGGCGACCGCGTCGACGTCGTCGGTAACTGGAAGGTTCCTGACGTGGGGCAGAACCCCCACTACTCGCGCACGTTCTTGCGCGACATCCTCGTTCTCCGGCCGGCACAGCGGCAGGAGGACGGCAAGAGGCTGAGGGCGGACGCGACCGACCTCTCTGTGATGCTGGCAATCACGGACGCGCAGGCCCAGAAGCTCTTCTGGATGATGAAGAACGGCGATTGGTCGCTGGAGCTTCGGCCGACGAAGGACCCGAGCGACAGCCCGGAGAGCGCCGAGAAGGCCGAGACCATCCTGCTGGACGGCTTGTCGCCTGATCAGCTTCGGAGCCTCTCGGCCTCGATCAAGGCCGCGCTCAACGAAAGGACGGCGCCATGAGCCTCGCGTCCCCTGTCGCCACGCGCGAGCAGGTGCGCATCTTCGTTACGGGCCACTGCGACGGCTTGCCGGAGCTGCGAGAAGCCCTCGAGCGCCATGCCGAGGTCGAGCTCGTGGGCTGGAGCGACGGCGTGCGGGAGTCTGCCTCGACCCTGACGGGCGGGCACCTGCAGGTCGTCCTCCACGGGACACGCGCTTCGTCGCTGCCGGCGGACGACCTGGCCGCGATCCGCGAGCACACCCGGGCTCCGCTCATCCTCCTCGCCTCGGGCGAGAGCTCGGCGCTGCTCGAGGAGGCGCTGGAGGCGGACGTCTCCGATGTCCTCCTCCTCCCGCAGATGACCGAGAACGTCGTCTTCGCCATCCGCAAGGCGGGCCACTCCGGCCGCCGCGCGCAGGGCGGCGGCGCCTCTCCCCGGCGGGGGCGGATCGTCACGGTCTTCTCGCCCAAGGGCGGGACGGGCAAGACGGTCACGTCCACGAACCTGGCCGCCACGTTCGCCAAGTACGAGGGCAAGCGGACGCTGCTGCTCGACCTCGACCTCCAGTTCGGGGACGCGGCGATCATGCTCGGCATCGAGCCGGAGAAGACGATCTACGACCTGGTCGTCGCTCCGGGCGAGCTCGACTCCGAGAAGCTCGCCGGCTACACGACGCGGCACAATTGCGGCCTCGACATCCTCCCGGCGCCGTTGCGCCCGGAGGACGCGGAGCTCGTCACCGAGGCGAAGCTCGCGCGGCTGCTCGAGGTCGCCCGCGAGTCCTACGACGTGATCGTCGTCGACACGTCGCCCTTCTTCCACGGGCCGATGCTGGCCACCCTCGACCGCACCGACGAGCTCCTGCTCGTCGCCGGGCTCGAGGTGCCGACGCTCAAGAACGTGCGTCTGTCGCTACAGACGCTCGAGCTCCTCGCCTTCCCCTCGAACCGCATCAAGGTCGTCCTCAACCGGGCGAACTCGAAGGTCGGGATGAAGCCGGGCGAGGTCGAGGGAGCCCTCGAGGTGAAGGTGCGCTTCGAGCTCCCGAGCGACGGCAAGGTGCCGCTCGCGGTCAACCGGGGCACGCCGCTCGTCCTGGCGGACGACAAGGCCGAGTTCTCGAAGGCCGTCCGTCAGATGGCCAAGCAGCTCCTCCCGGCCGAAGCCGCGAAGCAGCAGAAGCGCCGGCTCTTCGCGAGGAGCAGCTAGCCATGGGCCTCCACGACCGCATCAAGGGCGGAAACGGCAGCGACGCCGAGAACCTCGGCGAGAATGTCGTCGTCCGCCTGCCGGAGCACGCAGCCGGCCAGGAGAAGAGCGAGCGCGCGTCGGACCCGTACGCGGAGCTGAAGAGCCGCGTCCACCACGCGTGTATCGCGAAGCTCGGGCCGGAGCTGTTCACGGCCGAGGTCACGGGCGATCTCTCCGAGCGCGTTTTGCGCGCCGTCACGGAGCAGCTCGCCCTCGACCGCACGCCTCTCACGCGTGAGGAACGGCGCCAGCTCGTTCGTGAGATCACGGACGACATCCTCGGCTACGGGCCGCTCGAGCCGCTTCTCCGCGACGACGCCGTCACCGAGGTCATGGTGAACGGCGCCGACCGGATCTACATCGAGCGTGCCGGCAAGATCGAGCTGACGAAGACGAGCTTCGTCGACGACGCGCACCTTCTGCGCATCATCGACAAGATCGTCTCCCAGGTCGGCCGCCGCGTCGACGAGTCCTCGCCGATGGTGGATGCGCGCCTGCCCGACGGCAGCCGCGTGAACGCGATCATCCCGCCGCTTTCGCTACGCGGGCCGACGCTCACCATCCGGAAGTTCTCGCGTGACCCCTACACGATGGACGACCTGATCAACTTCGGATCCCTCACGCCGAAGGCGGCGCACTTCCTCGCCGCCTGCGTGCAGGGCAAGCTCAACGTGCTCGTGTCGGGAGGTACCGGCACGGGTAAGACGACCACGCTGAACGCGCTCTCCGCCTTCATTCCGGGCGACGAGCGCATCGTCACGATCGAGGACGCGGCCGAGCTCCAGCTCCAGCAGGAGCACGTGATCACGCTCGAGGCGCGTCCGCCGAACATCGAAGGGGTAGGCGAGGTCAAGATCCGCGAGCTCGTCCGCAACGCCCTCCGTATGCGCCCCGACCGGATCATCGTCGGCGAGGTCCGGGGTCCCGAGACTCTGGACATGCTGCAGGCGATGAACACGGGCCACGAGGGCTCGCTGACCACCATCCACGCCAACTCCCCCCGGGACGCCCTCTCGCGCCTCGAGACGCTTGTCCTCACCGCCGGCGTCGACCTGCCTCTCCGGGCTATCCGCGAGCAGGTGGCGAGCGCGTTCGACCTCCTCATCCAGATCACCCGGCTCGTGGACGGCTCGCGCCGAATCAGCCACGTGACCGAGGTGCTCCGGATGGAGTCCGACGTCATCACCCTCCAGGACATCTTCATAGCCAAGCCGCCCGACGAGGAGACGGCAGCCGCTCAAGTGATCCGGCTGCTGTCCCCGCTCTCCTGCACCGGTCTCAAGCCGCACTTCCTCGAGAAGATCGCCGCGCAGGGCGTCAGCCTGCCGGCGAACTTCTTCCAGGATGAAAGTTCGGCATACCGTGCCGGATTCGCCGCGGCGAGCTACGGCGCATTCCAGTGAGACGAGCTCTCACCGCCGCACTGACGCTCGCCCTGGCGCTCCCGGCCCTCGCGGCCGGTGCCGAGCTGAAGGACCTGGACCTCACCGGCTTGCCCACGGTCCGCGGAACCTACATCGCCGACGCGGCCTCGCCGCTACAGCCGGTCGTGAAGGAAAACGGACGGGTCGTCGCCGGCCTCCGGGCGACGAACCTCGGCAGGTCGAAGAGCGTCCTGCTCGTCATCGACCGATCGCAGTCGATGGACGGGCAGCCGCTCGCCGACGCGGTCGCGGCCGCTCGCGCATTCGTGGCCGCCAAGCCTCCCGAAGACCGGATCGCGATCGCAACCGTTGCGACGGAGCCGGTCCTCCTCACGACCTTCTCCACGGCGACGATCGACGCGGACAGTGCGCTGCGGTCGATCCAGGTCGACCAGGTCGAGGGCACGAAGCTCTACGACTCGGTTGTGCTCGCGGCCAACACGCTTGCGGCCGAGCCGCTTCCGTCCCGCGTTGTCATCGTCGTCACGGACGGAAACGAGACGCGAAGCGAAGCCTCGCTGAACGAGGCGATCATCGCCGCTCAGGACGCCGGCTCGGCCGTCTACGTCGTCGCGATCGAGAGCTCCAAGTTCAATCCCGAGCCACTGGGTGAGCTCGCCGGCGAGACGGGCGGCACGTACTACGGGGCCGCCTCGAGCGAGGCGCTCGCGGGCGTGTACTCGTCGATCGCCGAGGAGCTCCAGCGCACGTGGCAGTTCGAGTATCTGACTCGCTCCAGGGCCGGCGACGACCTCGTGCTCGAGGTCGGTCTGCCCGGCGGGACGCCCGTGCAGAAGCGGACCCGCATCCCGGGCGAATCGCTTGCCGTACCCCAGCCCGGCTCCAATCCGCTGTTGCCGGAGGTCTTCTACGACAGCGAGTGGGGCGGACTCCTGCTCGCCGGAGTCGTGGGCGTGCTCGTACTTCTCGCCGTCGCGCTCGCCTTTGCCGCACCCAAGGGAACCTGGCTGCGAGGCCGCCTCGAACCGCACGTCGGCGAGACCCGCCGGGCGGTCAAGCGGCCTCGCGAGGGCCGGCGCTTCGCGCTCTTCGCCGGCGTCTTCCACGCGACCGAGCGTCTCTTCGGGAACCTGCGTCCCTTCCGGCGCGTTCAGACCACGCTCCAGCGGGGAGACCTACCGCTCAGGGCCGGCGAGTTCATCTACGTCATGGGCGGCAGCGGCCTGCTCGCCGGGCTGTTTGCCTCCGCACTCCGGCCTCCGCTCTTCGTCGTCGTCGGGGCCGTCTGCCTCGGCGGTCTCATCCCGTATTTCTTCGTGGCCTTCAAGGCACGCAAGCGCCTCAAGGCCTTCGAGGACCAGCTGCCGGACATCCTCATCACCATGGCGGCCGCGCTCAAGGCGGGCCACAGCTTCCGCCAGGGCATTCAGTCCGTCGTCGACGAGGGCGTCGACCCGGCGGCGAAGGAGTTCAAGCGCGTCCTCACCGAGACCCGGCTCGGCCGGCCGATGGACGACGCGCTCAACGAGATGGCGGAGCGGGTCGGCTCGACGAACTTCGAGTTCGTCATGAGCGCCGTCACGATCCAGCGCCAGGTCGGCGGCTC
>JBBDMP010000218.1:0-2229 GCA_040878265.1 Gaiellales bacterium | reverse complement strand
GCCTACACCCTGATCGGCCTGCCCTTCGTCGTCGGCGCCGCGATCACCCTCATCAACCGCGAGTACATGGAGCCGCTGTTCTCCACGTCCATGGGTCACAAGCTGATCATCCTCATGGCCGTGATGATGGCGTTCGGCTCCCTGATCCTGAAAAAGATCGTCTCGTTCAAAGCCTAGGAGCGTTATGACCTTCCTCCTCGTTCTCGGCCTCGCTTCCCTCGGACTCGCCATCTACCTCGTCGGCGAGGTCGCGACCCTGCCCGCCCGCGAGCGGCACGGCTCGCTCAGGCGTGCCGCGACGTACGGCAAGCACCGGCGTCACGCCGGTCAGCGTGACGAGGGCTTCGGCGAGCGGGTCGTCGACCCGCTCAGGATGGGTCTCGCTCAGACCGTCCTGAAGATCAGCCCGCGCATGTCGGTCGAGTCTGTGAGCCACCGGCTCATGGGTGCCGGCCTCGGGCGGATTCTCTCGCCCACGACCTACCTCGCGCTCAAGGGCGCCGGTCTCATCGGCGGCGCCTTCGGCGGCTTCGTGCTCGGTGGCATGGCCGGGAATGGCCCGATGCTCGTCCTCCTGGCGATCGTCTTCGCGCTCCTGGGGTTCGTCATGCCGGACCTGTTCGTCTCGCTGAAGGGCCGCAGCCGCCGCGAAGAGCTACGTTCGGAGCTTCCCGACGCCCTCGACCTCCTCGCCGTGAGCGTCGAGGCGGGCCTCGGGTTCGACGCGGCGATCGCAAAGCTCACCGAGCACATGGACGGCGCACTCGTCGAGGAGTTCGCGCTCGCCCTCTCCGAGATGCGTATCGGCGAGACCCGCCGGAACGCGCTCGAGAAGATGGTCAAGCGCGTCCAGGCGCCGGAGCTCTCCTCGTTCGTGCGGGCGATCATCCAGGCCGACGAGCTCGGAATCTCCCTTGGCCGGATTCTGCGCGTCCAGGCCACCGACCAGCGCAACCGCCGCCAGGCGGCCGCTGAGGAGAAGGCGATGAAGGCGCCGATCAAGATGCTCTTCCCGACCGCGCTCTTCATCTTCCCGGCGATGTTCATCATCATCCTCGGGCCTGCCTTCCTCAACTTCGACGAGGTCTTCTTCTAGGCCGAGATGTCCAAGGAAGAGAAACAGAGCGGGGACACCGAGACCGGCTTCGGCACGGGCCTTCGGGCGCAGCTCGAGCGCCGGAAGGATCCCGAGCCGGCGCCCGCGGCGCCTCCCGGCGCTCCGCCGCCGCTCGGCCAGAACGGCGAGGCTCCAAACGTCGAGCTCGAGACGCTTCGCGGCGAGCTGGCCGCGGCGCTCCAGCGCGAGCGCGACCTGCATGCTGCTCTCTCCAACCAGGCCCCGGCTCAGCGCGCCCCCGATCCGATGCTCGAGCAGCAGATGGCCGGTCGCTCGGCCGAGCTCGACGCCCGCGCCGCGAAGGTCGCGGCGGGCGAGACGGAGCTCGAGGAGCGGGAGCGGCGCGTCGCGGAACAGCTCCAGATGATCCGTGCCGAGAAGGAGCGGCTCAGCGAGATCGAGAACCGAGTCGTCGCCTCCGATGCTCTCGCCTCCGAGCGCGAGCAGCAGTCCGAAGTCAAGGTCAAGGAGCTCAAGGACGCCGACCGGGAGCGCGAGCGCCTCGCCACCCAGCTGACGAAGCAGGCCGCTGCGCTCGAGGCGCAGGAGACGAAGCTGAAGCGCAAGGAAGCTGAGCTCTCGACGCGCGAGACGGAATTCACGGCGCGGCAGGACACGCGGGAGCGCTCGCTCGCCAAGCGCGAGGCCGCCGTGCGCGAGGAGGAGAAGTCGTACTCCGGTCTGGAGCAGAAGCTTGCCCAGCGCGAGCAGGAGCTCTCCAAGGAGCGCTCGCGCGTTGGGGCCAAGGAGGAAGTGCTGGAGGAGCGGGAGGCCGAGCTCCTCGCCAAGCAGGAACGGCTCCGCTCCGACGCCGAGCGGCTCGAGGGCGAGCTCGCGGGACAGGGCCAGGCGGGTCAGGAGGCAGTGAGCCGGCTTGCGGAGCTCGACTCGCGCGAGGCAGAGCTTGCGGCGCGCGAGGCCGAGCTGAAGCGCGAGATCGCTGCGGCCGCTCGTGCGGAGACCGACGGCCGGCGCGGCGACGAGCTCGACGAGTACGACGAGCGGCTCAAGGACCGCGAGCGGTCCCTCGCCGAGCGAGAGTCCGAGCTTGACAATACGCAGACGATGTTCGAGTCGCAGAAGAGTCGCCTCGAGCGCAAGGAGAAGCGCCT
>JBBDMP010000217.1:0-1908 GCA_040878265.1 Gaiellales bacterium | reverse complement strand
GGTGGAGGTGCTTCGACCGGTGAACTTCCTCGGGGGGATCGCCTGGTGGATCGCGGTGCGCATCGGAGGATGCTCCTCCCCGAACGGCGGCCTCGTCCGGCTGTACGATCGGCTCGTCGTCCCGCTCGTTCGCCTCATGGAGCGGCGTTGGCATCCACCGTTCGGTCAGTCGATCCTCTGCGTCGCGAGAGTCCCGAGGTGATCGGACTCCATCGCGTTCGGTCCAGCGGGTCGGCGACGTCGGATGCCCAACATGCTAAGGAAGAAGCTGGCAAGGATGGTCTGCGCTCCAAGAAGTAGTGCGGTGAGCGACGGGATGGCGATCCTGAGGGCTTGCGACACGTCGAGGGCTCCGAAGGACACCTCGCTCCAACGGACGAAGGCGTAGATCGCTCCGGCCGCACCCGCGAGCATCGACAGCAGGCCCGTCGCGAGCCCCACCTCGAGCGTCACGTACCGGAACATCCTCCTGAAGCGGTCCCCGACGGGAAGGAGACCCTCGTTCCACGCGAAGACCTTGCCCAGGATGGAGAAGAGCACTGCCTGGAACCCGATCGCGATCGTCATGCACGCGAACAGGAGCGTTTGGATGTCGAACGTCACGCGACCCACGACCCGCGGCCCGGGAAGCAGCCACAGGGTCGCCGCCATGCCGAGCGCCATCAGGAGCAGTCCCGGGTAGAGGAAGAGCCAACGAGGGCTGTAGACTAGGAGGAACCGCAAGTGTCTCCATCCATCACGCCATGGCCGCAGATGTGAGCTCCGCTTCTCGTCTCCGCGCGAGAGCGTGGTCGGCACCTCGGCGATCCGCAGCTTCGTGAGCGTCGCCTTCACCACGATCTCGCTGGCGAACTCCATCCCGGTGGTCTGCAGATCGAGTGCGAGGATCGGGTCCTTCCGGAACCCGCGGAGGCCACAGTGGAAGTCCGCGACCGGACTGTGGAAGAGCAGCCGGCCGATGCCCGTCAGGACCGGGTTGCCGATCCAGCGACTGAGCCACGGCATCGCTCCCTCGGCGATACCGCCGGCGAACCGGTTCCCCATGACCAGGTCGTGGCCCTCGCGCAGCTTCTCCACGAAGGGACCGATGGCTTCGAAATCGTAGGTCGCGTCGGCGTCTCCCATGATGACGAACTCACCGCGGGCCGCCTTGATGCCGCCGAGGAGGGCCGCGCCGTAACCCCGTTCCGGCACTTGCACGACGCGTGCACCGAGCCCTTCGGCGATCTCGATGGATCCGTCCGAGCTCCCGTTGTCGGCGACGATGACTTCACCGCTGATGGGAAGCGCTCGGAACGCGGCCTGGGCGGCCCGGATGCAAGCGCCCAGGGTCATCGCCTCGTTCAGGCACGGCAACACGATGGAGAGCTCGATCGAGACGTCGGGCGCTTCCCGTTCGGGTGTCGCTGGTTCGGGGCGCGTCCCGTTCGGGCGCCTTCGGGCTCCGCGAGGCCGCTGGATGACCGACATCGCTCTACCTATCGGGTCACCTCCCTCCAGACCTGAGCGGCGTTCGTCGGGGCTGGGAACGCCGGGTCGCGTGCCTCGACACCAGGATCTGGGGCTTCCGAAGACCGAAGGGTCAGGCGTCGAGCTGGGCGGTCAGCGCCGAGGGTTCGGTCACGGGAAGCTTGCAGGCGAAGCGCTCGCACACGTATGCCGTGGGCTTCCCGTCGACCTTCGGCCGCTCGAGCAGGAGCGCCACGGCCTCGCGCGAGCGCTCGTCGTCCGCGTCGGCGACCGCGAGGACGTGGTTCGGCAGGAACCGTCTCGTGGTCACCTCCTCGGCGAGCGCGCGCGTCTCCACGGAGGCGGGATCTCCGACGATCGCGACCTCGCGGACCCGGTCGAGATACAGGTCGAGCGCGGAGAGCGCGTGGCCGAACCCGCCCGGCGCCCCCGCCATCC
>JBBDMP010000216.1:0-10486 GCA_040878265.1 Gaiellales bacterium | reverse complement strand
CGCGGCTGGGCCAGCTCTTCGACAACCTCATCTCGAACGCCCTCAAGTTCACACCAAAAAGGGGCAAGGTCGACGTCCGCCTCCGGACGTTGCGTGGGAAGGCGGTCGTCGAGATCCGCGACAGCGGCATCGGGATCCCGGCATCCGAGCAGAAGCATCTCTTCGAACGCTTCTTCCGCAGCTCCAACGCCATGGAGCGACAGATCCAAGGCACCGGGCTCGGACTCGCCATCTGCAAGGCGATCGTCGAGGCGCACGGCGGTCGCATCAGCGTTGCCAGCGAGGAGGGCGCCGGTACAACATTCCGGATCTCTCTCCCCGTCCGCCAGCCCCAGCTCGCGGAAATCGAGCAGGAAGCGGTGGCGCTCTAGATGGACGAGCAGCTCGCCGTCGCCCAGACGCTCAAATACGCCCAGGAGCTGCGTCTCCTGTATGCGCAGGAGCGAACCCAGCGCCAGAACGCCGAGGACGCGCTCGCGCGCCTGAACGAGTCCTACTCGGCGACCGTACGGGCCCTCGCAAAGGCGCTCGAGCTCCGTGACGACCAGACCGGTGGGCACGCCGAGCGCGTCACGACGCTCGCCATGCAGCTGGCGGAGCGCATCGCCCCGGAGCTCACTACCGATCCCCAGCTCGAGTTCGGCTTCCTACTGCACGACGTCGGGAAGATCGGCATCCCGGACGCCATCCTCCTGAAGCCCGGTCCGCTGACGAAGGTGGAGATGGAGGAGATGCGCTACCACCCGGTCCTGGGCGAGCGCATCGTGGCGGGCGTGCCGTACCTGAACGGCGTCGCCCGCCAGGTGATCGCAGCTCATCACGAGCGCTGGGACGGGACCGGCTACCCGAGGGCTTTCGCCGACACGCGGATCCCGCTGGCGGCTCGCATCTTCTCGGTGATCGACGCCTTCGACGCGATGACGAGCGACCGCCCTTACCGCGAGGCGCTGCCTGTCGACGCCGGGCTCAGCGAGATCGCCGCAGGCGTTGGGACGCAGTTCGATCCGGACGTCGCGGAAGCGTTTCTGCAGCTCGCCGCGGAGATCGAGCTCGCGGCATGAGTGGCTCCGACTGAGCGTCCGCTAAGCGGCGCTGTCGAGGAGCTCCTCGACCACGCCGATGAGCTCGAGGGGGCTGAAGGGCTTGGCGAGATACCGGTCGGCGCCGGCAGCGACGGCAGCGTCGCGGTCCGAGACGCGCGCGCGGGCGGTGAGCATGACGACCGGCGTCCGCGAGAGCTCCGGGTCAGCGCGGAGAATCTCGAGCACCTCGAGCCCGGTGCGGCCGGGCATCATCATGTCGAGAAGGATGACGTCCGGCTTCAGTGAGCGCGCGAGCTCGATCGACTGGTCCCCATCTTCAGCCTCGACGATCTCGTAACTCGCGTCATCGAGCGTCGCGCGCACGAGCGAGCGAAGGACCTCCTCGTCATCGCAGATCAGGATTCTGCTCGTCGGTTGCGCTGACATTCGTCAGACCCGGAGGAACTCTACTGCGTCGCCGTCGGCGCCGACCGCCTGCAGGATCAGGCGCCGGAGCTCCCCGGTGGAGTAGGCGCTCTTCTCGAGCAGCGAGACGCCCCCCGTTCGCAGGCGAGCGCGTTCTGCGGGAGAGAGGTTCCGGCCGGTAAGCACGACGACCGGGATCGAGCGGGTCTCCTCGTCGGCCTGGAGACGCTCCAGGACGACGAAGCCGTCTACCCCCGGCATGATCAAGTCGAGCACGATCGCGTCCGGCCTGCGCAGGGCGACCGCCTCCAGCGCTTCGGCCCCGTCCGCCGCCTCGCGAAGCTCGAGGCCATTTCCTCCAAGCGTCTCGACAACGAGGCGGCGCACGTTCTCCTCGTCGTCGACGACGAGAACAGACCGGCCGCCCGCCGGCAGCACGCGCTTGACGGCCTCGCGGAGGCGCGCGGCGCTGAACGGCTTCGTGAGGAAGGCGGTCGCACCGAGCGCAGCCGCCCGCTCGCGGCCGTTGCGGCCCGTGCAGATGACGATGGGGACGTTCACGGTCACCGGGTTCTCCTTCAGGCGCGCGAGAACCTCCCAGCCGTCGAGCTCGCCCGCCAGCGCCATGTCGAGGCACACGAGCGCAGGCGCGTGCTCGAAGGCGAGCTCGAGCGCCGCTTCGCCTGTCGCGACAGTACTGCTGGCGAAGCCGAGGTCCTTCAGGTGCTCCGCGAGGAGCGAGGCCGCCGCCGGATCGTCCTCGACGATGAGCGCGCGCGGTCTCTGGTCGTGCACGCGAGGCCCCACAGGAAGCTCGAACCAGAAGGTCGAGCCCTCGCCCTCGCTGCTCTCGAAGCCGATGCGGCCGCCGTGGGCCTCGACGATCTCGCGGCAGAGGGCGAGGCCGAGGCCGGTGCCGCCGATCTTGCGGGTGTCGGAAGAGTCGACACGGAAGAACTTCGTGAAGATCTGCGCCTGCTGCGCGGCGGGGATGCCGAGCCCGGAGTCCCGCACCGAGACGCGCACCGCGTCGTCCCGGAGTTCGGCCGTCACGCGAACACGCCCGCCGGCCGGCGAGTACTTGATCGCGTTCGAGAGCAGGTTGCCGAGCACCTGCTCGATTCGATCTCGTTCTCCGAGGACCACGACCGGCTCGTTCGACGACTCGAGCTCGAGCTCGTGAGCCAAGCTCTGGCCCGAGAAGAGCCCGACCTGATGGGCAAGGATGTCTCCGAGCTCGAACGGCTCGAGCGACAAAGTAAAGTTGCCCGACTCGATCTTCTGGAGGTCGAGGAAGTCGTTGATGAGCAAGGTCAGCCGGCTCGCCTCCTTGTAGATCGTCTGCACGTAGCGGCCGCGCGTCTCCGAGTCGAGCTCGCGCGTGAGGAGGAGCTCGGAGAAGCCTACGATGCTCGCGAGCGGCGTCCGCAGCTCGTGCGAGACCGTCGCCACGATCTCGGACTTCAGCCGGTCGGCCTCGTGCTCGCCGGTCACGTCACGGACCGTGATGATCCGTCCGAGGCGCTCACCGTCCCCCTCCACCGGAGCGCTGAAGAGCTTGAAAGACAACTTCGGCTCCCGCAGCTCGAGCTCGTATTCCCCGTCTGACTCGGGCCTCTCGGCGAGCGAGGCCATGAACTCGCGAAAGCCCGCCGGGTCGGTCGTGAGCTCACCAATCGCGGCGGCACGCTCGAACATCGTGCCCCCCTCGGGCAGCCCGGGAATCTGCGAGAGGATCATTTCAAGCGCGGTGTTGCGCAGGAGCGTGTTCCCCTCGGTGTCGACCATCGAGATCCCGTCGACGGTCGCGTCCAGGACGGCGCGGTTGACGTCGGCTAGCCGCTGCGCCTCCTGCTCGGCGCGTCGCCGCGCGTAGAGGTTGCGGGCGAGGAAGACAAGCGCGAGCGCCAGGACGAGGCCGAGCGCCGCGCTGATCGCTACGACCGTCGACCGGAGGCCCGCTATGGCAGCGAACGCGGTGTCCGCGGGCACGGAGGCCGTCACTGCCCAACCGATCGTGCGGACCGGCGCGTAGGCGGACAGTCGGCGGCCGTCATCGGTATCGAGCTGCGTCAAACCGGAACGGCCGGCCAGAGCCGCCCTCACCCGCGGGTCGTTGCGGGCGGACTCGAGCCCAATTGAGGCGTCAGCCCCAGAAGTGACGAGTATGCCGCTCTGATCGACGATCCGGAGCTTCACGTCTTGCGCTTCCTCCAGGCCGGCGCTCACCGTCCGCAGGTGATCGAGGTCGTAGGCCGCGACGAGAATTCCGAGGAAACGCCCGCTCGGCCCGCGAATCGGCGCGGCGGCCGCGACAACCAGCGCCTCCCCTCTCGCTTGCGTCCTATACACCTCGGAGATGTACGGGCGCCCGCTCGTCGTCACGCCCTTGTACCAATCACGGAAGCTGAAGTCCTTGCCGACGATCTCGGGCGTGGACGGCGAGATGTCCACGAGCGTGCCGTCGGGCTCAGCGAGAAACGTCGTGAAGATGCCGTGGTGGATGCCGCGAAGATCGCGAAGGTGCAGCGTGACTGCTTCAGGATCGTCCTCCGCATCCTCCAGCGCCTCGACGAGTGCGGGCCGGCCCGCGTAGGCTCCGACGAGGTCGGCGAGCGAGGTCATCTCCTTCTCCACGAGGAGCGCGCTCATCGTCGCCGTGGAGGTGAGCTTGCGCTCGACCTCGCCGTGCACCGCGCTTTCGGCCAGCCTTAGGGTCAGGTACGTGAGGAGGCCGAGCGGGACGAGGCTGATGAGAACGAGGGCGGCCGTCAGCCGGCCGAGGTGGCCCCGCGGGCGTCTCATGTCCGCCGCCCGAGAAGCTCGGTGACAGTTTCGGCCAGCCGACCGGGACTGAACGGTTTCTCGAGGTACCGGTCGGCGCCGAGCTCGATGGCAAGTCGCTCGTTCATGGTCCTCCTCGTCGCTGTACAGACGATGACGGGCGTTTCCGACAGGAGCGGATCTCGGCGCAGCTCGAACAGCACCTCATGCCCACTCCGTCCCGGCATGACGAGGTCAAGCACCACGAGATCGGGACGCACCTTCCGCGCCAGCTCGAGCGACTCGTCCCCGTCGCGGGCCTCGACGATCGTGTAGTCGTTCCCCTCGAGCGCGGCGCGGGCGAGGTCGCGAAGGGTCTCATGGTCGTCGCAGATGAGGATCGTGGCGGCCACTGAACCTCTATCGGGCTTTGAGGGCGCCCGCTAAAGAGAAGAGGAGCCGGATCCGATGTCAGTGGCAATGGCCACGAACGGCACACCCCTGGTCCTGGTCGCCGACGACGACCCGGACATCCTCACGCTCGTCGGCTTCCGCCTCGAACGAGCCGGCTACGAGGTGCTGCCCGCCCGTGACGGAGAGGAGGCGCTCGCCCTCGCGCTCGAGCGTCAGCCGGACCTCGCCATCCTCGACGTGATGATGCCGAAGCTCGACGGCTACGAGGTCACGCAACGCCTGCGCGACGACCCTGCGACGAGCGGCATGCCCGTCATCCTCCTCACCGCCCGCGTTCAGGAGGCAGACATCACCCGCGGCTTCGAGGCCGGCGCGGACGACTACATCAAGAAGCCGTTCAGCCCGCAGGAGCTGCGAGCCCGCGTGCAGGCGATCCTCGGTCGACGGTGACCCTCGACGCTGTCGTTTGGACGGCCCTCGTGCTCACGGCAGCGGGTTCCCTCTCCGTCTACCTGCTTGCGGTGCGGCGCCTCTACCTCATGCGCTCCGATCGCCGCTACAGTGCCGGCGGGGAACGCCTCGCCACTCTCGCCGCCGCGCTGGCCGCCGGGGACCTCGAGCCAGCCAACGACCCGGCGCAGGCTGAACTGGAGCTCCTCGCCGAGCTCCTGGCCCGCTACTCGCGGCAGCTCACCGGCGAGGCGCGCTCGAACATCGCGGCATTCTTCGAGCGCCACGGGCTGATCGCTCGCGAGCTCGCGCACCTCGGCCACAGGCGCCCGTGGCGCCGCGCGCGCGCAGCCTTCCTGCTCGGCGACATGTGCTCGCAGCAAGCGGTCGAGCCGCTCCTGCGCGCTTTGGACGACCCGAGCCGCGACGTCCGGTCGGCGGCGGCGCGGAGCCTCGGTCGCCTGGGCTCGGGGCGCGCTGTCGAGCCGCTGGTCCGGGCGCTCGTCGAGCAGCGCGTCCCGAGGGCTGTCGGCGGGCACGCCCTCCTCACGCTCGGCTCCGAGGCGCTCGGACCCCTCCGGCCCCTCATCCTCGACACGGAAGCAGTCGTGCGCGCGACGGCCGTCGAGCTCGTCGGCTTGCTGGGCGACGCCAACGACGCAGGGCTGCTCACCGACCGGCTGCGCGACTCGGCCGCCGAAGTGCGTGCCAAAGCGGCTCGGGCGCTCGGTCGCCTCGGAGCCGAGGAAGCGACAATGGCGCTGCGCGAGGCGCTCGGCGACAGGATCGGGTTCGTGCGGGCCAACGCGGCCATCGCCCTCGGCCTCGTCGGAGACCGTGCTTCGGCTCCCGCGCTGCTCGAGATGGCCCGAAGCGATGAGTTCGACCCGGCCCACGCCGCGGCGCGAGCGCTCTCCCGCCTGTACCCGGAGCTCCTCTGGTCCGCAGCGCGCGACAGCACGTCCGGCCCGCACCTCGCCGAGGCAGCCGACTTGACGGCGGTGGCGAGATGACAGCGCTTCGAGCCGCGCTCGAGGTCATCTCGCTCGTCGCATTCGGCTACTTCACAGCTCTGAGCGCGATCTACCTGGTCTTCACCGCGCTGGCCTGGCGCGCTGTCCGCCGCTACCGCCGCGCTCGCTCGTACTCCGCCGTGGAGGAGGCATTCGCCTCACCGCTCACACCGCCTGTCTCGGTGCTCCTACCGGCCTTCAACGAAGAGGCTGGCATCGTGGAGAGCGTCCGCTCGTTGCTCGGACTCCGCTACCCAGAGTTCGAGGTCATCGTCGTCAACGACGGCTCCCTCGACAGGACGCTCGCACGCCTAGCGGAGGCGTTCGATCTCGTCCCCGCGCGCAAGGCCTTGCGCACGATCCTCCCTTGCGCCCGCGTGCGGGCGACCTACGCTTCCCGCCGCCACCCCGAGCTCTGGGTGATCGACAAGGAGAATGGGGGCAAACCGGACGCGCTCAACTGCGGCATCGGCGCCGCCCGCTACCCGTACTTCTGCGCCGTTGATGCCGACGCGATGCTCGAGGAGGACGCCCTGCTCCGGGTGGCCAAGCCGATCCTCGACGATCCGGGTCTCGTCGCCGCGGCAGGCGGGATCGTGCGCATCGCCAACGGCTGCCGGGTCGAGCACGGGCGCGTCACGGAGGTGCGACTCCCGCGCAGCAGGCTCGCGGTCTTCCAGGTCGTCGAGTACTTCCGGGCCTTCCTCGTCGGGCGCATCGGCTGGAGCGGCATGCGTTCGCTGCTCATCATCTCGGGCGCCTTCGGGCTCTTCCGGCGCAATCTCGTGGAAGCTGTGGGCGGCTACGCGCGGGGCACCGTGGGCGAGGACGTCGAGCTGGTGCTGCGGCTGCATCGCTACCTGCGAGAACGGGGCGAGGCGTATCGGATCGAGTTCGTTCCCGACCCGGTCGCCTGGACGGAGGCTCCCGAGGACGTAGCGACGCTCTCACGCCAGAGGCGCCGCTGGCAGCGGGGCCTCGGAGAGGCCCTCTGGCTGCATCGCCGCGTCGCCTTCAACCCACGCTACGGGCTGCTTGGCACGCTCGCCGTCCCGTACTTCCTCGTCTTCGAGCTCGTCGGGCCGGTCGTCGAGCTGGTCGGCTACCCGGCGGTAGTCGCCTCGGCCGCCCTCGGGACGCTCTCCGTCAAGTTCTTCGCCGCGTTCTTCGTGACCGCGATCCTCGTGGGAGTCTTCCTGTCGATCTCTGCGCTCCTGCTCGAGGAGTACAACTTCCGCCGATACGGCGACGACGGTGACGCCGCCAGGATGGTGGCAGCCGCGATCGGGGAGAACCTGGGCTACCGGCAACTCGTCACTGTCTGGCGGGTGCTCGGGCTCGTCGACCTCGCCCGTCGCCGGCGAGGCTGGGGCGAGATGCGCCGCCAGGGGCTTGGCTACACCCCGGCGGGCGGGGCTTCCAAAGGCCGGTAGCGGTAGCCGAAGCCGCGCACCGTCTCGATCGGGTCGGCCTCCGGCGCCGCGCCTCGGAACTTCTGACGCAGGTAGCCGACATAGAGCTTCGTGCGCGCGCGGGAGCCGGCGAGCGCGTCGCCCCAGACCAGCTCGAGCAGCTGGTCGTGGCCCAGCACCTGATTCGGGTGCCGGATGAAGACGGTGAGCATCTTGAACTCGAGCGGCGTGAGCGCCACCGGCTCCCCCGCGACCGTGACCGCACGCTGGGGAAAGTCGATCGTCACGAGCCCGTCCGCGTAGGTCTTCTCTTCCTCCTGCCTCGGGCCCGCCCGCCGGAGAAGCGCCTCGACGCGGGCGAGCAGCTCCTGGCGCCCGAACGGCTTCGCCACGTAGTCGTCCGCGCCCGCTTTCAGCCCGCGCACCCGCTCCAGCTCCGCCGTACGCGCTGTGAGCATGAGCACCGGCACATCGCTCAGGTCGCGGATGCGCTCAAGCGTCTGCCAGCCGTCCATCTCCGGCATCGAGATGTCAAGGAGTACGAGATCAGGCGCCGAGGCGTAGAAGGCCCGCAGCCCGTCCTTCCCGTTGGAGGCCTCGACGAGGTCGTAGCCGGCGCGCTCGAGCAGTTCCCGGAGAAGGCCCCGGATGTCGGCGTCGTCGTCGACGAAGAGGATGCGTGCGCGCTTCATGTTCTTACCGCTTCCATACCAGAATCCCGCGACGGCGACGGGACAATGAGACCGGTGGGGAAGATTGTGATCTGCGAGCCGGACCCCGAGGTGCGGGAGTTGCTCGGGCTCGTCGTCACGCGTCTCGGACGGGAGGCGAGCTCGGAGCTGAACGGCACGGGAGACATCGAAGCGCTGCTCGTCGAGCCGGCCGATGCCACATCCGTGGAGCGGGCGTTCGCCGTCCGGGCCGCCTGCCCGAACGTCCCGGTCGTCTGCCTGAGCATCGATCCTCCCACGGCCGGATCCCGGCGACTCGAGCAAGTCGCGCATGTCCTGAAGCCGTTCGCGCTTCCCGAGCTCGAGCGGGCGCTGCACAAGGCGCTTCTCCGCGGAGCCCTCGCCGCCGCCCCCGGGTCGTAGGGGCGGGATATATCCCGCCCGCGAAGCTCCGGGCCGGGCAAGCCCGGCCCCTACGTCTCCAGCGAAAATGCGCAGCATTTCGCTGGTTAACGACCACGAGCCGCATCAGGAAGAAGCGGCTCGCAGTCGGCCGTCAGTCAGTCCCCCGCTTCGTCCAACGGAGAAGCGGCGACACCGAGGCGAATCTTATACCGGCGTTAGAGGACCGGTAAGTACTTCTCGAGCTCCCACGGAGTGAGCTGCACGCGGTAGTCGTCCCACTCCTTCCGCTTGAGCTCGACGTAGCGATCGAAGATGTGCGGCCCGAGCGCTCGGCGGGCCAGGTCGGAGCCGGCGAGCTCGTCGATCGCCTCCCCGAGCGTCTCCGGCAGCGCGATGATCCCGCGTTCGCGCCGCTGCTCGGCGGTGAGGTGGTAGAGGTTCTGCTCCATCGGCGACGGCAGCTCGTAGCCCTTCTCGATCCCCTCGAGGCCCGCGTGAAGCAGGGCCGCAAACGTGAGGTACGGGTTGCACGCCGGGTCCGGACAACGAATCTCGGCACGCGTCGCCTGCTCGTTGCCAGGCTTGTAGAGCGGGATGCGGATCAGCGCCGAGCGGTTCCGCCGTGACCAGGCGACGTACACCGGCGCCTCGTAGCCGGGGACGAGCCGCTTGTAGGAGTTGACCCACTGCGCGAAGACCGCCGAGATCTCGCGGGCGTGATGCAGCTGCCCGGCGATGAACGCCTTGCCGACGTCGGAGAGGTGCCACTCGTCGTCCGCGTCGAAGAATGAGTTCTTGCCGCCGGCGAAGAGCGACTGGTGCGTGTGCATGCCCGAGCCGTTCTCGCCGAAGATCGGCTTCGGCATGAAGCTCGCGTGGTAGCCGGCCTTCTTTGCGATCTCCTTGACCACTAGCCGGTACGTGACCGTGTGGTCGGCCATCTCGAGCGCCGGTGCGTAGCGCATGTCGATCTCGTGCTGCGAGGGCCCGACCTCGTGGTGCACGTACTCGATCGGGATGCCCATCGACTCGAGAGCGCGGACGGTTTCCTGGCGGAGCTCGCTCGCGGCGTCGAGCGTCGTCATGGCGAAGTAGCCGCCCTCGTCGAGGGTCTCGGTGCCCTTGTCGTCGCGGAAGAGGAAGTACTCGAGCTCCGGCCCGACGTTGAAGGCGTCGAACCCCATGCCCTCCATGCGTTCGAGCGCGCGACGGAGCACGTAGCGAGAGTCCCCGTCGTAGGGCTTGCCGTCGGGCGTGAAGATGTCGCAGAGCATCCGCGCCACCTTGTGCTCGCCGTTCGGCATGAGCTGGAACGTCGACGGGTCGGGGATCGCGACCATGTCCGATTCCTCGATCGCGTTGAACCCGGAGATCGACGAGCCGTCGAAGCCCATCCCGTCGTCGAGCGCGCCTTCGAGCTCGTACGGGGTGATCGCGAAGCTCTTGAGGTGCCCCTCGATGTCCGTGAACCAGAGGAGGATGAACTGCACGTTCTCCTTCTCCACCCGCTCGAGCACCTTCCGGCGCACCGCCGGCTCGCTCGTCGCCCGTCCGTTCCGCTCGACCGTCGCCATACGACCTCCTTTAAAAGCCAAAAGCCCCGGACGCGGAGTGCGCCCGAGGCAGCGTCGCCTTCGTGCTTCTTCCAGTGTATCGGTCGTCCGGCGCCCCGGCTAGAGTCGTTCGCGGTAGGCGACGAAGCCTCGGAGGTCTTTCCGACCCCGGGGCTTTCTTCGTTGGAGCGGTAAACGAGGAGGTGCAACTTGCAGCAAGCGGCAGAGAAGCAGTACCTGGCCAACGGCACCCAGCCCGAGGCCGCCGACGCGCTCGAGTGGGCGGTCGAGACCCAGGCGAAGATGGTCGACCTCAAGTTCTGCGACCTGCTCGGGAGCTGGCAGCACATGACGATG
>JBBDMP010000215.1:0-1933 GCA_040878265.1 Gaiellales bacterium | reverse complement strand
GGCTTCGGCGGTGGCGACGGCCTCGTGCTGACGCCCATCGGAACGGGGACCGACGAGGCGAACGCGGTTGCGCTCCAGCCCGACGGCAAGATCATCGCCGCGGGCCTGAGCTCGAACGGCACCGACAACGACTTCGCGCTCGCCCGCTACCACGCCGACGGCACGCTCGACACGGGCTTCGGCGGCGGCGACGGGCTCCTCACGACTCCTCTCGGCGGCGACGACGCCGGCTTCTCGGTTGCGCTGCAGAGCAACGGGCTGATCGTCGTCGGCGGAAACACGGATTCAGTTGCGTCTCCGGGCAACGGGGACTTCGCTCTCGCCCGCTACAAGGTCGACGGCACCCTCGACAGCGGCTTCGGCACGAATGGGACGCTCGTTACGCAGGTCGGCGCGTCGACGAGCTATGGGTGGGCTCTCACCCTCCAGGAGGACGGCAAGATCGTCTTGGTGGGCGAAGGCGTCAACTCGCACACCACCTTCGCCCTCGCGCGCTATCTGGGCGATACCGCTCCACCGACAAATCCCACGCTCTCGAGTTCGAGCCACTCGGTCGGGGTCTGGTCGCGGGTCTTGATGGTCGGCGCTTCATTTGCGGGCGGTTCCGACGACTACACCGGAATCGACGGCTATTCGTTCGTCTGGGACACCATCGCGGACACGGTCCCGGGCACGGCGAAGAATCTCGGCGGGGGAGCGGCAGGCATCACCAGCCCGTCGCTTGCCGACGGCGCCTCGCACTATCTGCACCTTCGAACCGTCGACAAGGCCGGTAACTGGAGCGGCGCCGTCCATTTAGGACCGTACGCGATCGACACGGTCCCTCCCACGAAAGCGACCCTCGGCGGCGCTGCGCTCTCGAAGGCCTTCCAGAAATCCGGCTCGTTTCGCCTCGCGTTGAACGCGAGCGACGGGACGAGCGGGGTCGGCTCGTACGCGGTGCGGTATCGCCGAGCTCCGCTCGCCGGCCCGTTCGGACCGGCGCTGACGTGGAAAGCCGCCCTGGCTGCCTCGAGCGGCACGTTCACAGGCGCACCCGGATCGACGTACTGCCTGGGCGCCCGCGCGTCCGATCGCGCGGGCAACGCAGGCGTGTTCGGATCCGAACGCTGTACCGCCATCCCTGCCGGGTCGCGCCAGCTCACCCGCAAGGGAGCGTGGCGGCGCGGGTTCGGGTTCGCGCATTACCAGAGCTCCTACTCCGTGAGTACCCGTCGCGGCGCATCTCTGGTCGCAAGAGTCACGGCGCGCCGCCTGGCGCTCGTCGCAACCACCTGTGCGCGCTGCGGCGTCGTGGATGTCTTTCTCGGCCGACGCCTGCTGAAGCGCATCGACCTCCACTCGAGGGCGACGAAGGAGAGGCGGCTGATCCCGATCGCCTCCTTCTCCGCCTTGAAGCGCGGCCGCGTGGCGATCGTGGTCGCGTCCTCCGGGAAGCCGGTCATCATTGAAGGACTCGGCGCCGCGCGTCGCTAGTTTTCTGGCGCCCTGGGTAGCATCCCTAGCCCAGTGAGCGAACACGACGTCCGCGACATCACGATCATCGGAGCGGGGCCGGTGGGGCTCGCGGCCGCGTACTACGCGGGCCACCGGGACGCTTCCGTCCGCATCGTCGAGAGCCTCGGCCAGCTCGGCGGCCAGGTTGCCGCGGTCTATCCCGAAAAGCACGTCTACGACGTTGCCGGCCACCCGAAGATCCTCGGGCAGAAGCTGGTCGACCTCTGCGTCGAGCAGGGCCTCCAGTTCGGCGCCGACGTCCATCTCGAGGAGGAGGTCGCCGACCTCGAGCGGCTGGCCCAGAACGGCGAGGAGATCCTCTGCCTCACGACCAAGTCAGGGCACCGTTTCCTCTCGCGCGCGCTCATCGTCACAGCGGGTCACGGCGCCTTCGAGCCCCGCACGCTCGGGCTCGAGGGGATCGAGGAGTGGGAAG
>JBBDMP010000214.1:0-10632 GCA_040878265.1 Gaiellales bacterium | reverse complement strand
CGGGGAGCTGGACGTCGGCCGTGAACTGCACCTCCCCACGCGCCCGCGCCCGCGCATCAACCCGCTCCGCCGGCTGACCGACGGTCTCGAGCGGGCCGGCCTGCCAGGGGTCGAGGGCGTCCTCCTCGACCACGATCCACTGCTCGGTGAACCTGCCTTCGACTTCCTTCTCGGTCTTGATCAGCCGCGCCAGTTTTGGATCGCCTCCTCAATCTTGGGGTAAGCGCCGCACCGACACAGGTTCCCTGACATCGAATGCCGGATTTCCTCGACCGAAGGAGAGGGAATCCGGTCTAAGAGCGCGCTCGCGGAGACGATCTGGCCCGGCGTGCAGAAGCCGCACTGGAGGGCGTCCGCTCGCACGAAGGCGTCCACGAGCGGATGGTCTCGCAGGCCTTCGATCGTCGTCACCTCACGCTCCGCGACGGTGCCGGCGAGCGTGATGCACGAGAGGGTCGCCACGCCGTCGAGGAGCACGGTGCAGGCGCCGCAATGTCCTTCGCCGCAGGCGACCTTTGTCCCGGTCAGCCCGATGTTCTCGCGCAGAACGTCCGCCAGCGAGCGGGCTGGATCGGTCTCGAGGGCGTAGCGCCCGCCGTTGATCGTGAGCTCAAGCAACCGTGGTTACAGCGAGGATGTCCGCCAGGTGGATGAGGCGAAACGTGGTCCGCCCGAGCTGCATCCGCTCCGCGTCCTCCTCCGCCTCCGGCAGGGTGCGCCAGAGCTCGCGGGCACAGGAGAGGAGCTCGGCGATCCGATCACGCTCCTCGGCGTGCCCGTCCCGCTCGGCGCAGGCGTTCAGCGCCAGGCCGAGTACCCCGATCGAATCCGTCTGCCGTGTCCAGAGAAGCGGTGTCGCCATGGCGAGGTACTGGTGGATGCGGGCGAGCGTGATCGGTTGCGCGAGAATGCCGTTCCGCTTCGGTTGCGTGAGTGGGAGCGGCGGCTCGCCGTCGGCGATGCGGCCGGCCGAGCGCCCGAGCATGTCGACCAGCTGGTCATCGGTCAGACCTGCGAGCCGAGCGGTCCGGAGCGCGATGAAGAGCGAGCCGGGCTGCTGGCCGTACGGGAAGTCGGAGGCGTAGAGGACCTGCTCGGGCGCCACGCGGTTCCACATGTCGAGCAGGTCGATCGGGCTCCACACCGACGTGTCGAAGAACACGCCGGACCGGCCCCCGAACGTCTCCGAGAGAGCGGCCAGGTCGGCGATCCCGCCGTGCGCGATGATCAGCTGAGCCTCCGGGTAGGCGTCTACCAGCCGCCCGAGGTTGTCGGCGATGGGCGGTAGCCCTCGCCCGCCGTGGATGAGGATGGGCACCCGCCTTTCGGCCGCCAGCTCGAACACGGGCGCGAGCCGCTCGTCGTTGAGGAGGAAGCCCTGCGCGCGCGGGTGGAGCTTGATGCCCCGCGCTCCGAGGTCGAGACAGCGGCGCGCTTCCTCGATCGGCTCCTCCGAGAGGCTGAGGCGCACGAAGGGGATCAGGAGCCCCTCCGAGCGCTTCGCCGCCGCGAGCGTGCGGTCGTTCGGGGCCCGGAAAGCGGGTTCGCGGTCCGGCTCGTCCATGCAGAAGGCGAAGGCACGGCGAACGCCGTAGCGGTGCAGGAAGGAGACGAGCTCGTCGTAGGGGGCGACGAAACCGTCGATGTCGCGGCCGACATGGACGTGCGCGTCGAATAGTTCGGCGCCGTCCGGGATGAGCGCCTCCAGCTCGGCGTCGTAGACCGCTACGAGCGCCTGGGCGCGTTCCAGCGCCTCTTCCACGAACTCTGAGCCTACCGCAGGTAGCATCGGCCGCATGCCCGACGTCCTCATTTTCGGTGACACGGTGCGCTCCGCGGAGCTACGGCACGAGGTGCCGGTGCCCGTCCCCGACCCGTTCATCTACGCCGAGCGGAACGGCAACCGCTACGTCTTCGTCAGCTCGCTCGAGCTGCCGCGGATGGAAGAGCTGGACGGCATCGAGGTGGTCGCGCTCGAGGAGCTCGGGCTCGACGAGCTGATCGAGGGAGGCGCGAAGTGGAACGAGCTCGATCCCGAGCTTCTCGTTCGAGCCTGCCGGCGGATCGGCGTCGAGGACGCGATCACACCTCGCGAGTTTCCGCTCGAGCTGGCCGACTACCTGCGCGCGAACGGAATCTCGGTGCGGGGAGACAAGGAGTCTTTCGACGCCCGCCGCCGCGTCAAGACGTCCGCCGAGATCGACGGCATACGCCGCGCGCAGCGCTCGGCGGAAGCTGCGATGGACGCGATCCGCGCGTGCCTGAGGCAGGGCGGCGACGTCACGAGCGAGGACCTGCGAAACGAGGCCAACCGCGCCTTCTTCGAGCACGGGATGATCGTCCCCGACATCGTCATCGTCTCGCACGGGGCCCAGACCGCGGTTGGGCACGAACCGGGCCACGGGCCCGTCGCGGCCGGCGAGCCGATCGTGGCCGACCTCTACCCGCGAGACCCAGATTCCGGCTGCTACGCGGACATGACGCGGACCTTCTGCCTTGGCGAGCCGCCGGAGGAGCTCGTCCACTACCACCAGCTCTGCCGCCAGGCGCTCGACCTCGCATACGGGCAGATTCGGCCGGGTGTGACGGGGCAGGAGCTCCACAAAACGGTCTGCGAGCTCTTCCACGAACATGGGTTCCCGACGCAGCTCTCGAAGGAGCCGGGCGAGGTGCTCGAGGACGGGTTCGACCACTCGCTCGGCCACGGGGTCGGCCTCGAGGTGCACGAGCAGCCGGGGCTCGGCCGCACCGGAGTCGACCCGCTGGTCGCCGGCGACGTGCTCGCCGTCGAGCCGGGGCTTTACCGCAAGGGCTTCGGGGGCTGCCGCCTCGAAGACCTCGTGCTCGTCACCGACGACGGCATCGAGGTCCTCACGGACTACCCGTACGACCTCGCGCCCTAGCCGCCGTCGAAGCTCAGCAGCTGCTTGAAGCGGTCGGGGTCGTCGAAGGGCCCGATCAGCGCAAAGTTGAGCCGCTCCTCGCGGACGATGTCCTGCGCCACGCGCTGGATGTCCTCCGCGGTGACGGCGTCGAGGCCGGCGAGGACCTCGTCGGGCTCGCGCAGCTTCCCCTCCAACACCTCCGTCCGGAGGCCGAAAAGGATCGTCCCCTTGGGGTCTTCCAGTGAGAGGACGAGACGGCCCTTGGCGAAGTTCCGGGCCTTCTCCAGCTCCTCGGCTGTGATCGGCTCGCGCGCGATTCTCCCGAACTCGGCGACGACCGTCCGGACCGCCTCGTCGATCCGCTTCAGGTCGACGCCGCCTTGGGCGAAGAGCGTCCCGGTGTCCGTGTAGCCCTGGTTGTACCCGTAGATGTAGTACGCGAGACCGCGCCGCTCACGCACCTCGCTGAAGAGCCGCGAGGACATCCCGCCCCCGAGGACGGTGGCGAGCAGGGAGAGCGCGTAGCGGTCCGGGTGCTCGATCGGATAGCTGTGCACGCCGATGCGCATGTGCGCCTGGTCGGACTGCTTCGTGTGCAACTTCACCTGGGGGGCGTCCTGTGCCCAGTCCACAGGGGCGGGCCCCCCGCCGGAGCCGTTCCGCACGTCCCCGAGCAGCTCCTCGAGGCGGGCATGCAGGCCGTTGCCCAGCGCGCCGGCCACCCCGACGACCATGCGGGGGGCGCGGTACCAGCGGTCGAGATAGCCGAGGAAGGTATCGCGTGTCGCCGCGCGGACGCTCTCCTTCCTCCCGATGATGTCCCACCCGAGCGGCTGGTCGTCGTAGAGCAGCTCGTCGTAGACCCCGTCGACGTAGTCCCGCGGCGTGTCGTAGTACATGTTCATCTCCTCGACGATCACGCCCTTCTCCCGCTCGATCTCCTCCGGGTCGAACTTCGAGTTGCGGAGCATGTCCACGAGGACGTCGAGGGCGACGTCGCGGTGCTCGGCTGCGCACTTGACGTAGTAGCCCGTGTACTCCTTGCTCGTGAAGGCGTTGAACTCGCCGCCGATCGAGTCGATCTCGGTGGCGATGTCGCGCGCCGTGGGACGATTCTCCGTCCCCTTGAAGAACATGTGCTCGGCGAAGTGTGCGATCCCGTTCGAGTCGCGGGTCTCGTAGCGCGAGCCGGCGGCGAGCATGATGAAGCAGGAAACCGACTTCGCCTGGGGCATCGCCGCGGTCACGACCCGCAGGCCGTTCTGAAGGGTGGACTTCTCGAAGACGCTCACGTCTGGGCAGGACTCCTTGTCTCGTAGGCTTCCAACTTCCGGCGCCAGTCATCGGGGACTGTGACGGGGGCGCCGAGCGCGTAGTCGTACGCGACGAGCACGGAGGTCGCCTCGGCCACGAGGCGGCCGTCGGCCCAGACCTCATGCTCCATCTCGAAGCTCTTCTTGCCGATGCGCGGCACGCGGGCACCGACCTCGAGCCGCTCGCCGAAGTACGAGGGCGAGCGAAAGTCGATGTTCACGTTGGCCACGATGACGGCGAGCTCGTCGACGGTTTCGAGCCCGAGGACGTCGCGTAGATAGGCGATCCGGGCTGTCTCGATGTAGGTGAGATAGACGGCGTTGTTCACGTGCCCGGCGGCATCGACGTCGCGAAACTCGACCTCGCGGGCATGGGTATAGCGGAAGCCGTCCACGGAGCCATGGTACTTTCGGCCGCTCGGTGTCCGGCGAGCTGACTACGAAAGCGATTCAGGCGCAGCCGGAGTGGCTCCGCGCCGTGCCCGAGCGCGTGGGTGACCGCCGGCTGCCATCGGGTCGGGTTGTGTTCACGGGCTGCGGGACCTCCTTCCACGCGGCACAAACGGGTGGAGAGGCGGTACAGGCCCTCGAGGCGGTGCTGGCATCGCCTCACGCCGACCTCTTGGTCGTCGTCAGCCATGAGGGGACGACGCAGCTCTCCCTCGAGGCGGCCCAGGGCTTCGCGGGACCGGTCTGGCTTGTCACCGGCCAGGCGGAGAGCCCGCTAGCCGAGCTGGCCGGCGAGGTGCTCGCGGTCACGCCCGAGCTGGAGCAGTCGTACTGCCACACAGCTAGCTACACCTGTGCCGTCGCGGCGCTGGCAGTCCTTCGGGGCGAGGACACCTCTGGTCTTCCAAGTGCTCTCGAGGCGGCGCTCGCGGATCCTTTCGCGCCGGGCGACCACGGGCGGATCGCCGTCGTCGGCGCAGGTCGCGACTGGCCGACCGCGCAGGAGGCGGCGCTGAAGCTCCGCGAGGGCGCGTATGTGGCAGCCGAAGCGCATCACACCGAGCAGCTCCTGCACGGCCACCTCGCAGCGATCGACGAGACCGTGCGCGTGTTCGTGCTCGAGGGCGAGGGACGCGCGGCCGAGCGCGCCAAGGACGCGGTCTGCGCCCTGGGCGAGATCGGCGCGGAGACGACGCTCGTGCCTTCGGTCCACCCGGTCGTGGACATCGTCCGCTTCCAGCTTCTCGCGGTCGCGCTCGCGAACGCGCGCGGGGTGGACCCGGACCTAATTCGCTGGGACGATCCGCGCTGGAAGGCGGCGCGGGACTCGTACGGCTAGCGAGCGGGCTTCGACCGACCCGCTGCCGTTCGAGGCGGTGACGACGACGCGAAGCCGCCGGCCCCGGTCGGCCCGGCGGACGCGATGGGCCTCCGCGGTCCCGACGGTCACGCACTTCCCGCGCGAGCACCGCTGCCAGCGGTAGGCAAAGACCAGTGAGCCGTCCTCTTGCCAGCTTCCCGGGTCGACGCGAAGCTTCCGGCCGAGCCGGAGGCGCCCGCGGATCTTCGGTGCCGAGAGGTTCCACGGTGGCAACGCATGGGGTGCGCCCAGGGCCTCGAGTGCCGCGCGCGCGTCGATCCGCCCGGCGGACACGCCCGCAAGCGGGTGGGCGGTCGTGAGCAGGGCGGCCTCGAGCTGTCCGGCCCCGGCGGTGGGCGCAAGGGTGCGCGCGAGCGCGGCGAGGCCCGAGACGAATGGCGCCGCGGCCGAGGTGCCGCAGAACTCGTGCCAGCCGCCGCCCAGGCTGACTGTCGACGCGCAACCCGGCGCGCTCAGCTCGACCCAGCTGCCTCGGTTCGAGAACGAATAGAGGGCGTCGTTCTCGTCCGAGGCCGCGACGGCGAGGACACCGGGAAAATCGGCAGGGTAGAAGGGTGTCGTCGAGCCGGCGTTTCCGGCAGCGGCCACCACGATCGCGCCGCGTGAGCGCGCGTACTCGACAGCGCTCTTGACGGTCATCGATGCACCGGGGGCCCCGAGCGAGAGGTTGATCACGTCGGCTCCTTGGTCGGCGGCCCAGGTGATGCCGGCCGCAACAGCGGACCAGGTGCCGTAGCCGTCGGGCCCGAGCGCCTTCACCGGCAGGACCGTGCAGGACCAGCAGACACCGGCGCTTCCCTGGCCGTTGCCGGCCAAAGACGCAAGGACTCCGGCCACGCCGGTTCCATGCCCGTGGTCGTCGCTCGCGTCGGCGTCCCCGTTCAGGAAGTCCCAGCCGGGCATGAGAGTCGGGAGGTCTTCGTGGGGAGAGACTCCTGTGTCGACGATCGCGATGGTGACTCCAGGGTCGCCCGTCACGAGCTCCCAGGCGGATGCGAGACGCGTGACCATGAAGGGCCAGGGCTTCGAGTCCGCCAGCGGGTCGCCGGTGACCTTCCCTGCGATCGCGACAAAACCGTCGGGCTCCGCGAAGAGGACGTCGGCCGAGGAGCGAAGCTCGGTCAGAGCCTCGCCAGTCTCGTCTGCGGGGACGCTCGCGAGCTGCACGCCGAGGGCGGTGATCCGCCCGTCGCGCTTGCCGCCGGCTGCGGCGAGAGCCGCCTTCGCCTCGGCCGCTGTCGTCCCGGGCCGAAATTGGACGAGGAGCGTGCTCTCGTCGGCGGTGGCAGTGGCCGAAGCGGGGGCAGCGGCAACCAGAACGCAGGCAGCGCCAAGCGCAAGCAGCAGCAGACAAACCCGGGCCATACCTCAGTCCGTATCGACCGGGGGAGGCCGCGCGGGCGATCCCTCATTCCGGGGTGAGCTTCTAGAGCTCTTAGCCGGAGGAGAGCAGCCAGAGCCCGCCGACGGTATAGAGCACCATCAGGGCGAGGAGGGCGTACTGCGTGCGGACCGCACGGCCCGGCGAGGAGAAGAGGCTGACCGCGCGGTCGTGGGCGAGCACGAGCCCGAGCACGTGGCCCACGACGAGGGCGCCGACCTGCACGTACCAGACGAGGGAAGGCGTCAGCACACGGAGGTTCGGACGGAAGTCCGCCGTCCCGAAGAGATCCCACCCCCAGCCGAATGGATCCGAGAGGAGCGGGATGGCGAACTGCCCCTGGAGGACGAGGAGCGAGAAGTAGTGCGCGACCGCGTATGCGAGCGCGATCGGGACGAGGCTGCCCATGAACGCGCCCGCGAGCGGCTGCTCGGAGGCGCCCAGAACCCGCGCTGCCGAGACGGCTGCGAGATAGGCTGCGGCGACGAGTGACACGCACGCCGTGAGGCCCGCGAGGTTGAACAGCATGGCGACTGCGTCCGCGAGCCCTGGCGACTCCGAGATGAGGTCTGCCGTGAGCGAGAAGCGGCGCTCGATCCACCAAGACATTCGGCCGACGCTGTCGAAGGCGACCGACCCGAGCATGACGGCGACGAAGGCGAGTGTCCCGCGCCGTGGCTCCCCCTCTGCCAGCCCCGCGAGGGGCGGCCGGACGACGATCTCCCGACGGTCGTCCGTCTTCCGGGTCCCGAAAGGTGCGAGGCGGCCGAGCAGGCCGAAGTACACGTTGAAGGCCTCACCGTTCTCGAGCCAGGCCTCGCGCCCGTGCGCGAGCATCCCGACCCAGGTCGCGGCGCTGTAGAGGTAGATCGCGAGCGCGAGGATCGCCGGGTCGGCCGGATTCGTATATGCGAGCTCCAACGCGGTGAAGGCGAAGAGAAAGGCGGTTGCCGGCCACCGCCCAGCACCGTCCGGATACGGCCACGGCGGCTCCCAGCGGCGCCCGCTCCGGCGCCAGGCCCACGCGACCCCGTCGGCCACAGCCGCCCACGGACTGAGGACCCGCCAGACGTTCCCGAACACGACGACGACGGGGACGAGCCCGAGCCAGAAGACCACCCAGACGAAGGTCGGGGCGAGATTCTGGGTCGGCGAGCGCTCGCCGAGCAGGGCGGCGAGGCTGACGAGGGCAAACAAGGCGACGGACAGGCCGCCGAGGGCCACCCGCAGCCAGGGCGAGAGCAGGATCGCCTGGAGACCGGGCGGTAAGGGCCGGACGGGGGCCCCCTCGAGGCGCGGCCGGCGCCACAGCGCGGCGAGTGCGGTAAAGGAGACGATGAGCACGACGGCCCCGCCGTAGTAGAAGAGCCAGAGCGGGACCGGGAGGTCCTGGATCCCGCCGATGCCGTGCGCGAGGACCGGCGTCAGGAACGAACCTGCAGCTCGACCAGAGGCACTCCACGGTCCTCCAACTCGACCTCGAAGCTGCCCGTCAGGTCGGCGCGAAAGGTGAATCGTGCCGGGTGCCCAGGCGCGACATCCGTGAAGAGATCGAAGCCGTGAACATGCACGTGGTCGGCGACGTCCGCGCGGACGATCAGACGGATCTGGTCCCCTTGTTCGAACGAGAACGTCTGGATACCGCCGCGCACCCGCCCGTCCCGGAAGACGACCCGAACCGGCTCAGGCTCGGTAGGCGCGGTCGTGGTCGAAGCCGGCTCCGTGGTCGCCCCGGTCGTCGTCGCCGGCCCGGCCTCAGTAGTGGCCGCGGGCGCCGAGGTCGTTGCAGCCTCGTCGTCATCTCCTTTAGGGCGAAGGAGGAGAAAGAGCGCGACGGCTACGGCGATGGCTCCGAGCGCGAGCGCAATCCTCATCACTGGACGAGCAGCCCTCCGTTCGATGCCGCCCCCTGGAGGAAGTCGAGCCAATCGCTCCAGAGCTTCGGATCGAGGTCGACAGGTTCCGGCGACGCTGCCTCGAGCGCGTTCTCGATCTCGGTCACCATCACATGCATTCTTTCGCCCTGGGCGAACTTCTGGATTGGGAAGTCGCCCATCCCCTGGAGGAGCATCTCCTCGGCCAGCGCGGCCTGCTCGCCGTCGGAAAGCCAGACGTGGCCGCTCATGCCGTCGTTTCGCGCCCAGTAGAGGCGGCTCACGCGAGTCGCTCGAGCTCGGTAAGGAGGCGGTCGACCTCCTCGGCGGTGTTGTAATGGACGATGCCGAGGCGCAGGGCGCCTTCCGGCAACCCGAGCCGCCGCATGATCTCGACGGCGTAGTAGTCGCCCCACCAGGCAGCGATGCCGCGCGCGGCAAGGGCCTCGGCCGCCTCTCGTGGCGAGTGCTGGGGCAAGGTCAGCGCGAAAGTGGGCGTTCGGCCCTCCATCGCCGGCGCTCCGTGGAGCGTCACGCTCTCGGGCAGACCCGTGAGGAAGCGCCGGCCGAGGTCGCGCTCGTGCGCGCGGACGGCCTCCCACCCCAGCGACTCGAGGTATTCGACCGCGGCCACGAAGCCGGCGAGCGCCTCGTGGGGCAAGGTGCCCGTCTCGAAGCGCGCGCCGACGGGCTCGGGCGGGCTCGGCCGCACCTTGTACGGGGTCCAGCGCTCGAGCACGTCCGCCTTGCCGTAGAAGAGCCCGAGATGCGGGCCGTAGAACTTGTAGGGCGAGCAGAGGAGGACGTCGACATCCGCCGCGGCGACGTCGATCGGGCCGTGCGGCGCGTAGTGCACGGCGTCGACCCAGGCGAGCGCGCCGGCCTCGTGGGCGAGCGCGGCGATCCGCCGAACGTCGGTGATCGTCCCGACGGCGTTCGAAGCCCAGGGAAAGGCGACGACGCGGGTCCGCTCGGAGAGCTGTCGCTCCAGGTCGTCGAGGTCGAGGGAGCAGTCCTCGTCGCGGATGTCGACGAACCGGACGACGAGGTCTCGATCGCGGGCGAGCTCGAGCCACGGGGAGATGTTCGCGTCGTGGTCGAGCCGCGTGACGACGATCTCGTCGCCCGCCTCGAGCTCGCGCCCGACAGAGCGCGAGAGCGCGAAGTTGAGCGTCGTCATGTTCTGGCCGAAGCCGACCTCGGCCGCGCTCGCCCCGAGGAAGCGGGCTGCGGCCTCTCGCGCCTCCAGATAGAGCGCGTCGCTGCGCACGCTCGTCTCGAACGGGCCGCCGAGGTTCGCGTTCGACCCGCGCAGGTAGGAGGCCATCGCCTCGATCACGGAGTCCGGCACTTGCGTTCCGCCCGGCCCGTCGAAAAAGGCAATTGGGCGCTGCAGCGCCGAGAACCGCGCCCGGACAGCCGCGACGTCGAGCGCAACGGTGCTCATCGAATTTGCTCTCCGTTCACGCGCCACTCGTAGCTCGGCTTCATGGTCAGGGACGCGCCCACGAAGCAGTCGCGCTCCGCGAGGCCGAGGAGCTCTGTCAGTCGGTCGCCCTCGGGGGCTGGGTCGAGCTCGACGTCGAGCGCGCATTCGATCTCGACGAAGGCGAAGCGGCCGTCCTCTTCGCGCTTTGCGACGACCCCGTCGGCCCTCGCGCTGCCGGCAACCTGCACGTCCGCGCGCTTCGCGTGGAACTCGAGGCTTGCAAGTGTGCAGCGGGCGAGGCCTGCGAGAACGAGGTGCTCGGGCGTCCAGTCCGGCTCCGCGCGTGCGGGAGTTCCGGCCTGCTCCGTGACCGAGTACTCGAACTGCTTCGGCACTATTGCTCTACGCGTCGGGCCAGCG
>JBBDMP010000213.1:0-10652 GCA_040878265.1 Gaiellales bacterium | reverse complement strand
CCGGCACACGGACTCGGACATCTACCGCGTCGTCCGCCAGCAGCAGTTCGTGACGTCGCTGAAGCAACAGGTCTCGAACTCCTGGTCGCTCACCCAGATCCCCGGGATCGTGAACACGATCACGAAGAACGTCGAAGTCGGCGTGGGCGGCGGCAAGACGCTCGACGTAGGGACGCTCCTCGGCTACGCGAGGCTCGTATACGGCCTGCCTTCCGGGAACTTTCACCAGGTTCAGATCGAGGGACTGTTCGGCAATGCGGAGCTGTCCGCCCCCGACGAGGCCATAGCCACCGCGGTCGAGGAGTTCACGAACCCGGACCCGGAAGCGGCGGCGAAGGCGGTGCGCGCGGCGACCGGCAAGAAGCCCTCGGGTGACGAGGCCCCGGCGCCGAAGGACGTCACGATCGAGGTCCTGAACGGCAACGGCGTCGCAGGCGCGGCCGACGATGCCGCCTACCGGCTCGCCCAGCGCGGCTACGTCCAGATCGCAAACGGCGGCAACGCGGACACCTTCGAGTACTTCGAGACGAAGATCCTCTACAACCCCGCCGCCGCCGGCGCGGAGCCGGCCGCGCGCGAGCTGACGAACCTCTTCGGCGACGCGGAGATGGAATCGGCCGGGCCGGGCAGCGAGCTCGAGACGATGGTGCAGGTGATCATCGGCCAGACCTTCCATGGGACGCTGACGGCCGTCCCGAAGGACCGCACGCCCGAGCACCAGGCCCCGGCGATCTCCCGTGATCCCGAGCACGCCGCGGCGAACGTCAAGACCGCGCAAAGAAAGGTCGGCTTCCCGCTGCTCGTGCCGACCGTGCTCGAGCGGGCGTCGGCGCTCGATTCGAGCACGCCCGCGCGCGCCTACAAGATCGGCGACCACGACGCCTTCCGGCTCGTCTACCGGACCTGGGGCCTGGAGTACTGGGGTATCCAGCAGACGAGCTGGACCGACGCGCCGATCCTCCAGGGAGCAAGCGTCACACAGAGGATCAAGGGGCGCGAGTACAAGCTCTTCTTCAGCGGCCCCAAGCTCCGCATGATCGCCTTCGAGGAAAACGGCGCGGCCTACTGGGTCGTGAACACACTGCTGAACCGCATGTCCAACGAGACGATGCTTGCCATCGCCAAGGGCCTGCAGCCGCGCAACAACTAAAATTCGTTCCATGCAGGGCAAAGAACCGCTTGGCGTCATCGGTGCGGGCTGGGTCGGCCTCGTCACGGCGGCCTGCTTCGCCGAGCTCGGCCACCAGGTCGTCGTGCGAGACATCGACTCAGAGCGGATCGCTGAGCTCGAGAAAGGGCGGATGCCGATCTTCGAGCCGGGCCTGGAGGAGCTCGTCGCCCGGAATCGTGACCGGCTGCGCTTCACGCTCGACCTCGGCGAGATCTACGAGTGGGCCAGCATCGCCTTCGTTTGCGTCGGGACCCCGTCGACCTATTCCGGCGATGCCGACCTCGCCGCGGTCTGGCACGTCGTCGATGAGCTTCCCGAGCTCGAGGAACGCGTCCTCCTCGTCATGAAGAGCACCGTGCCGGTCGGAACGGGCGAGAAGGTGCGGCAGCGGCTCGACGACAAGGGGCTGGCGCATATCAGCTACGTTGCGAATCCCGAGTTCCTCGCCGAGGGGACCGCGGTTGAGAACTTCATGCGTCCCGACCGGGTGGTCGTAGGCGCATTCGCCGCGGCCGACGGGGCGCAGGTCGCTGCGCTCTACGAGCCGACGGGCACGCCGGTCGTCACGACCGACGTCGCCTCCGCCGAGATGATCAAGCTCGCCTCGAACGCGTTCCTCGCCACGCGGATCAGCTTCATCAACGAGATCGCGAACGTCTGCGAGGTGACCGGGGCCGACGTCGCCGACGTCGCCCGCGGCATGGGCCTCGACCACCGGCTCGGGCCGCATTTTCTCCAGGCCGGCATCGGGTACGGCGGCAGCTGCTTTCCCAAGGACGTGGCCGCGCTCAAGCAGCTCGCGGGCAACTCCGGCTACCACTTCCAGCTCCTCTCGGCCGTCATCGAGGTGAACGAGCTCCAGAAGCGGCGCGTGGTGGGGAAGCTGGAGAAGCACCTCGGTCCGCTGCGCGGCAAGACCATTGCCCTCCTGGGACTCGCCTTCAAGCCGAACACGAACGACCTGCGCGAGGCCTCGAGCCTCGTGCTCGCTTCGCGGCTGCTGGCCGAGGGCGCGCGCGTCCGGGCCTGGGACCCCGTCGCCATCGAGGACGCGCGCAAGCTTCTGGAGGGTGTCGAGTTCGCCACGACCCTGCACGAAGCTGTCGCGGGGGCGGACGCGGCCGTCGTCGTCACCGAGTGGAACGAGGTTCGCGACCTGACGACGGCGGAGCTGCGGGATGCGATGCGGCGACCCCTGATCGTGGACGGACGCAACTTCCTCGACCCCGACGTCGCCCGGGCGGCCGGTTTCACCTACGAGGGCATCGGCCGTGCCGCGTCGACACTCGGCGCAATAGCCGAGACCGAGCGCCCCGAACCCAAACTGGCTTAAGGACCGACCCTTGGAGGCCATCATCCTCGCCGGCGGCAAGGCCGAGCGGCTCGGGGCAGTGGCCGGGGGCCGGCCCAAGGCGCTCGTGCCCGTCGCAGGGCGACCGCTCGCCGCGCACCAGATCGAGCTACTCGCCGCCGCGGGTGTCGAGCGAGTGCTCGTCAGCTGCGCCGCCGGTCAGGAGCAGCTCTTCCTCGCCGAGCTGGGCGGGCTTGGGCCCGAAATCGTCCCGGTCCCGGAGCCCGAGCCGTTGGGACGGGGCGGCGGGCTCCGGCTCGCGGCAAAGGCGAGGCGAGAGAGCGGCGACGTCTTCGCCCTGAACGGCGACGAGCTCGTCGACCTCGACTTCCGCGCCCTGCTGGCCCGGCACCGCGAGAAGGAGGCGGCGGCGACGATCGTGGTGGCGCCCCTTCGCTCCCCGTTCGGCGTGGTCGAGCTTGGCGAGGACGACGCCGTGACCGGCTTCGAGGAGGCACCGCGCCTGCCGCACTGGGTCAGTTGCGGGATCTACGTGCTCGGCGAAGAGGCCGTCGAGCGGCTGCCGGAGCGCGGTGATCACGAGCGCACGACCTTCCCCGAGCTCGCCGCCACGGGCCGCCTCCGGGCGTTCCGCCATGAAGGACTCTGGCTCACCATCAATACGCCCAAGGACCTGCGGGCGGCGGAGGAGCATGTAGCGGGCTTGACTCGTAGTCCTTCGCTGAGGTAGGAACGCGCTGGCTCATGAACGATCTCTCGCCGAACCTGCTCGACCTCGACCGCTTCGCCGTCCAGGTCAAGAAGGTCGAGAAGCCCTGGGGCTACGAGCTCATCTGGGCGGCGACCGAGAAGTACGGTGGCAAGGTCCTGTTCGTCCGGGCCGGGGAGGAGCTGAGCCTCCAGTTCCACAAGGAGAAGGACGAGACGCTCTACGTCTACTCGGGGCGCGCCGAGTTCGAGATCGGCGAGCCCGGGCGGCAGACAGACGCCGAGGTCGTCGGGCCCGGCCGTGCCTTCCACCTGGCTCCTGGGACCGTGCACCGCATCCGTGCGCTGGAGGACACGACGCTGCTCGAGGTCTCGACAGCCCAACTCGAGGATGTCGTCCGGCTCGAAGACCGCTACGGGCGCGCCGACGCGTAAGCCCTCATTAGACTGACCCGCCGTGGCCATGACTGCTCCACAGCACGATGTTCTCGACCTTGCGCTCGCTCCGGCCGGCCTCGCCCGCATCGAATGGGCAGACCGGCAAATGCCTGTCCTCACGTCGATCCGGGAGCGCTTCGAGCGCGAGCGACCTCTGGCCGACTACCGGCTCTCCGCCTGCCTGCATGTGACGAGCGAGACGGCGAACCTCGCCCGTACGCTTCAGGCCGGCGGCGCCGATGTCGTCTTGTGCGCGTCCAACCCGCTCTCGACGCAGGACGATGTCGCGGCCGCGCTCGTCGCCGAGTTCGGCATCCCGGTCTTCGCGATCCGGGGTGAGGACGAAAAGACGTACTACTCGCACATCACCGCGGCTGTCGACCACCGGCCGCAGCTGACGATGGACGACGGCGCCGACGTGATCGGCGTGCTCCACTCCGAGCGTTCCGACCTGCTGCCCGACATCGTCGGCGGCACCGAGGAGACGACGACGGGAGTGGTCCGGCTCCGCGCGCTCGAGCAGGAGGGACGGCTCGCCTTCCCCGTCATCGCCGTCAACGAGGCGAAGACGAAGCATCTCTTCGACAACCGCTACGGAACGGGCCAGTCCACGGTGGACGGAGTGATCCGCGCGACGAACGTCCTCCTCGCCGGACGGCGGTTCGTCGTCGCGGGCTACGGCTGGACGGGGCGCGGCGTCGCGATGCGCGCGCGTGGCATGGGGGCGCACGTCATCGTCACGGAGGTCGAGCCGCTCCACGCCCTCGAAGCGGTGATGGACGGCTACGAGGTCCTGCCGATGGAGCGGGCCGCCGAGGTTGGCGACATCTTCGTCACCGCCACGGGCGACAAGCACGTGATCGCCGGCCCGCACCTCGAGCGCATGAAGGACGGCGCCATCCTCGCGAACACCGGCCACTTCAACGTCGAGATCGACATTCCGGCACTGCGAGCGCTGGCCGAGTCGGTGCGGCCTGCGCGCCCGAACGTCGAGGAGTTCCGCCTCTCCGACGGCCGCAGGCTCTACCTCATCGCCGAGGGGCGTCTCGTCAACCTCGCCGCGGCCGAGGGGCACCCCGCAGCCGTCATGGACATGAGCTTTGCCAACCAGGCGCTTTCGGCCGAATTCGTCGTCACGCATGCAGACGAGCTCGAGCGCAGGGTCTACGACGTGCCGGAGGACATCGATCGCGAGATCGCACGCCTGAAGCTCGAGACCATGGGCGTCGACATCGACAGGCTCACCGAGGAGCAGGCGAAGTACCTAGCCTCCTGGGACGAAGGCACCTAACCCTAGGGCCCGAGGCGTGAAAGCCATGGTGATGGCGGCCGGTCTCGGGACACGGCTGCGGCCGCTGACGGACTTCCTGCCGAAGCCGATGATGCCGGTGGCGAACCGGCCTGTCCTCCATCACCTCCTCAACCTCCTGCGCCGCCACGACGTACGCGAGATCGGGATCAACTTGCACGTCTTCCCGGAGATGATCAAGAGTTACTTCGGCGACGGCTCGGCGCTCGACATGTCGATCGAGTGGTCGTACGAGAAGGAGCTCCTCGGCACGGCCGGCGGGACGAAGAAGCTCGAGCACTTTTGGCGCGGCGAGCCGATCCTCATCACGTCGGGCGACGGCCTGCACGACGTCGACGTGACCGCGCTCCTCGGCCACCATCGCCGCATGGGCGGCTTGGCCACGCTCACGGTCAAGCCTGTGAGCGATCCGTCCGCTTACGGCGTCGTGATCCTTGACCGCGACACGCGGGTCCGCGGCTTCCAGGAAAAGCCCCGCCGCGAGGAGGCGCGCTCCGACCTGGCCAACTGCGGCATCTACGTCATCCAGCCCGAGCTGCTCGAGCGCATCCCGGCGGACACGTTCGTCGATTTCGGCGAAGACCTCTGGCCCACGCTCGTCACGGCCAACGAGGAGATCTACGCCTACACGACGATGGCCTACTGGAACGACGTCGGCGACCTCGACGAGCTTCGCAACACGATCCTCGACGCCGTTCGCGGGCACGTGCGGGTCGAGATCCCAGGGGAGGAGATCGCGCCTGGGGTCTGGGTCGAGGAGGGCTGCCGGATCGACAACTCCGCCTCGATCGAGGGACCCGTCGCACTGGGCCGGAACGTTGTCATCGAGGCGGGCGCGCAGGTACGTGGCCCGGCCGCGATCGGGGCCGACTGCCACGTGGGCAAGGCCGCAGCGATCCGCAGCGCGGCGCTGCTCCCGGGCAGCGTCGTCCCCGACGAAGGTCTCGCGATCGCCGGGATCTTCGGGGACGCCTCCAAGCTCGCGGACAGCGTTCTCCGCTACCCCGCGGCGTAATAGCCCTTTCGGCACGTTTTGCGCGCCAGGCGCGCGCTTGTCCTTCCTAGGGTCCACCCACCCCCGGGCGTGGGGTCCATGCTTGGTGCCCTCATCGACCTCCTGCTGCCCCGCCGCTGCGCCGCATGTGGCGCGGGCGAGAGGCTCCTGTGTGCCACGTGCCGCACGGCGCTCGTCCTGCTCACCGGGCCGCGCTGCGAGCGCTGCGGCGCACCGACCGCGTGGCCGGTAGAACGCTGTACCGAATGCTCGGGCCGAAGGCTGCCCTTCCGAACGGCGCGCGCGGCCGTCGCCTACGAAGGTCCGGCGCGCACCCTCGTGGCGGCGTGGAAGGAGCGCGGGCTGCGCTCGCTCGCGGCCGAGGCGGCCGAGCTCGTCGTCGAGGTCGTCCCGCGCCCACCCGCAGCCGGCCTCACGTTCGTTCCCGGCGACCGCGAGCGCACTCTCTGGCGCGGAGCGAACACCGCCGAGGCTCTGGCCAACGCTCTCGTGGATCGCTGGGACCTGCCGGTTGAGTCCTTGCTCGAGCGTACCCGGCGCGTTCCTCGCCAAAGAGGCCTCTCACGGCCGGTGCGCCGCGAGAACGTCCGTGAAGCTTTCCATGCCACAACCGCGCCAGCGGTTGTGGCATTGGTAGACGACGTCTACACGACCGGGGCAACCGTGGGCGCGGCGGCGACGGAGCTTCGCCGCGCGGGGGCGCGGGAGATCCACGTCGTCACGTTCGCACGCGCGGTTCGCCGGTGATCTGCCCCGGGTCGGATGGGGTAGATTCAACTCGTTCCCGACGAGGAGGCGCTGTGAGACTTCAGGTCAAGGGCAGGAACGTCACCGTCTCCGATTCGCTCAAGGACTACGCCATCGAGAAGCTCGCGAAGCTCGAGAAGTATCTGAACGACGCGGCCAGGCTCGAGCTCGAGCTGCAGGTCGAGAAGAACCCCTCCATCGCGGAGAACCAGGTGGCCGAGGCGACCATCTGGACGAAGGGCCCCGTCCTACGAGCACGCGAGAGCTCGCAGGACATGCGCGCCTCCATCGATCTCCTGGTCGAGAAGCTGGAACGCCAGGCCCGTCGCTACCGCGACAAGCGCAAGCGCGGCCCGAGCCGCGTCATCCGCCAGCTCGACAGCCGGCCGGTCATCGCGGACTCGGAGGAGCCGAGGATCGTCAAGATGAAGCAGTTTCCGGTCAAGCCGATGAGCCCCGAGGAGGCCGTGCTCCAGCTCGAGCTCATCGGGCACGACTTCTTCGTCTTCCAGAACGCCGAGACCAACGACGTCAACGTCGTGTACCGGCGCCGCGACGGCAACTACGGGCTCATCGAGCCCCAGCTCGGCTGACCGAGAACCCCTTCTCCGATCCGAGGGCGTTCCGGTGGGTCGAGGCCGGCGACGAGTGCGTCTACGTCCGCGCCGAGCGGCCGATTCCGGAGCAGGGGGAGCCCGAGGCGATCCCGTGTCTGGAGGCGGCCCTGGAGGGTCTGATCGACTCGCCCTACCGCGCGGTTGGATTCCGGCGCGAGGGCGACGTCTGGGCTGTCGGGGCCGTGCGGATTGAGATTGGAGAGCTCCCTGCCGATCAAGAGGGCGAGGAGATCGTGCTGACCGTGAGCCAAGGAGAGGCGGAGCTGCTCGTCGACGGGCGCCCGAGCGTGGCCGGAATTGATGCGTTGACCCGGCTCGCGGCGGGCCGCCACGAGAGCTACGTCCTGCGCGCGAATCGGCTCGAAAGCACGCTCTGGGAAGTCACGGTCGACCCACTGTGATCGCTACCCTGCATTTGAACTGATGGCCCAGAACTACGGATCGTTCGAGCGCGTCCTTCGCGTGGGCGAGGGGCGCCGCGTCAAGAAGCTCGCCCAGCAGGCGGCTTACATCACGACGCTCGAGCCCGACTACGAGCGCCTTTCCGACGCCGAGCTCGCCGGCAAGACCGCGGAATTCAGGCAGCAGCTCGAGAACGGGGCCGAGCTCGAGGACGTGATCTTCGACGCCTACGCCGCCGTCCGCGAGGCGTTCAAGCGGACGCTCGACGTCCGTCTCTTCGACGTCCAGCTGATGGGCGGCATCGTCCTGCACGAGGGCGACATCGCCGAGATGAAGACGGGCGAGGGGAAGACGTTCGTGGCCGTCCAGCCGCTCTACCTGAACGCGCTCGGGGGCCAGAACACACACCTCGTGACGGTCAACGACTACCTCGCCAAGCGCGATGCGGCCTGGGTCGGGCCGGTCTACGAGAAGCTCGGCCTGCGCGCCTCCTTCATCGAGAACATGATGCCGTTCGCGGCGCGGAAGGACGCCTACGCGGCAGACATCACCTACGGGACGAACTCGGAATTCGGGTTCGACTACCTCCGCGACAACATGGCGACGTCGCTCGAGGCGACGGTGCAGCGCGCCCACACGTACGCGATCGTCGACGAGGTCGACTCGATCCTGATCGACGAGGCGCGGACGCCGCTCATCATCTCGGGCGAGCCGGAGGTAGCCGCGCGGACGTACTACGACTTCGCCCGGATCGTGCGCACGCTCAAGGGAGTTCCGGCGAAGTTCGTGCCCAAGGGGATGGAAAAGCCGGAGGACGACGCCGACTACGAGTTCGACGAGAAGTTCAAGACGGTCTCGCCGCGCGAGAGCGCGATCGAGACGATCGAGCGCGCGCTCGGGCTCGAGAACCTCTACGACCCGCGCAACGCGCAGCTCGTCAACCACCTGATCCAGGGGCTCAAGGCGCAGTCGCTCTACCAGCGCGATGTCGACTACGTCGTCGTCGACGGCGAGGTGAAGATCGTCGACGAGTTCACCGGCCGGATCATGGAGGGCCGCCGCTGGTCGGAGGGGCTGCACCAGGCCGTCGAGGCGAAGGAGGGCGTGGCGATCAAGGAGGAGCACGTCACGCTGGCAACGATCACGCTCCAGAACTACTTCCGCCTTTACGAGAAGCTCGCCGGCATGACCGGCACGGCGAAGACGGAGGAGAAGGAGTTTCAGGAGATCTACGACCTCGCCGTCGTCGAGATCCCGACGAACGTCGCCGTCGCCCGCGACGACCGCGACGACCTCATCTACAAGACGAAGGAAGCGAAGTGGGACGCCGTCGTCGAGGACATCCACGAGCGGCACGAGGAAGGACAGCCCGTGCTCGTCGGCTCGATCTCGGTCGAGGTGTCCGAGCACCTCTCGCGGCTGCTCGAGCGCCAGGGTGTCCCGCACAACGTCCTGAACGCGAAGCAGCACGAGCGCGAGGCCGGGATCATCGCCGAGGCGGGCCAGCCGGGCGCGGTCACGATCGCAACGAACATGGCCGGCCGCGGCGTCGACATCAAGCTCGGCGAGGGTGTGATCGAACGCGGCGGCCTCTACGTGGTCGGCACCGAGCGCCACGAGGCGCGCCGGATCGACAACCAGCTGCGCGGACGCTCAGGGCGCCAGGGAGACCCGGGCGAGTCGCGCTTCTACCTCTCCGCCCAGGACGACCTCGTGCGCCTCTTTGCCGGCGACCGGATCTTCAAGATCATGGATCGCTTCAACCTCCCGGATGACGAGCCCATGGAGAAGGGCATCCTCTCCAAGCAGATCGAGAACGCGCAGAAGAAGGTCGAGGAGCAGCACTTCGTCGCGCGCAAGAACGTCCTCAAGTACGACGACGTCATGAACGTGCAGCGACAGCTGATCTACGAGCAGCGCCGGCGCGTCCTCAACGGCGAAGACCTCTCCGACGACATCGTCACGTGGATCGACGAGCTGATCGAGCGCACCGTGCTCTCGCACACCGCGTCCGAATACGCGGAGGAATGGGACCTCGACTCGCTCTTCGCGGAGATGGCGACGATCTACGACACAGAGGTCAAGCCCGAGGAGATCGACCGCGGCTCGATCACGCGGGAGGACCTGATCGAGGACTTCCAGGACGACGCGCGGGCGGCCTACGAGCACCGGGAGGAGGAGTTCGGCGCCGAGCTCATGCGGGAGATCGAGCGCTACCTCATCCTCCAGGTCGTCGATCTGCGCTGGCGCGAGCACCTCGAGTCGATGGAGTACCTGCGCGACGGGATCCATCTGCGCGCCATGGCGCAGAAGGACCCGCTCGTCGAGTACCGCGGCGAGGGGCACGCGATGTTCGAGGAGCTCGGCGCGATCATTCGCGAGGAGGTCGTGCGCTACCTCTTTCACGTGCAGATCGAGCGCGAGGACGCCGACCGGCTTCAGCCGGCCCAGGCACCGACGGGTGGAAACCTCGCGTACGAGCACGAGTCGCTGGCCGGCGCGGACGCGATCGGCGCGGCCGCGGGCGGAAACGGGGGTGCCGGAGTAGGGGCGCGGGCGGCCGTGACCGCGGGCACCCGGGCCGGCGCCGCAACCACGGTCTCGACGGGCCAGCGGGTGGCGTCCGACTGGGACAAGGTCGGCCGCAACGACCCGTGCCCATGCGGCTCAGGCAAGAAGTACAAGAAATGCCATGGGGCCTAGCCGTGGCTGAGCGCGCGGCAGTGGAACGGGAGCTCGAGGAGATCGGGACCCAGCTCGCCTGGGTCCGTGATTACCTTTGACCCCGACGCCCTTCGGTCGCGCGTAGCCGAGCTCGAGCAGGAGCTGAGCCTGCCCGGCTTCTGGGACGACCAGAAGCGGGCTGCGAGGGTCTCCTCCGAGCATGCGCGGCTCAGCCGCAGGCTGGAGCGCTACGACGACTTGAGCCGCGA
>JBBDMP010000212.1:0-10653 GCA_040878265.1 Gaiellales bacterium | reverse complement strand
GCCGCAGGCCGTCGAAGCCTCCGCGGGGCATGCTCACGGGCAGGCACGTTCCGTCGTCCAGGTCCTTGAGCGTGAAAAAGACGCTCTGCCAGCCGGCCTGGCGGCGTAGCTCGGTCACTTCGCCTTCGACCCAGACCGTCGGCAGGCGGGCGAGCCATGAACCGACACCGCGGTTGAAGGCGGAAACGGTGTACACCTTCCGGTCGCCGTAGAGGAGCGGCTCGACTTTCACATGCTCGAATCTAGCTCAGCCCGCGATCGGAGACCGCTTCTCGCGGTCTTCCTCTCCGATGCGATTTCGCTCTCGGGAAACGCAGTCGCCGTCGTGGCGATCCCGTGGTTCGTTCTCGAACTGACGGGCAGCGCGGCCCTGACGGGCGTGACCGCCTTCTTTACGGTCCTTCCGACGGTGATCGCGCTCTTCCTCGGGGGAGCGATCGTCGACCGGCTGGGCTTCCGCACGACGAGCGTGATCGCCGACCTGGCCAGCGGTGCGACCGTGGCGGTGATCCCGGCGCTTCACCTGACCGTCGGCATCGAGTTCTGGCAGCTCGTCGTGCTTGTCTTCCTGGGCGCGCTCCTAGACGCCCCGGGGATGACGGCGCGCGAGTCACTCGTTCCCGACCTTGCCGAGCTCGCCGGCATGCGGCTCGAGCGGGCGACCGGGATCGTTCAGGGCATCCATCGCGGCTCTCTGCTCGTGGGAGCGCCGCTTGCGGGGGGACTCATCGCAATCATCGGCCCGGCGAACGTCCTCTGGCTCGACGCCTCGAGTTTTCTCGTTTCGGCGGCGCTTATGCGCCTCTTTGCGCCCGATATCCGGCACCGCACTGAAGGTGCCCCGAGCCGCTACGTGACGGAGCTCCTCGAGGGCCTCCGCTTCGTCTTCCGCGACCCGGTCATTCGCGCCGTGACGTTCACGGTGATGCTCACGAACTTCCTCGACGCGCCGCTCTTCGCGGTGACGCTACCGGTCTTCGCGCGCGAGGCCTTCGGGAGCGCGGTGCAGCTCGGACTCATGATCGGCACGTTCGGTGGGCTCTCTCTCCTCGGCGCGATCGTTTTCAGCGTCATCGGGCACCGGCTGCCGCGGAGGACGACGTTCGTCGTGTCCTTCATCTTCGTGAGCCTCCCCTACCTCGTCCTCTCGATGCTGCCGTCTTTGGGGGTGGCGATTGCAGCCATGGCCCTCTTCGGGCTCGCGTCGGCCCCGCTGAACCCGATCATCAACACCGTGTACTACGAACGCGTCCCGGCGAGCATGCGGGGCCGCGTCCTCGGGCTGAGCAACGCGGCTGCGTTCGCGACGATGCCGGCCGGCGCCCTGATCGCAGGCTTCCTCATCGAGGCCATCGGAGTGGGGAGCATGTTGCTCGTGACGGGGCTCTGCTATCTCGCGATCACGAGCGCGGGGCTCCTTGTCCCGGCCTTCCGCGAGATGGAGCGGCCCGCTCTACAGAAGGATCTGCGCGGCGACCTCGGGTGAGCAGCCGCGCTCATTGATCAGGTCGACGGCTTGGTGCAGGTCGGCCTCGCTCTGGGCAATCCGCTCGGCCAGAGGGAGGGGGTAGCCCGCCTCCATGAGCACGTGCAGGCGCCAGCTTTCGACCTTGCCGCGTTCGTCCAGCTGCTTTTCGAGGGTCGTCACGTCATCCACCTGGCCGTAGTTCTTTCTCCCGTGGACGATCCCTTTCCCGAAGAGTTAGTCACTAGCTAGTCCTCGGCGGCGGTCCGGCTGAAGCGGGCGAGCTCGGCCTCGAGCACGGCGGCGCGATCCCCGGCCGCGGCAAGGGCGTCGTCCAGGCGCTCCGAGATCTGGCGGAGGCGTCCGGCCGCGATCTCCTGCTGAGCCTCGGCCGTGCGGGCGACTTCGGCGACGCGGCGTTGGAGCCGTTCCGAGGTTGTGCGGGCGAGCTCCGTGATGCGGTCCGCCACATCCGTTTCCGCCTGGCGCGCGAACTGGTCGATGCCCTTCTCGAGCTCTCGCGAGAGCCGCTCGGCCGCCTGCTCCCTGGAGGCCTTGATCTGCGCGTCGAAGCGCTTCTCGGATTCCTCCGCCAGGCGGTTTGCGGCCCGCTCGAGCGCGCGCTCGAGCTGGGCGAGGTGACGGCGTTCGGCCTCGCCGAGCCCGGCGGCCAGGCGCGAGTGCGCCTCTACTTCTTCTCGGTCGATTTGCTCGCGGAGGGACCGCTCGCGAGCCCGTAGGCGCTCGCTCACCTCGTGGAGCGACTTACGCCGCTCGGCGGCGTGTATCTCGATCTCCGAGCGGCCCTCCTCGAGGAAGCCGGTGCCGAAGCGCTCGAGCTCGTCGCGGAGGCGGAGTAGCCCGAGCCGTTGGTCCTCGCTCGCGAGGGAGAGCCGTTCGGCGTCGGCCGCGAGCCTCGCCTCGAAGGCCGCCACCGCCTCCCGCTGACGCTGACCGACCTCGCCGAGCTGGACTTCCAGCTCCCTCTGGCCTCGATCGAGGTCGGCCGCCCAAGCCATGAGCCTGCGCTCGAGGCGCTCCTGCACCGAGGCGACGGCCTCCGTCAGCTCGACCCGGGCGCGCTCGGTCTGACGAGCGATGGCGTCACGGCGCTCCTCGGCGAGCAGCCGCTCCTGCTCACCCAACTCGTGGCTCGCATTCGCCCGCTCCCGCGCGAGCACGCGCTCGAACTCAGCCAAGCGGTCGCGCCGCTCGGCCTCCATATGTGCGCCGAGTGCGGCGCGCGCCTCCTCGCGCGTCCGGTCGATCTCACCGAGGCGCCGCAGGCCGTGCACGAGCCCCAAGAGGCCGGCCTCGGCCGCGGCGGCGGCCGCAAGTCCTCCCGCGGCGAGCAATGCGATCTCGAAGGACGCGGTGATCGAATCGACCCACGCCAACCCCGCGACGGCGCCCGCTCCGGCTGCCGCAATGGCGAGCAGGATCGCCAGCCCAAGGATGACGCGTCTCGGCGCCCGGCCCAGCGCGACGGCCGCGAGCGACGCGACGACGAGGGCCAAGCCTGTCGCGAACGAGATCTCGAGGAGGAGGTCCACCGGGGAATCGTAAGCCCTAGTAGGAGTCAGGTCGTGAAGCGACGAGTTGCGGTCGTTCGCGCCCCGCTCACCGCGGTGCTGGAGAAGCGGCGAAGGGACTCTCGCGCCACCCGGCCGGCGAGCACGTCGGATGCAATCCCGACGCCGGCACCGTTCCAGGTCATGACCGCGGCGACGAAGCCTCCGCCTTTCCAGTACACGAGCCCCGCGTCGTGGCGGGCGTATGTGATCCAGCCCGCCTTGTGCAGGACGACGGCTGCAGGCCGGCGCAGGAAGCGGTCGAGCTTGCCAGGATCGCGGACGCGCGCGAGGACGAAGAGCGCGAAGCGCGCGTCAGCCGGCGTGAACGAGCCCGGCAGGCGGAGCAGCCGGCCGCGGCCGCCTGCGGCCAGATGGACGTACCGGTGCAGCCGGGCGAGATCCCAGGCCGTCGTGTACTTGCCGAGGCCGAACGAGGGCTGGCTCTCGACCGTGACCGGGATCGGGCGAGCCGCCGCCGTCTCGACCTCGTAGCCGCCGAAGATGTGCGAGTCGCGGAGCCCGAGCGCCCGCATCGTCCCGTTCACACGCGCGGCACCGGCTGAAATGGAGCCGCCGAGCCAGACCTCGAGCTCGTTGGCGGCGTGGTTGTCGGAGTAGATGAGCATCTTCCGGAGCAAGCTGTCCACGCGGCTGCCGGGGGCGACGCGGCCGCGCAGGGTGCGGAGGACCTCGACCGCGATCGCCAACTTGAGGGTGGAGGCTGCCGGGAAGCGGGCGCCCGCGTTCCAGGCGGCGCCCTTGCCGGTACGGAGGTTCTGCACGTAGAACGCGCCGATCCCCGGGAACTCCCGAGTGAGGTTCCGGACGACGCGGGACAGCCCGGGGTCCTCGATGCTCCGCGTACCGCGCGGGACGGCAGCCGCGGGCAGGCCGAAGACAGGGCCGACCGGATGTGACACCGCCCGGCGCCCGTAGAGGTCGAAGGCGATCACGCGAATCGTCACATCCCGTGGGGGGAGCGGTACGGCGACGCGGAAGCGGGTGCCGATGACCGCGGTCTCGGCGCGGCGCGCCCCGTTCACGGTGACGACGATTCGGATCGTGCCCGGGCCGACGCGGCCGCGCACTTCCCCGAAGGCGATTTCTCGGGGCGCGGGAGCTGAGATCGCCGGCGGGGTGAGCGGCTCGACCGGCTCCAGGGCGGCTGGGAAGTCCATCACGCGACGCGCATGATGACGAGCGCTGCGGCAAGGGCGAGCGTTGCCGCGACGAGCGCCCGCAGCGCCGCCTCTTCGGCCGCGATGAGGTAAGCCGGGCTGAGCTCCTCCCGAGAGCCGTCCACGCGCTCGAGCGTGCCCGAGACGTGAACGACCCGCCGGCGCAGGTCCCGGACGCGGGTCGAAAGGCGGCGCTGGGCGAGGCTGAGCGCAAACGCGGCCGCGGCGCCGAGCGCGGCCGCGCCGTCGAGCGTCCCCGCGCAGGCAAAGAACCCGGTAAGGACGGGGAAGGCTCCCCAGGAGAGCGCGAACCAGGCGTCGCCGTGGAAGCGGCCGCCGAAAGACTCGAGGTTGTAGACGACGACGATGAAGGCGCCGGCAGCCACGAACGCCCCGATCCACGGGTCGACGGTCAGGGCGCCTGCGATCCCGATCGCGACGGCGCCCGCGATGGAGACGAGGGCCAGGCCGGCCAAGACGGGGGTCGGAATCCGGGTTTGGAGCGGCCGCCCGTTGAGCTCGTCGAGGGCATGCGCTCCGATGCCTACGGCGAGGAAAAAGGCTGCGAGGGTTGGAAGGAGGCGGTCGAGCGCGAATTCCGGCGTCAGCGCGGCCCCGATGGCGACGTAGCTCAGGTGCCAGGCCGTATAGGGCACGTGGAGCAGGGTGGCATAGTCGCGCCAGCCGCCCCCGGCGAGCGCATAGAAGGCGGGCCGGGCTTCAGTCGCCACGCCGCCCCCAGACCACCACGCCGCCGCCCAGGCTCAGCGTCCGCACCTGCACGTCCTCGAGCCCTGCTTGCCGCCAGAGGTCGAGAAGGCGCTCCAGGGGATACCGGGCCCAGAACATACGGATGCTGGGGCCGAGAAACCTTCCTACGCCGGCCCACCCTGGTGAAACAAGCGTCCCCATCCCGGGCAGCAGGCCTCGCACGTACAGCTCCCAGGAAATTCGCGCGAGCGGATTTCCTGGGACATGAAATTCGAGACCGGCGACGATGCCCCCGGGCCTCACGACGCGCGCCAGCTCACCTAGTGTCGCGCCGGGATCGTCGACGTAGCGCAGGAGGTACGTAAAGGTGAGCGCGTCGAAGGACGCGTCGGGAAAGGGAAGCTCCTCGGCGCGGCCCTCGCGCAGCTCGATGAGGCCGCCCCGACTGGCCGAGGCAATGCGGTTCCGGCCCGCGGCGAGCATCTCCGAGCTCTGATCGATCCCGACGACCCGGCAGCCGTGCACACGCACGAGCTCGAGCGCAACGGCGCCGGTGCCGCAGGCGACGTCGAGCACCGTGTCGTCGGGACCGGCCTCGATCCGTGAGGCGAGGAACCGCCGCCAACGTCCATCCTGGCCGAAGGAGAGGAGGCGGGCGTAGCGGTCGTACGTCTCGGCGAGCGGTGCGAAGAGCTCGAGAGTCGCCCGGTTACGCTCGGTGAGCGTCTCGGCCACGGGACTATTGTTGCTTGCGTGGCGCTCGAGGACGATCTCGCCCGCGCGCGGGAGGCGGCCGACGCGCATGCCGAGCCGGGAGAGGAAGTCGTGGGCATCGTCCCGACCGAGCCCGGCGGCACCCGTCTCTACCTCTGTGCGTATGCCGGTGGTGACGGGAGCCAGCGCGCCTGGCTCGCGCTCGACGAGGAAGGCTGCCCCGTCGTCGACCGGGCGCTCGTTCGGGACGCGGTATCGCTCGCCGCGCTCTGCGAGCTGGCCGAGGAGAGTGCGGGCGGCGGCGATCTTGGCGAGCTGCGGGCGCGGCTTGTCGAGCTGCGGCTGACCGAGAATCCGGAAGGGATCGAGGACGCCGAGCTCGCGGCAGCCGAGCTGCAGCAGACGATTGCGGCCCTGCCCCGCGTGGCGAGCCTCACCTATCTCGATGCGATCGGAACCGCCGCGGCGCGGCTCGAGCAGGCCCTCGGTCAGACGGGCGGCTCCCCGTTTGCCGAGGCGATGAAGAGCGGCGTCGCGGCCGCCGACGAGCTCGCCACCACGGTCCTCGGAAGCTACAAGTCGCCGCTGACCTAAAGCGCGCCGCCGGCCGCCTCGGGCGCTGTCGGGTCCGCACCCGCGTCCCCAATCTGGACGCGTGCGAGGTGGTCCTCGACGAGAAGGATGTTGGAGGCGGTCGCGCGCTGCACGATCGCGAGGAGGTCGGACATGCTCGACACCTCCTCGCGCTGCTCCTTCAGGAACCAGTCGAGGAACTGGGCGCCGACGAGCTCGCCCTCCTCGCGCGCGAGCGCGGCCAGCGCGCTGATCTGCTCCGTCACGCGCCGCTCCTGCTCGAGCGCGAGGGCGACCGGCGCGACGACGTCCGCGAAGTCTGTCTGCGGCGCCGCGACCGCCGGTACGACGACCTTGGCATCCGAGTCGAGGAGGTACTGGACGATCATCATCGCGTGGTTTCGCTCCTCGACCGCCTGGCGATAGAAGTGGGCCGCGAGCTGGGCCAGCGTCTCGGAGTCGTAATAGACGGCGATGGCGACGTACTGCTGCGAGGCGCCGAACTCGTAGGCGATCTGCTCGTTGAGAGCGTCGACGAAGCGGCTGGTACTCACCGGCGCATACATTACGGGCATGGAGGGTGGGTTCGGATTCCCGTTCGGCGGAGACCCCGAGGAGCTCATGCGTGGCCTCCGGGAGTTCGCCGAGAAGCAGGCGGAAGCGGTGCACGAATCCCAGCGGGAGCAGTTCGCCACCCTGACGCTGAACACCGCGGTCGCGCTGACCGCGGCGGCGTTGAGCCAAATGCGCGTCGAGGGAGCCGTGGACGCGCAGACGATGGCCCTTCGCGACGCCATGCGCGTGCTCTTCCCCGAGGCGGTCGCGCTTGTGTCAGCCGCCCGTCAGGGCTTCATGCGCGAGCTACCGCCCGCGGGCTAGTTCGTAGAATCGCCGCGCCGTGGCGCTCCTCGACCGCGCGATCGTCCGGGTACTCCCGGCGATCCCCAAGCCGGTGGTCAAGCGCCTCTCGGGCCGGTACATCGCGGGCGACCAGCTTTCGGACGCCTGCCGCATCGTCAAGGAGCTCAACGACAAGGGCAAGCTCGCGACGGTCGACGTCCTCGGCGAGGAGATCACGACGCAAGAGGAGGCGCTTGCGCTCGTCGCCGAGTACGAGCACGTCCTCGAGGCGATCCAGACGGAGGGGCTCGACTCGAACGTCAGCGTGAAGCTCACGGGGTTCGGGCTCCAGCTCGACCGGAGCTTCTGCCGGGAAAATCTCGCGCGCCTCGTCCGCGCGGCGGGCGAGCGGGGGAATTTCGTCCGCATCGACATGGAGGACTCTTCGACCACGTCGGACACGCTCGCGATCTACCGCGGGCTCCGCGCCGAGGGGCTCGACAACATCGGAATCGTCCTCCAGTCGTACATGAAGCGGACGCTGACCGACATCGCCGAGCTTGCCGACCTCAAGCCGAACGTCCGTGTCTGCAAAGGGATCTACGTCGAGCCGCCCGAGGTCGCCTACGAGGACTTCGAGACCGTGCGGATCAACTTCGTCGAGGCGGTCGCCGCGCTCCTCGACAACGGCTCGTACGTCGGCATCGCGACGCACGACGAATGGGTCATCGCCGAGGCGATGACACTCCTCGAGGAACGGGAGCTCCGGCCGGAGCAGTACGAATTCCAGATGCTGCTCGGCGTCCGTTCCCACCTCGGCGACGAGCTCGTCCGCGAGGGGTACCCGCTGCGGATCTACGTGCCGTACGGGCGCCAGTGGTACGAGTACTCCGTCCGGCGGCTGCAGGAGAACCCGAAAATCGCCGGCTACGTCGCCATGGACACGCTCAGGCGACTGCGGCGATCGTGAACTACCTCAAGCGTCGGGACGGCGTTGATGCCTACTACTAGTAGGAGGGCTTGGCGAAACATGCGCTGTGCCGTCGGGCCGCGCCGGGTGGCGCGAGGCGGCGTCCTCGGTCGCGCCCGTATCTCATTCGATACGAGCGCTCCCTGTGTCCTGGCCTCGCATCCACCCAGCGCACCCCGTCAAGGCACGTTCCGCCAATCCCTCCTACTAGCGCGACTGGAGCGCGTCGAGCGCGATCGAGAGCGCGACGGCGACGCGTCTGTCGATTCGCCGGTCGGAGTCCCCCGGAAGCCGGAGGATGTAGCGGTCGCGGAGGCCGACGGGGCGGCGCAGCTCTCCGACCTCTCGCCCGTCCACGAGGATCTCGAACTGGAAGAGGATCGGGACGAGCTCGCCGTACGGGACGAGGTCGATGACCCGGCGTAGAAGTGCGAGCGGGACGCTCTTCTCCTGTGCCATGGCGACCTCGGCCTCGTTCGCGTCCAGAATGCGCCACGTCGAGCGCAGGAGCGAGGCGCCGAAGACCTTCTCGAGGGTGCCGATGCGCCCCCCGTCCGGCAGAAGGACGTCGAAGCGGCCGCGGACCTCGATTATCTGGCGCGCCTTGAGCCGGAAGAGCTCCTCGTTCTCGGTCTCGTCGGCGAAGAAGCGGATGTCCTCTTTGATGGCCAGCTTCTTTTGGCGCACGAACGCGAGCGGCTCGCCCGCACTCGAGCCGTCCGGCCCGAGCGTCGAGATCCGGTAGAGGTTCGCGAGCGGCCGGATCAGCTGGTCGATGAAGAAAGCGTCGTGGACGAAGCGGTCGTCTGTCACGCGAGCACCGAGTAGCCGCCGTCGACGATGAGGGTCTGGCCGCGGATCATCTTTGCCTCCGGGGAGGCGAGGAAACACACCGCGTCCGCGACGTCGCGAGGCTCGACGAGCCGTCCGGCCGGGGTCCGTTCCTTGTACCAGTGCAGCATCTTCTCGCGGTCGGGGAAATACTCGAGCGCCCCGGTCTCGACGAGCCCGGCCGAGACCGCGTTGACGCGGATATCGCGAGGCGCGAGCTCGACGGCGAGATAGCGGACGAGGGCCTCGACGGCCGCCTTCGAGACGCCGACGAGAACGTAGTTCTCGAGCACGCGCTGGGCGCCGAGGCTCGAGATCCCGATGATCGAGCCGCCGGCTCGCATCGCCGGAGCGGCATGGCGTGCGAGCGTGAAAAGCGCCCGGGCGTTCGCGTTCAGCGTCCAGTCCCAGTGTTTCTCTTCCAGTTCGAGGGCAGGCTTGATCACACCGCTGGCGGCGTTGGAGACGACAATGTCCAGCTCGCCCGCCTGCTCGACGGCTGCGGCGGCCTTCTCGGGCTTGCCGATGTCCCCGCGAGCGAGCACGACTTCCGCTCCGAGCGCCCGGACCTCGCCGGCAGTCTCCTCCGCGGCGCTGTCGTTCCGTAGGTAGCCGAGCACGATTCGCTTTGCGCCGAGCTCTGCGAAGCGGAGGGCGATCGTCTTCCCGATTCCGCGCGAACCGCCCGTCACGAGGACGGACTTATCTTGGAATGTCACTTTTCGAGCAGGTCGTGCTTCGTCGGCCGCGAAACACGAGCATCGCAAGGACGCAGGGAGCGTTCGTAGCCGGAGGCTACGGGCGCGACTGAGGGCGTGGCGAGGCGAAGTGTTGCAGCGCCCCGACGAGCGCGAAATGCGAGAAGGGTGGCCTTATCCAACGTCAACGTCCCCTGGCCGCGCGTGGCTCGGGAGGTATTCCCAGCCCGGCCGCGTCGGGGGCTCGACCGGCCCCTCCTCAGCCTTGGAGCTCGCGTAGGCGAGCCGCTCGAGAAGATCGACCTTCTCCTCTCCGTAGCGGCGCACCGGGTGGTCCTCGGGCAGGTCGCGGATGAGAGCGCGAACGCGCGCGCGCAGCTGCATGGCGAAGTGGGGCGTCGCCGGTCCCACGAGGTAGTCGATGTCGTCGATCGTGGGCTCGCGCGCCACGGCGGCGACTTTACCGCTAACTGAACACGTAGAGCTCGTTCGGGTCGTCCGGGAGATCGCCGTGCGCTGAGGACCCGCCATAGGTGTGATAGTAGGAGTGCGCGCTCGCCGTGTCGGCCGGGAAGTCGGCAACCGGACTGGGTCGCGAGAGCTTGATGCAGCCGAGCGAGTAATAGTCGGCTTCTCGCTCCCAGCAGAACGGGTCGTCGTACGCGGCCGTGCAGTACTGGCCACGCTCGCGCGTCTCCTCGGTGTGGATGAAGAGCTCGGTGCGTAGCGTCGATCCATTCGCGCAGTACTTGTCCTGGATCCACCAGACGCGCCCTCGCACGACAGTCCCGGGGTAGTCGTTCCAGTGCCCGCGGAGCGAATACCACCCCGCGGGAAGCCAGCCCTTGCCCTTCTCGCACTCGTTCGTCGTCGTCCCTGATCCAGCCCGCCAGCTGTGGCCGTACTGAACCGTGCTGGGCGGATTTCTCCACGTCCAGGACAGGATCGAGTTGAGGTTCGTGTTGCGGTCGAAGGTCCACCAGCCGTCAGCGGCCGAGGCCGGTGCAGCGAGCGAGAACGCGAGGACTGCGGCTGCGGCCAACGCGCGCATCAGCGGGGCCGGCTCGGGTTGTAGACCAGTCGGCCGAATTCGGACTGA
>JBBDMP010000211.1:7910-10727 GCA_040878265.1 Gaiellales bacterium | reverse complement strand
CTGATCACACCCACGAGCTTGCCAGCAGCTTTGGGAGGATTCTGGAAGTGGAGGCCACGGAGTACCCGCGGGCCGGAGTACGAGTGGTTCTCCTGAACGAAGACGCCGGGCACGCCGTGCGCTTCGAAAGCCGATCGCTTGAATCGCTCGGAGAAGAAGCCACGATCATCAGCAGCAACCTGCGCCTCGATCAAGACCACTTCCGGTATCGCGAGCGGCTCGAACCTGAAGTCCAACTAGCCCCTTCCCGTGCAGCCGGATGGCAGACGTAGATGGCGGTTGCCCCGCACACTCGTGAGCTCGATGGCCCCGCCGTCGGGCAACTCGACCCGGACATCGACGATGGACACGGACCCCAAGCCGAAGTGGGCATGAGCAGGAACGCCTGCAGCATAGCCACTCGACGCGAAGATCTCTCGCGTGCCGAGCATGCCGCCGCGCTCCCCCAGTTCTCCTTCCCTGAAGATGGTCACGCGGGCGCCGATGCCGCCAGAGTGTTCCGGGCCAACCGAAACGGAGATCCAGTTCCCCGACGCGGTCTCGTTGTGAAGGAGCAGCGAGGGCAGAGCCGGCTCCCACTCCGCGAGGAACACATCGAGCCGGCCATCGCGATCGACATCGGCGACCGGCCCGGTGATCCAGTATTGAGGGCTCCCAAGACCGTCTGGGGTTGCGAATCGAGGAATGTCCCCCTCCAGACCCATGTGACGAAAGACAACCGGCGACGTTCCCGCGCGCGACGAGGCAGTCGCAAGGATATCCGGCCAGCCGTCGTTATCGAAGTCTTGGATCTCGACGTGGGGAGCCTTCGTCGGTAGATCGACCAAGCCACTCGCTTCGGTGACATCCTCGAACACTGGGTCACCCATCGGGTCGAGACCTCGATGCAGGTACAACCGGACCGGAACCCGCGCACCGATCTCCAGCGTGCTGTTGAAGTGGTGACCAAGGACGATGTCGGGGAGCGCGTCCCGGTTCACATCCGCGATCGCGACGCCCGAGACGTCGTCCTCGGTCCCGTACGTCTGCCACTGGAAGACGGCGCTGTCGGCCTCACGGAACGTACCGTCCCCGTTCGCGACGAAGAGTCGGTTCGAGCCTGCCACGAAGAGATCGGTGTTGCCGTCGCCGGTGAGATCCGAGGTTCCCACTCCCAGGCCATGAACGTCCGTCGGCAATCCCGCGTCCTCGGTGACGTCTGTGAAGCGCAGCTGTCCGGAGTTGCGGAGCAGGATGCTCGAACCGCCCCCCCACCGGTCTTCGGCGATGAAGAGATCCAGCAGGCCGTCGCCGTTCACGTCGAGAACCCCGACCGAGCGTGCTGCGAGATCGAACGGAAGACCGGAATCGCCGACGACTCGGAACATCCCGTCCTGGTTCTCGAGGATCTCCGTGACTGCCGCGCTTGTCTGCTCGGGTCGCGTGTTCCGCGAGACGACCAAGTCGAGATCGCCGTCCGCATCGAGATCGGCGAACGCGGCGGCGCTCGTGCGACCGAACTCCTCAGGGAAGGTGCCATCCGTCCCGAACGCCGTCGGTTCACCCAGGAGAAGCCTGTCCGGCGAGGGCCCGGGAGCTCCCCGAACCTCGTACTCATCCACGGGCCGATCGGCGAACGTTCCGACGAATAGATCCAGCAAGCTGTCACCGTTCACATCGCCCCACGCCGCGGCGTGCCCGCGCATCCCGGTGAGAGGCATGACGAGGCCGTTTGCCTCGGTCATGTCGGAGAAGGAGATGATCTCCGTACCCGGTGATGGCTCTGCGGTCCAGCACGTGAGACGGGCGCCGTGGTGCGGGCCGGTGGGGAGTTCCGGCGTCGGCGACGCCGGAACCGCAGAGCTCGGGGAAGAGGCCGTGGGGACTATCGCCGTGCGGGAGGGACGAACGGCGGAGTCCCTGGGAGGGGCGGTCGTGCAGCCGGCAAGCACCATGAGAACGATGACGGCGCGACCCACCAACCGGTTCATGGAAGGCGCACGATGAGCAGGACCACTTCCCCGAACGAGGAATCCGTTCCCGCGACACCCGCGTTCATGCCGAGATAGACCACGCGACCCGTCGGATCGACCGCCACGTTGTAGGTTCCACCGAGCCGAAGATCCAGGTGCTCCTCGGCGAGATCGTTCAGTTCGACGATGATCGTTTCCTCACCCGTGCTCGTGTCCACGCCGATCAGCGGAGTTCCCTGCTCCCAGCTGTCCCCATGGGCACCGGGCACATAGAACAGCCGATCCCCGCTCGGATGAAGCGCGATGGAGGTCGTGTAACCGCGAAGCGGACCGAGTACGCGGATCTCACCCGAGGGCGCCATGGCGAAGAGGACGTCCGGATCGGTGGTTGCACCGTAGAGCGTTCCGTCGGGGCCGGGTTCGGTCGCTGCCCGGAGCCAGCCTCCGGGCAAGGTGTGAGGGTGCCCGTGGACCTCGTTGGTAGCTGGATCGTACACGGAGAGCGCTCCCCCGCCGATCGAATAGTAGGCACGACCGGCGGCATCCACCGCGATGCTGCGGAAGCCCATGTGGGCAGGGTCGTCGTCCCTGAAGATGACTCGCTGCTGTCGAACGTCGTAAACGAAGAACGCGCCCCGGTCCGGGTCCGAGTATGGGTCGGCGGCCTCACCGTAGATGAGCCCCCCCGCAGCCCAACCCGCTAGCGATGGGATGCCACGTTCGGGAACGGGGACGCCGAGCTTCTCGATGGATCGACGGTCGAGATCCAGTCGGAACAGCAGGTCTCCCTGATAGGAGGGGCCGTACTCGAGGCCATCACGATTCCCCCAGTACGTCGAGAAGTACACGTCGCCACACGGTCCGG
>JBBDMP010000211.1:0-7810 GCA_040878265.1 Gaiellales bacterium | reverse complement strand
TCTCCGCCTTGCTGAAGCAAGGTCGTTGCGGCAGAGGCGCTCCCGTCTGGTAAACGCTCTCCCGTTGGGCCGGGGCACGAGTCGGGGCTTGCGGGCTCGGTGGGCGGCTCGGCAGACGTGGTCGGCGAGGTCGATCCGATCGACCCTGGGGAGGAAGTGGTGGCGGGCGCCGCGGATGTCGTCGGCGACGTCGAACCCCGAGGCGGCGACGGGACTCCACCTGTCGCGCAGGAGCTCAGGAGGAACGCGACGGTAGCCGGAAGCAGGAACCTCCAAGGGCTCGGTCCCCGTTCGAAGATCCCGAAAGACGCCATGCGCCCCTTCGCCGTCATCCTGAGGTCGGAGCGCTTGGATCTTGGTAGGCCTCAGTCACGCCATGCTCCGGCAGCCCAATCGATGGTGCGCTGGAGCCCATCGTGAAGCGAAACCTGAGGCTCCCAATCGAGCATGGAGGTGGCACGAGACAGGTCGGGACGGCGGACCTCAGGATCGTCGATCGGTCGATCGACGAAAACCACGTCCGGGCTGCTCCCGGCAAGCGTCGTGATCGCACGTGCGAGATCCAGGATCGTGACCTCCTCTGAGCTGCCGAGATTCACGGGCATCGCAACCACGTCCGAGTTCACCAGTCGCCAAATACCTTCGATGAGGTCGTCGACGTAGCACAGCGAGCGGGTCTGTGAGCCGTCTCCGTGCACCGTGATCGGCTCGCCCCTGAGGGCCTGATCGATGAACGTCGGTACCGCCCGTCCATCGTGACGGCGCATGCGTGGGCCGAAGGTGTTGAAGATCCGCACGATCTTCACCGGGATGCCGTGCGTCCGGTGATAGGCCATAGCCGCCGCCTCCGCGTAGCGTTTGGCCTCGTCGTATACGCTGCGCGGACCGCCAGGGTTGACGTTGCCCCAATAGCTCTCGGGCTGTGGGTGCACCTTGGGATCCCCATAGACCTCGGACGTGGAAGCGAGCAGCAAACCGGCCCCCTTCCATCTCGCGAGGCCCAGCGCATTCAGGGTTCCGAGAGCCCCGACCTTCAGGGTCTGGATCGGATACTCGAGGTAGTCCTTGGGGGATGCCGGCGATGCGAAATGAAAGACCCAGTCGAGGGCCCCATCGACGTGGAGGTAATTGGTTACGTCGTAACGCTCGAACCGAAAGGAGTCGTTCGCGAGTGCCCCGACGAGGTTCTCGGCGCTGCCGGTAAGCAGGGAGTCGACGCACACGATCTCCCACCCCTCGGCTAGGAGCCTCTCGCACAAGTGAGAGCCAAGGAAACCGGCCCCTCCAGTCACCACCGCCCGAGGCATGTCAGTGGTCCGGGCGATCGAAGGCCCGTCCCGTCCCGTAGTACGTGAAGCCCAGCGTCTTCATCTCCGCGGGGTCGAAGAGGTTTCTCCCGTCTACGACGATCGGGTAGGCAAGCAACTCCATGGCCTTCTCAAGGTCGAGCGAGCGGAACTCATCCCAGTCGGTGCACACGATCATGCAGTGCGCGCCCTCGATCGCCTCATGGACGCTGGAGGCGATCTCCAGCTCAGGCAGCTCCGACTTCGCGTTCGCGCCGGCCTGTGGATCGTAGCCGATGACCATCGCACCCTGGTCGAGCAGCTTCTGGGCCAATGCCAGCGCCGGAGAAAAGCGCACGTCGTCGGTGCCGGGCTTGAACGACAGACCCAGCAGCGCTACCCGCTTGTCCTCGAGATTCCACAGCGCGTCCCTGACCTTGTCGACGGCTGCAAGGACGGCCTCCTCGTTGATGCGCGCCACTTCGAGCAACAAGGGGAAGTCGTAGCCGAGCTGGTGCGCCATATGCTCCAGGGCCTGAAGGTCCTTGGGGAGACAGTAGCCGCCGTAGCCCAGGCCTGCGTCCAGGAACGCCCTCCCGATACGGGGATCATCGCCCATCACGTCGGCCACGACCGTCACGTCCGCACCCGCGCGCTCGCTCAGGCGCGCCAGCGCGTTCGCGAAAGAGATCTTGAGCGCCAGGAAGGCATTGCACGCGTGCTTGGAGAGCTCTGCGGTCGCGATATCGGTTTCGATCAAGGAGTTGCCGTCGCGGATCAGCGGCTCGTAGAGCTGCCTCATCACGTCGAAGCCCCTTTGAGCCTGGGCTCCGACAAGGATGCGGTCGGGGTGAAAGGCGTCCTCGATGGCCTGACCCTCCCTCAGGAACTCCGGATTCGAGACCACTGCCAGCTCGTTCAGGTCGGGGCGCTCGCGCATCAAGACCTGCCGTAGACGGTGCGCCGTCCCGACCGGAACCGTGGATTTCTCGACCACGACGGCGAGGGCGGCAAGGTGCGGCGCGATGCTGCGGGCGGCGCGCTCCACTGCGACCAGGTTGGCTTCCCCGGAAGCGCGAGCGGGCGTGCCGACGCACACGAATACGACTTCCGCTTGGGCCACGGCCTCCGCGGGGTCAACTTCGAAGCGGAGATGGCCGGTGGCGGTCCCTCGTTCGATCAACTCTTGAAGCCCTGGTTCGAAGAAGGGAGCGGTTCCTTGTCTGAGCCAGCCGATCTTCTCCTCGTCCTCGTCCACACCGATCACGTGATGCCCGAGCGCCGCAAGGGAGGCTGCCGACACCAACCCGACGTGACCCGTACCGATAACGGCTACTCGCATCGAAACCCCCCTAGAATCAAGCATCCGCAACGCGGATCCGCCGGGCCCAAGAGGACGGTCCGGCCAGGCGGTACCCACGATTCGCGATCACGGTATCGCGGCCTGAATGCCATTGGCTCCCATTCCCTTCCATCATGATTCGCTTGCTCCGATCGTTGTGGCCAGCGCCATCAAACAGGCTGACCTATTCGCTTCCTTCAACTACTGAGGAATCGTCCACACGCCGGAGCCAGATACTGCCGCCCTCGTTGCGGAGGCAGAGCGGCATGTCGCGGACGAATCTCTCGCGGTGGAGATTCTCGAGGAACGTGTTGAAGAACACGATCTCGTAGGCGCGATTGAATGACAGGAATGCTCGGAGGAGGTAGGCCTCGGTAAAGGCCCGGCCCTCATAGATCCAGTCGGGCGGGTACTCGAAAGGGAAGAAGATGTCGTGGAAGTGGACATACACACCACCTTGCAGCGAGGGAAGTATCTCCTCGAAGATGTAGTTGACGTCGCTGCCGATCTTGGATACATGTGTCGAGTCCACAAAGAGGATGTCATCCTTTTCGAGTTGGAGGAATCGCGAGACTTCCACGTCCTGCACCCGCTGTTCGATGATCTTGATCAGCGCCTGATCCTCCCGTGCGATCAGGGACAGGAGTCTCTCCGGATGCGGTTCGATGAATGTGCACTCGATCCGGTTCTGAAAGAAGCCCTCGTTGGTGTCGAGCGTCACGCACGACGAGAAGCCGGAACCCACTTCGATGACCCGTCTGGGCTGGACGTTTCTCAGCATGCAGTAGAGGAAGATTGCGTCGGAGTACGAGTACCACGGGTTCTCGTAGAAGTAGCGATACTGGGGGGTCTTGTGCTCAGGGAAAGGGAGCTCTGCGTAGTAGCGTCGGAAGCGGTTCAGGAGTTCCAGTTGCCGGGCCTCGTTGAGCTCGATGCCGACCAGATCCCGCGAACGTTCAAACAATCGATGCTCATCCCGCTTCACCTCGTCCAGTGACGGGATGGGCGAATAGAAATGTCCCGGAGGAACGAACCGGACGGTGTCGCGTGACTTGACCAGATCCTTAAGCCCGGGTGTGTGTCGAGCGACCCTCTTGGCTAGACCTCTGAGTGCGTTTCCCACATCGGCCTTCCTCTAGCTCTGCGATAACAGCAGTCCGGGAAGATTACTGTTGGGCACGAGGATCTTGCCCGGTCGCATTCATGTTGGGCTTTGGCCGGCGAAGCTCTGGATCCTCGCGATGGCTGCTGCCACGCCCGTCGCCTGAGACTCCGTCATCGAAGACCACATTGGGAGCGTGATGACCTGTGAGGATGCCGTCTCTGTGTGTGGGAGCGAGACCCAACCATTGACCAGCCTGCGATAGGCACGCATGGCGTGAACCGGTGGCGCGTAGTACCTCCTGGTCTCGATTCCCTCGGCGGCAAGATTCTCGGCCAGCGACGCGGCGTCCATCCCGGACGATTCGGCGTCGACCAGCACCGTGAAGTCCTTGTAGGTGCTCAGATCCCCTTCCCGCACTTGCGGAAAGGACAGCCCCGAGACCGACGCCAACGCCTCGCGATAGACCCCTGCGAGCTCGTTCCGCCGCGAGATCTGCTCGTCCAGCGTCTCGAGTGAGCGCAGAGCGATGGCGGCATGGATCTCCGACATCCGGCCATTGATGCCGACGAACAAACAGTCGTAGTCGCCTGGGTGTCCGTAGTTCCGTCCTATCCGGCAACGATCCGCGAGATCGTCATCGTTGGTGGCGATGATCCCTCCCTCACTCGCCACGAGAACCTTCGTAGGCGACAAGCTGAAAACCTCGGCATCACCGAACCCGCCCACGCAGACTCCCGCATGCCGCGAGCCGAATGCGTGGGCTGCGTCAAAGAAAAGTCGGATCCCGTGTTCCCGGGCGACAGCTGTGAGCTTCTCGACGTCACACGGTGTCCCATACAAGTGAGTGGCCAGGATCGCCGATGTCCGGACGCCGATCGCAGCAGCGACGGCATCAGGGGAAAGGGTGAGCGTTTCTGGGTCGATGTCGGCGAGAACCGGATGCAGACCATTCCACTCGATGGCGTGGACCGTCGCCGCGAATGTGAACGACGGCGCGACCACACCTCCGGATAGATTCGCTGCCCGGAGCATGAGCATGAGGCCCGTAGTGCAGGAAGCCACCGCGACGCACTGTCGGACTCCGAGATACTCGGCCGCGCGATCCTCGAGTTCACGGACGTACGACCCGTTCGTCAGGATGCCGCTCTGAAGAATCTTCTCGACATCCCCAAGCACGGCTCTCGTGCTGGGAACCTCGGGCCTGATGAGAGGTATGCCTTCCGGGAAGGCAGGCTCGCCCCCGTGAATGGTAGGGCGCTTGGGGGCAGGCGTTGCATTCACTATGGCCATGGATATCACTCCTTGGTAGCGAGCAGCTCTGGCGACGACCGAGACCGTCTCCTCGGCGCTGATGTAGCCCTCTTGCGAACGGAGGGGACGACTACCTTAAGAAGTCCTCGCCGTGGTGAAGCGAGGCAGTACCTGCGTGAGAGATGGGAGATCTCCTACCTCGTAGTCGGGAGCGTGAGCGGATGTCGGAGGTTCTCTGTCGAAATAGATTCCCTCTCGAGCGCGTACACGAACCGTGCCCATTCCGGCCCGCCGGGCTCCGAGGAAGTCCTTCATCGGATTGTCGCCCACATAGATCGCTTCTCCTCCAGCGACTCCCAGCCGACCGAGGATGATCCTGAAGACACGCGAGCTGGGCTTGCCGGCCCCGTCCCCATAGCTGCCGGTGAAGAGCGCGTCCGTTAGATAGGACCGGAGCCCAAGGGCGGCTAGTTTCTTGCGCTGCGCGGCGACGTATCCGTCGGTCAGGAGACCTAGCACGTAGTCCGGGCGAAGCTGCTCCAGCAGTTCCACAGTTCCCGGGTACGGCTCGATCCCAGGCAGATGTTCTCGGTAGACCTGCGTCAATTTCCTTACGGATGATTCGCTTGCGAGGCCGTGGCCTTCGAGCCAGATGTTGAAGGTGTTCCCCCGGACGCCCCCCTCGAAGAGGGATCTGAGCTCAACGAAGCCCTGGTCAGCCGCGATCCCCAGGTTGGCGTCCGCCCATGCGGCCACCGCACCGAAACCACTCAACACATAGCTGTGCTCAGGGTAGAGCGTGTCGTCCAGGTCAAATACGATCGCTAGCAGCACCATGGTCCGCTCCATCAGCCAGGACGAAGGAGTCGTCAAAGCGGGTGAGGACGAGCCCCGTCTGGTACGTCCCGAGCGTTGGCGGTTGGATCGAGATTCCGGCGAAGAGAGCCAAGAACCAGCGTGGGATTGGGACGCCGGCCGCGATCGCTAAGGGCACGCCCCCCGCGAACCGGGGATTGATCTCGGTGAAGTGCGGTTCGCCGTCTTTCAGGATGCATTGCACGGTGATCGGACCTACCGACTCCAGTCCCTTCGCGATCGTGACGCAGTATTCGATGAGGCGCGGGTCGTGAACCGTCTTTCCTTTTGCCACCTCACCCTGACGCACCTCGATCCTCTGACGTGAGACCACCGCGAGCACATTTCCGTCGAGATCGGAAACGACGTCGTTCGTGATCTCGGGCCCCGACAGGAACTCCTGCACGATCGGATCCGGCACGTAGTCGAGGAAGAACGAGAGTTCCCGCTCGTCGTTGGCCTTGAAGGCGTGCTCGCCTGCGCTTCCGAAGCGCGACTTCACGAACAGCGGGAGCTCCGGACGTGTTCCCACGATCTCCTCGGCGGTCCACGTCCGTGGAGTCGGTACACCCAATCTCTGGAAGAGCTCGTAGGTGAGGGCCTTGTCCCGCGCGATCGCCACCGCCGCATCCGGGATCACCACGACGCGAACACCCAGCTCCTCGAGCGCGGTTCGGTGGACGGATAGGAATGGGATGTCCGGGTCGATCAACGGAAAGATCGCTCCGATGCGATCTCGGCGGCAGATGTCGAGGAGCGCGCTGACATATGTGGGGTCATCGAGGCGGGGGACGACGTACCGACGATCTGCTTCCTGGAGGCTCGGTGCCAGGGGATCGGCATCGATCGCCACGACACTCCCCTGTAACTTCAGGTCGGCGTAGGCTCGTTTGAAGGCCCGCAGCAGTTCAACGCGGCGTCCCGCTGAAGTGAACAGGACGTTCACGGATCTCACGCCCTTCTCCTCGATAGCCAGATGCGGCATGGTGGCGTGCCCGGGTGCCCGCACACCCTCCCTGGTCAGAACCCTCCAGACGCTCTGGGCGAAGATCTTCATGTCCAAACGCAGCGACCAATTGTCCACGTACCAGACGTCCAACTTGAACTTCTCGCTCCACGGTAGGGCATTTCGTCCTCCGACCAGAACGGGGCCGGCCATGCCGGGGCGCACATCGTGGCGCCGCCATTGCTCGGCCGTGTAGAGGTCGCGATACTCCGGCAGCAGCGGCCTGGGTCCCACGAGGCTCAGGTCGCCTCGGAGCACGTTGATCAGCTCGGGAATCGAGTCGAGAGTCGTGCTGCGGAGGAAGCGGCCGACACGAGTCAACCGTTGCGCGTCGGGAAGGAGGTCACCTCTTTCGTCGCGCGAATCCGTCATCGTCCGAAACTTGTAGAGGACGAATGGGCGTCCTTTGTATCCAAGGCGGGTTTGGCGGAAGAGGATGGGCCGGCCCATGCTCACGAGCACGGCGCATCCGATGAGGAATGAGAGTGGGGACAGGAGGACCATCGTCACGCTCGCCACGGCGACATCGATGCCCCGCTTCAGAGCCCTCTCGGAGCTCCTCTCCGTCCGGCGCCCCTCGATCACAGCGTGGCTCCCGCTTCGTTCGGTGGAAACGTCGTCTGGACGCGACCAGAATTCTCCATCCCAAGCAACCGACGGTAGTGCGCCACGATTCGCTGTGCGACCTGCGCTTCGTCGAACCTCTCAGTCGCACGGCTACGCGCCGCTTCACCCATCCGATCGCGAAGAACCACGTCGTCGAGCAACCTCCTGATAGCGACCGCCAGCTCGGCCGGGTTGCGGGGCGGAACCAGGAACCCCTCGATTCCGGTGCGAACGACCTCCCGGCATCCCCTGATGTCGGTGAGGACGAGCGGTTTGCCCATCGCCGCTGCCTCGATGGCCGAGCGCGGGAGGCCTTCGCGCCAGGACGCAAGCACGAAGACGTCCATGATCGCGATGAG
>JBBDMP010000210.1:0-1987 GCA_040878265.1 Gaiellales bacterium | reverse complement strand
CGTCGACTTCGACTCGGACCTCGCGGAGCGGATCGCCGACTACGACGCGATCATCGTCCGCAGCGGCACTCAGCTCGACGCTGGAATGCTCGAGCGCGCCGAGCGCCTGAAGGTAATCGGGCGGGCCGGGGTTGGCGTCGACAACGTCGACCTCGTAACCGCCTCGAAGCGCGGCATTCTCGTCGCCAATGCGCCGCAGTCGACCGTGGTCTCGGCGGCCGAGCACACCGTCGGCCTCCTGCTCGCGCTGGCCCGCTCCATCCCCCAGGCGCACGCGGCACTCAAGGCGGGGACCTGGGAGCGCTCGGCTTTTGCCGGGACCGAGTTGGCGGGGAAGACGCTCGGTCTCGTCGGCTTCGGGCGGATCGGCCGCCAGGTAGCGCGCCTCGCACGGGGGCTCGACATGCGGGTCGTCGCCCACGATCCGTTCGTCGCGGCCGAGCGCTTTCGGGAGATCGGCATCGAGCCGGCGGACTCGCTGCTCGCCCTGCTCGGCGAGGCCGACTTCCTCTCCCTCCACCTGACGCTGACCGCCGAGACGACCGGCCTCTTGGGGCGTGCGGAGCTCGCGGCGGCAAGGGATGGCCTCCGCATCGTCAATACGGCCCGCGGGGAGCTGATCGACGAGGATGCGCTCCTCGAAGGGCTGCGCTCCGGCAAGGTCGCGGGCGCGGCGCTCGACGTGTTCTCGGCGGAGCCCTACTCGGGACCGCTACTCGAGCTGGACAACGTCGTCGTGACTCCCCACCTCGCGGCCTCGACGGAGGAGGCCCAGGACCGCGCGGGCGTGATCGTCGCCGAGCAGGTGGCAGCCGCGCTCGAAGGGCGGCTGGTCGCGAACGCCGTGAACGTGCCCGCCCCGGCCGCGGAGGAGATCGAGCAGCTCGGCCCCTTCCTGCCGCTGGCCGAGAAGCTCGGCGCGCTCGCGGTCGAGCTCGCGGGCGGCACCCCCGACCGCCTCGACCTCGCCTACATGGGCCAGCTGGCCGACCGGGACACGCGGCTCCTCACGGTCGCGGCGCTGATCGGCGTGTTCCAGGGACGTGTCGAGGAGCCGGTGAACTATGTGAACGCCCCGCTCGTCGCGGAGGAGCGAGGGCTCGAGGTGCGCGAGGAGCGGCGGCCCGCCACCCGCGACTTCACGAACCTCCTGCGCGTTACGGCCGTCCGCGGCAAGCAGGAGTTCACCGTCGCCGGAACGACGCTCGGCCGTGAGAACGAACCGCGGCTCGTGCTCGCCCTCGGCTACGAGATCGAGATTGGGCTCGAGCCGCTGATGCTGTTCGCCGTGAACGACGACCGCCCGGGGATGATCGGCCGCCTCGGGACGATCCTCGGCGAGGCCGGGGTCAACATCGCCAACATGGCCGTCTCCCGCAACCGCCCGCGCGCGCGGGCGCTCATGGTGCTGAGCGTCGACGATCCGATTTCCGACGCGGTCATCGAGCGGCTCGAGGGGGAACCGGGGCTCAGCGACATCCGCTTCATCGTCCTGGAGCGCTCGTGAGCGACTGGCCCGCAGCGGTTGAGCGGGTCGCGACGGCGCTGCGTGAGGCGCGCATCGAGGCGCGGGTGGAGGAGTTCTCGACCCCGACTCCGACGGCCCAGGAGGCGGCGGACGCCGTCGGCTGCGAGCTCGGCCAGATCGTCAAGTCGCTCGTCTTCGAGTGCGACGCCCGCCCGGTGCTCGTCATGGTGCCGGGCGACCGGCGGGCCGACCCCGCCAAGATCGCGGCGGCGACGGGAGCTCAGCGGGCCCGCGTGGCCGGCCCGGCTCAAGTCGCGCGCGCGACTGGCTTCGAGACGGGCGGAGTCGCCCCGTTTCCGCTGGCGCGAATCGACACAGTGCTCATCGAGCAGAGTCTGCTCACGCATGAGCTGGTCTGGGTCGGGGCAGGATCACGGCGGCACATGGCGGTGCTAGCGTCCGCTGACCTCGTTCGGATGACTCGCGCTCGAGCAGTCGACGCCGTCGCCGATAACCCCT
>JBBDMP010000209.1:0-10945 GCA_040878265.1 Gaiellales bacterium | reverse complement strand
TCGTCCGCAGACCGCGCTCATGCGACGCGCACAGGCAACGATATGACGGAGGAGGCGGCGGAAGCAAGCGAGTGGGCGCAGGTCGCTGGGCTCCTCCCCTTGTTTCGCACGTGTCAACTTGTTATGACAAGCCCTTCGATTTCAGCACGCGAAGGGAAGGGAGCGAGATGGGGGACGATACCTCGCAGGACCGGCGCTTCCAGGGCATGCGCAACATTCGCAAGCTCGCGGATATCCCCGACCGCAAGCAGCGAGAGGCAGTCGAGCGAGCCCTCGAGTACGGGCTCGAGGCGGCGGCCTCGGTCAACGACCGGACGATCTCGACGTTCGCCCGAGGCCAGCAGCCCGCCTTCGCGGGAATCAACACCTTCCGAAAGGCGCCGTACCTCGAGGACGTCCACGAGGTGGGCAAGCACGAGGTCGCCGTCGTCGGGGCCCCGTTCGACATGGGCACGACCTACCGCGCGGGTGCGCGGTTCGGGCCGCAGGCCATTCGCCGCATCTCCGCCCTCTACGACTCCTACTCCGTCGACATGGCGGTCGACCTCGAAGAGGAGCTCGACCTCGTCGACCTCGGCGACATCTTCGTCATTCCGGCGAACCTCGAGAAGTCGTTCGACCAGATCGACCGCGCCGTGTCCTGGATCGTCGGCGAGGGCGTCTTCCCGGTCGTCCTCGGAGGCGACCACTCGATCGGCTACCCCGACGTGCGCGGCATCGCTCCCCACATCGACGGGCGGGTCGGGATCATCCACCTGGACCGTCACCTGGACATCCAGGAGCGCGACATGGACGAGCGGATGCACACCACGCCGTGGTTCCACGCGACGAACATCCCGAACGCTCCGCCGACGAACCTCGTGCAGATGGGCATCGGCGGCTGGTACGGCTCCCGGCCCGGCGTCAAGGTCGCGCGCGAGCGCGAGACCACCGTCCTCACGATCACCGACATCGAAGAGGTCGGAGTCGAGAAAGCGGCCGAGGTGGCGCTCGAGGTCGCCTGGCAGGACGCGGACGCCGTCTATCTCAGCTTCGACATCGACAGCGTCGACGCCGGCTTCGTGCCCGGAACCGGGTCGCCGGAGCCGGGCGGCCTCTTGCCGCGCGAGGCGCTCAAGCTCCTGCGGCTGATCGCCCGCGAAGGCATCTGCGGGATGGAGGTCGTCGAGGTCGCTCCGCCGTACGACGTGAGCGACATGACCGCCCAGCTCGCTTGCCGCGCGGTCATGGACGTCCTCGGCACACTCGTCGCCGAGGGGAAGCTCGGAAGCCGGGCGGCGAAGGAGCAGGGGCCCGCCCAGCCCTCCGACCCGGCGGCCTAGGACTAGATGCTCGAGGACGGCTCCTCCCTGCTCGTCGCCCTCGCGGCGGCGGGTCTCCTCGGGCTCCGTCACGCCACCGACCCGGATCACCTGGCTGCCGTCGTCACGCTCGCGACGAGCGAGGGACCGCCTCGGACCGGCGCCGCAGGCCGGCTCGGCCTGTCCTGGGGCCTCGGTCACGCGCTCACCCTCCTCGCCTTCGGAGTGCCGTTCATCGTTCTCGACACCCGTCTCCCCGCCGCGGTCCAGAAGGGCGCCGAGGTGACGATCGGAGTCCTCATCGTCTTGCTGGCGCTACGGCTTCTCCACCGCTGGCGAGCCGGGGGCTTCCATCTACACGAGCACGAGCACGAGGGCGGCGCGCGCCACGTGCACGTCCACACCCACGCCGGCGAGAAGGGCCACGTGCACGAGCACGGCTCGCCCGCTTCCATCGGCGCGTTCGCCGTCGGTCTTGTCCACGGTCTCGGGGGGAGCGCCGGCGTGAGCCTGGTGTTGCTCGCGACGATCGAGTCGCGAGCCGTCGGGGTCGCCGCCCTGGCGATCCTCGCCCTCGGCACGGCGGTGGCGATGACGCTCCTGTCGTCTGGCTTCGGCCTTGCGCTGCAGCACGGCCCCCTGCCCCGACGCCTGCACGCTTTCGCCCCTGTCCTCGGGGTGGCGAGCCTCGCATTCGGGGCCTGGTACGGCCTGGGCGGGCTCGAGGTTCTGCCCTACCCCATCTGAGAGAGCGTTTCCGAGGAGGGTTTGGCGGAACGTGCCTCGTCGCCGGGGTGCGATGGGCGGATGCGAGGCAAGGACGCAGGGAGTGCTCGTATTGAATGAAATACGGGCACGACCGAGGACGCCGCCTCGCGCCGCCCAGCGCGGCTCCGGCGACACAGCGCTTGTTTCGTCAAACCCTCCTTAATCCTCCGCCTCGTCCCGGCGGCGCTCCTCATGCTCCCGCAGGAAGCGGGTGAGCTCGGCCGCGAGGGTGTCTCCGCTCGGCACGTCGAGCTCGTCGCCCAGGGCGTCGCGGCGGCGCTCGAGTTCCCGGACGTACGACTCGGTCTCGTCGTCCTGCGCGACCGCCTCGCTCACCTGGCGCTCGTAGGCCTCGGCAGCGCGGTCGAGCTCGGACACGTCGATCGGTACGCCGAGAAGGCCTGACAGCCGCGAGCAAAGGGCGATCGCTGCCTTCGGGCTCGCGGCCAGCGAGGCGTAGTGGGGCACGGCGGCCCAGAGGCTCGCCGACGGCAGCCCCTCCCGGCGGCAGGCGTCGTGCAGCACCCCGACGATGCCCGTCGGCCCCTCGTAGCGAGACGCGGTGAGCCCGAGCTCCTCGACGAGCTTCTCGTCGCTCGCCGACCCGGTGACAGGGGAGGGACGCGTGTGCGGGACGTCTGCGAGCAGCGCGCCGAGCGTGACGACGAGCTCGACGCCGAGGTCGCGGGCAACCGCAACGACCTCGTCTGTGAACGTGCGCCAGCGGAGGTTCGGCTCGAACCCGAGCACGAGCACGGCGTCCCGCTCCGTCTCGGGGATGGAGGCGTGGTAGAAGGACGTCTCCGGCCAGACAATCCGGCGAGTGATCCCGCCCTCGAGCGCTACGTGCGGGCGGGTCGCCTGGAAGTCGAAGAACTCCTCGGGGTCGACGTCGGCGAAACGCCGTGCCTGCCACGACTGCGCGAGGAAGCTGGCGGCGAGAGAAGCGCCCTGTGCCCCATCGTTCCAGCCTCGGAAGGCGGCGACGAGAACGGGCCGTCGCAGCGTCGGGCGGCGCTCGATGCGGACGTGCGTCCCGATGCCCGGATTCTAGGGAAGCGCAAGCCTTCGCGACCGGAGTACGAGGCGGCCGGCCAGGGCGACGACGCCCGTCCACACGAGCGTGGCGAGACCGACGTGGACGAGCACGAGGCCCCAGGGGAGGCCGTTTCGCCACTGCACCTCCCCGATCGCCATCTGAGCCATGAGGAGGGCCAAGACGCCGCCCGCAAGCGCCAGCTCGGTGCGGAGCCGCCCAGCCGCGAGAGCCACGACGAGGCCGAGGAACGTGACGCCGAAGACCGCGGTCGCCCCGATGTGGACGTGCACGGCGTCCAGCACGTTGCCGAACCGCGCGATCTCCTCACCGCCGGAATGAGGTCCGGCGGCGGTGACGAGCGCACCGGTGACGACGAGGACGAGGGCACTGGGGACGGCGGCAAGCGCGAGCGCCGTGGCTGCGGGAGCGGGCCGCTCGCCGTCGCTCAGGCCGAGCGCGCCCAGGACGACGAGGACGGCGACGGCGATGGCGACGAGCGAGAGGAGGAAATGCGCCATCACGATGAGCGGATGGAGCTCGAAAACGACCGTGACCCCGCCGAGTACCCCCTGCGCGAGCACGGTGAAGGGCAGCGCGGTCGCCGCCCAGACGAGCCAGCGGGGGAGGCGTTCCACGCGCCAGGCCGCGCCCGCGACCAGGAGCGTGACGATGCCGACAGCGAACCCGACAACTCGGTTCCCGAACTCGACGAGCGCGTGGAAGTCCTTCTCGGGGAGAAACGTCTCGCCGCAGCGAGGCCAGTTCTCGCACCCGAGCCCCGAGGCGGTGAGGCGCACTGTGGCTCCGCTCACGACGATGAGGAGGAGCGCGCCGAGAGCGGCGTACGTCAGCCCGCGGAAGACCCCGAGCGAGACGGCGGGCAGGCGCGAGGCCCGGGTGGCCCCGGCCTCCATCAGGTGACCGTGATGCCCCGGCCGGCCTCCACCCGCCCGACGCGGGCGAGCAGGAGGTCCTGCGCGCGGAACTGGGCTTCCAGGGTCGCCGCCTTCTCAGCGGGGAGCGAGACGAGCAGGCCGCCGCCGGTCTGCGGGTCGAACCCGAGCGTGAGGACGGCCTCGGGCACGCCGTCTACCTCGATGACGGGCCCCAGGAACTCACGGTTGCGGGGGTCGCCGCCGGTCGTCAGCCCCCGCGCCGCCATCTCCATAGCCCCGGGCAGCGCGGGCAGCCGCTCCGAGTCGAGCGCGACGCGCACACCACTCTGAGCCGCCATCTCGTGCGCGTGGCCGAAGAGCCCGAACCCGGTCACGTCTGTGACCGCGTTCGGCTCGAACGCGCGCAGCGCATCGGCCGCGCGCGCGTTCAGGGTCGTCATCGCGTCCGCGGCGGCCCGGAACTCCTCGTCGCCGAGCGCACCCTTGCGCACGCCGGTCAGCACAAGCCCGGTGCCGAGCGGCTTCGTCAGGAACAGGGCATCCCCCGCCCGCGCGCCGCCCTTCGGCCAGATTCCGTCAGGGCGGACCGTGCCGACCACAGCGAGGCCGTACTTGGGCTCAGCATCGCGAATCGTGTGGCCGCCGGCGAGCACGGCGCCCGCCTCTCGCACCTTCTCGGCCGCCCCGTCGAAGACGGCGCGAACGGCCTCGATCGGCAGCTCCTCGGGAAAGGCGGCAATCGAGAGAGCGACGAGAGGCCTCCCGCCCATCGCGAAGACGTCGTTGAGAGCGTTCGTCGCCGCAATCGCCCCGTAGAGAGCAGGGTCGTCGACGAGCGGCGGGAAGAAATCCGTCGTGACGACGAGCGCCCGCTCTTCGTCGAGCTTGTAGACCGCGGCGTCGTCGGGAGGGTCGAGCCCGACGAGCAGGTTGTCCGCTCCCCCGGGCGCGAATCCCGCCAGGAGCTCCTCGAGCCTGGCCGCGGCGTACTTGGCCGCGCACCCGCCTCCCGTTTCGAGCGTCGTGAGCCGCGCAGTAGTCTCCATCGCATGGAGGTTAGCGCCAGGCTGTTCGGTTGCCAGAGCATGAGCGGCCGGTTGCGCCGCGTGCTCGTCCGCGCCCCCCGGCCCGAGGACGCAGTCGCATGGCGCGTCTTCGGCTGGCGCGCAGAGCCCGAGCCAACGCGCATGCTCGAGGAGCATGAGGCGTTCCGCGCCCAGCTCGAGGACGCCGGCGCAGAGGTGATCCTCGCCGAGACCCCGGTGCCGATGTGCCCGGACTCCATCTACGTGTACGACCCGGCGCTCGTCACGGACGAGGGCGCTCTCCTCCTCCGTCCGGGCAAGGAAGGCCGGCGAGCCGAGGTCGAGGCGATGGCGGCCGATCTCGTCGAGGTCGGCGTTCCCATCGCCGCCCGCCTGGAGGCTCCCGCGACCGTCGAAGGAGGGGACACGATCTGGCTCGACGAGCGCACGCTCCTCGTCGGCGTCGGTTACCGGACGAACGAGGCTGGCGTCGAGGCCCTCCGGCTCGCGCTCCCCGATGTCGACGTGCTCGCTTTCGACCTTCCGCACCTGCACGGGCCCGGCGAGGTGCTCCACCTCATGTCCCTCGTCTCACCGCTGGACGCCGACCTCGCGGTCGCCTATCCGCCGCTCATGCCGACCCGCCTCGTCCAGCTCCTCGCCGAGCGAGGGGTGGAGCTCGTCGAGGTCCCGGACGAGGAGTTCGAGTCGATGGGACCGAACGTGCTCGCGCTCGGCCCTCGCGTAGCGCTCGCGCTCGAGGGAAACGACCAGACGCGCCGCCGGCTGGAGCGCGCGGGCGTCGAGGTCCGCGTCTACCGCGGAGACGAGATCTCGCGGAAGGGGGACGGGGGGCCGACTTGCCTCACCCGTCCCCTCCTGCGGGCCGGATAAATCCGGCCCCTACGCGACGAATGTAGGGGCCGGGCATGCCCGGCCCCTACTTCATCCTGATCGCGAGGCCGTGCGGGTCGGCGGTCTCCACTCCTCCCACCACATGCGTGATCCGCGCGATCCCCTGGAAGACGCCGTCGCGTCCTCCCTTCGTCACACGCAGAACGCCGACGCCGGGAGTTGACCCCACGGCGTTGTTGACGCCCGGAGCATTGCCGGTGAGCGGAACCGGGCCGCGGAGCGTCATGAAAATCCGGTTCCCACTCGGCGAGGCACCCAGCAAATCGGGCGCCGGGTCGCTCGACAGGGCGCCCACGAGCTCGATCTCGTTCACGATCGCGTCCGTTCTCGTGTTGACGACCGTGATCGAGTTGTCAGCCCGATCGGCGAGCCACAGGTAGCGCCCGTGCTTAGTAAGTGCACCGCCGTGCGTATCGACGAAGCCCTCGCCATCGCGGCTGAAGACAAGCGTCCGGGCAGGCGCGTTCTCGGGATTCGCCGCCGCATAGCCCGTGAGCGGGAAGGCATAGAGGTCGGACTCGACCGGGTTCGCGGCGGTGCCGCCACCCGACGTGATGTACATCTTGCCGCCGGTCTCGATCCCCCCGCAGCCGTTCGGATGCACGGCGGCGAGGTCATAGCGCCCCACGACCTCCATCGCGGCATCCCGCGTGTCGACCACGAGCAGACCCCCGCCGCGCAGCGTCACGAACGTGAGCGTGCTCGTCGAGTCGACGATCGGGCAGATCGGCGCGTTGTCCGGACGCGCGGCTCCCTGGAAGGGCAGGAGGTCGAGCGTGCCTTGGAGCGCGAACGCGTTCGCCCCGTAGTCGGTCGCGATCCAGTGCAGCTTCTTGCCGTTCTGGTCCGCGACGACGACGTACGAGTCATCGGGCGCGGGGAAGGCTGCGTGCGCCTGGGCGCCCACGTCGATGCAGGCGACCGGCGCGGCGTCCGCGTCGAGGAAGAGCACGTGCCCCGTCGCCACGAAGGCGAGGATCCCGTGCGAGCTCGTCGCATTGAACATGAGCATGTGCGGCCGGCGCGGCGCAGTGCCCGTTTGGGCCAAGCACAGCCCCCGGGCCGCCCCGCTGAGGTCGACGACGCGCGGTGCCCCCCTCGGGGCGGCGCGCCCGGCGAGCGACGGGCCGTCGTAGATGTAGAGGGTCCCGCCGCCGTCGGCCGTCGTGTCGGACTGGTCGACCGCCCAGACCTCGAACGAGGAGCGCTTGTCCGCCGCGGCCGGGGCCACGAGTGCGAACGCGACCAGCGCGGCAACCGCCGCGCAGACTGCCCAAATTCTCATCCCGAACCTCCTCTTGAGAACGAAAAAGATGCTACGACCTGTTACGAAACTCGGGTCAAGAGCCCTTTTCTATGGGCACGTCCACGAGATTGCCCCATTCGGTCCACGAGCCGTCGTAGTTGCGGACGTTCTCGTAGCCCAGAAGCTCCCTGAGGACGAACCAGGTATGCGCGCTGCGCTCGCCGATGCGGCAGTACGCGGTGACCTCCTTGTCGGGCGTGATCCCCTTGCCGCCGTACAGCTCGCGGAGCTCGTTCGGTGACTTGAACGTGCCGTCGTCGCGCACGGCGCTCGCCCAGGGGATCGACGCGGCGCCCGGGATGTGCCCGCCCCGCTGCGCACCTTCCTGCTCGTAGCCGGGCGGCGCGATGAGATCGCCGGAGTACTCGCCCGGCGAGCGGACGTCCACGAGCGCTCGGTTCGCCTCCTCAATCCACTTGCGCACCTCGTCGCGGTAGGCGCGGATCGACTCGTCTCGTTCCTGCGCGCTGTACTCCTTCCGTTCGGGTGACGGCGTATCGGTCGTGAGCTCGCGGCCCTCGTCGATCCACTTCTGCCGGCCGCCGTCGAGGATGCGGGCGTCGGCGTGGCCGTAGGTCTTGAGGTACCAGTACGCGTAGGCGGCGAACCAGTTGTTCTTGTCGCCATAGAGGACGACCGTGGTGCCGTTGTCGATGCCGCGCTCCCCGAGGACGCGCTCGAAGGTCTCGCGGTCGATGATGTCTCGCTCGACGGGATCCTGGAGATCGTCGCGCCAGTGAAGCTTGGCGGCGCCGGGGATGTGGCCCTCGTCGTAGAGGTCCGGGTTCTCGTCCACCTCCGCGACGACGACCTTGCCGTCGTTCAGGTGCTCCGCCAGCCAGTCGCTGGTGACGAGCACCGGCTTCGCGTAGCCGTTTTCCGCCATCTCTCTCCTTCCCGCTTGCTTCAGTAAGTGAAGCCATCCTACTCGCCCCGGACGTAGGGGCTATTCTCGCGCACATGAAGAACCTCGGGGAGCTGATAACCGGCGAGCTCGTCTCGGTCGCTCCCGAGGACACCCTGGGCGAGGCGGCGGAGCAGATGACCGGCCAGGGCGTCGGTTCTGCGATCGTGCTCGACCACGGCCGCCTGATCGGGATCCTCACCGAGCGCGACCTGCTGAAGGCCGTCGCCGGCCGCGTGCACACGAGCGAGGCGCGCGTGCGCGAATGGATGACGGAGGACCCGATCACCGCGTCCGAGTCGACGACGGGCGAGGAGGCGATCCGGACGATGCTCGACCACGGCTTCCGCCACCTGCCGGTGGTGGAGGGCGGCCGCACGATAGGCGTGGTCAGCCTCCGCGAATGCATTCAGGCCACGGTCGAGCCGGGCTAGCTGCCTGCGGGCTGGTTAGGCGATCTGGGCCGCGATCAGACCTGCGGCGAGGCACCACTCAAGCGCCAAGGTCCCGATCAGCGGGGCAAGCGGACGGAGGGAAGGACGCGGTTCCATGGTCATAAGTCTCGGCTCGCGCGCCGCATTACTTCGACGCCTAGAGCCGCTGTCCTTCCGCCCCTAGCCGCCGTTGTGCAAGCCCCAGAAACCCTGGAACTTGGCGAGGAACGCCGCGAGGCTCGTAAGAGCTACCAGCAGGGTCACCTTGTTCGTCATTTTCAGCTTCACCTCCTTTCCTAGAACCTGAAGTCCTGAAGCGCCTCGGCCGCGCGCCGGTACAGCTGCGCGGCTCGGCGGTCGTCTCCGCGACGGGCCGCGAGGTCGCCTTGCGCGACCCACGCCGCCGCGAGATGGCTTGCCGACGAAACCTGGCCCAGGCTCTTCTCGGCGAGGCCGAACAGCTCCTCGGCCTCGTCCAGACGCTCCTGCTCGAGGAGCGAACGACCGAGGACGAGCTGGGCGTTGCCGATCTCGTCGACCACGTCTTCGCGCCCGTCGAGGAGCTCGAGCGCGTGGCGCGCCTGCTCCTCTGCGAGCTGAAACTCGCCTGTGCGCAGGTGCACCTGGGCGAGAGAGCTGACCGCGTAAGCCGCGTCTGTGTCGCTGCCGACCTCGAGCGCGACGCGGAAGGCGTCCTTGAGCTGTGCGATCGCCTCCTCGGGCTTGCCGAGCAGGAAATTGAACGCGCCGAGGTTGTTCAGGAGCTTGCCGACGTTGGCGCGGTGCGAGATCTCCTCGTAGAGGGCCTTCGCGCGCTCTGCGTGCGAGCGGGCCAGAACCCACCGCCCGTCCCGGTCGGCGATGAGCGAGGCCTGGAAGTGGGCCTGCGCGAGCGCGTACTTGTCGTTCTGGGCCTCAGCCAGCTCGAGGGCGCGCTCGACGTCCTCCCGTGCAGCCTCGAAGTCCCGCTGGCGCTGGTAGCAGCGCGAGCGCCACTCGAAGATCAGGGACCGGAGCCGGTCGGAAGGCAGGCCGGAGCGCTCTGCGAGCTCGAGCGACTGCGTGAGCAGCGCGACCGAGGTCTGGATCGAGGAGAGCTTGAAGCGGCACGCACCGAGGCGGAAGAGGACGTCCGCCCGGTCAACGTCGGTGAACTCGGGCCCCTCGGCGAGGACGCGCGCCCGCTCGAGCAGGGCGATCGCCTCGCGGACCTGCCCGCCGTACATGCGGGCCCAGGCCTCGGCGCTGAGGGCGCGAAGCTCGAGGTCCGGCGCGAAGACTTCCTTCAGAGCATCTGCGATGCCGGCGAGCGTCGAGACAACCTCGTCGTATTCATGCGACTCGAGCGTCGCCTCTGCGCGCGCGATGACGCTGTCGACGCGCTCGCGCTCGCTCGAGGAAACGCCGCTTTCGAGGAAGCCCTTGTCGACGCCCAGCCGCTCGGCGATCCACTCGATCGTGTCGGCGGTCGGGCGGGTCTTGCCGCGCTCGATCTGGCTGACGTACTCCTTCGAAAAGCGCTCGCCCGCGAGCTCGGTCTGGGTGAACCCCTTCGCCACACGCAGCTGGCGAACGCGGTCGCCCAGCGTGGAGCGGGAGCCGGTCTTAATGCGGGTCGAGAGTGTGATCTGATCGGCCATCTAATGTGAACTATACGAAGGAAAAGATTACTTCACAAGGTTACTTGACTTATTCGAGTCGGTCGCTATAGTCCGACGTGAATCCGCATATCTGCCAGACGCCAGGCAGAGGGGTTCGGAAGGCGCGCCAGATTCCAGGCGACACCAACCCGGAGGCATCGGCTGGGCCGCAGAGCCGGAGCCCCGGGTTGTCGCCTGGTTGAGGGCTCCATACATGCCCAAAGCATCGGGCGCACGGCCCTCTTCGTCTATCCCCCGTTACGGTCGCGCCCGTTTAGGGCACTAGGGGAGTCGCTAGAGCGAGTCGACGGCGTCGGCGGTGAGCCAGCGCAGGCGCGAGCGGCGAATCTCGGGCCACATGTCGTTCATCACGCCGCCCACCGCGCGGTCGGCCATCGAGAGGAGCCCGAGACCGAGGAAGATCCAGGCCTCGGCTTCCGGATCGCGATCGGACGGAAGCGCGTCTTCCGCCTGCGCCCGGCGGATCACAGACGTCACGTAACGGTGCACCTCCCGCATGTGCTTGCGCATGTAGCGGGCGATCTCCCGGTCCTCGCTCGACTCCGCGAGCGCCTGGATCCAGAGGTTCGAGACCACCGGGCGGTGTACTTGCGACTCGAGGAACGCGCGGCCCAGGACCGCGATCCAGAGCCGCGGGTCGGGCTCGGCCGCCACCACCTCGTCCCAGCGCGCCTGCATGCGCCGCCACGATTCCCG
>JBBDMP010000208.1:0-2004 GCA_040878265.1 Gaiellales bacterium | reverse complement strand
TCGTGCGGGCCGCCTACGACCTTCCGATCGCGCACGTCGTCGTCGATCTCGAGGCCGAGGCGGCCTCGGCGGGCGGGGTAAACCCCGCCCCTACGGCGAAGTCGTCGTAGCGCCCGTGGTCTGGCCGCCTTGCTCGACCGGCGGCTTGCCGGCGAAGCGCGCGACGTAGGCGGCGACGTCGACGGCGTCCTGGCCCGTGACGATGTCGGCGGGCATCGGCAGCACGGCCAGGTCGATCTGCTCGAGCGTCACCGCGAAGATCGTCGACTCCTCGAAACCCTCCTCCCGCATGCGCTGGAAGGCGTCGTCAAGGCTCGGCCCGACCTGTGAGACGGTCGCCGCGTCGGCGAGGGTGTGGCAGCCGCCGCAGCTCGGCTTACCGCCGCCGGGGCCCTGGACGAAGAGCGCTTTCCCGTTCGCGACGTCGGCGCCTTCGAACCCGGTCGTCTCCTCGCCCCCGCAGCCCGCGAGCACGAGCGCCGCAACGAGCAGCGAGACCGCGAGGACGCGACCCACCTTCGTCTACGCTGGGGAAGCGGGCTGGCCGACCTGCTCGAGCGCCTCGACGCGCGTCCCGTAGATGGGGAACACCTTGTCCAGGCCCGTAATCTCGAAGATCTTCGTGATGTTCCGGTCGCTGCACACGAGGGCGAGCTGGCCGCCGTTCGGCCGCAGACGCTTGACGCCTCCGACGAGCACCCCGAGAGTCGTCGAGTCGATGAAGGTCGTGTCCGAGAGGTCGACGACGACGTACTTGGCGTTCTGTCCGATCACTTCGAGCAGCTGCTGCTTGAACTCGGGCGCCGTATAGAGATCGACCTCGCCCGAGAGCGCAATCACGTAGGCGTCGTTCTCGAGCGGCTCCGTCTTGATGTCGAAGTTCATGCGTCCCCCTGGTCGCTGCCGAGCGCGTACCTTAGCCGCTCTGTTACCCCTGGTTGGCCTTGAGCAGGTCGATCTGCTGCTGGACAACGTCGGCGCGTGAGTCGTCGGGGGCAAGCTCGAGAAACTTCTCGTATGCGGCAATTGCGGCCTCGATATCCCCGGAACCCTCGGACGCGATCCCGAGCTGGAGGAAGACGCCCGAGTCCTCGGGCGTGAGCAGGCTGAGGTCCCGCCACGCGGTCGCTTCCTCCCCCGCCGCACGGAGGGCGCGGCCCTGGGCCTCCGCCGCTTTCGCCTGCGCCTCCTGGGCCAGGGTCTCGGAGATCCGGTTGCCGGCGACCTCCTGGAAGAAGCCGCCGCCCTCGGTCGGCGCAAGCGTCTCTTGGAGCGAGATCTGCTGCGCTTCGGCGCTCGCGATCTGCGCGGCCTCCCGGGCCAGCCCGGCCTCGGCGCCCCACATGAGGGCGAGCTGGCGTAGGGCCTGACCGTCACGCGGCTTACGCGTCGTGTAGCGCTCGAGGACGGCGATCGCCGCCGGCCGCCTGCCGTTTGCCTGGAGAGCGGTGGCATAGGTGATCTGGGCCTGGACGTCGTTCGGGCGCTCCTGCGCCGCTTTGCGGGCGTCCTCGACCGACTGGATGCCCTCGGGCTCGCGGTTCAGGAAGTCCTGGAGGACGTCTCCGAGGCTCGTGCCGGACACTCCGGTCCCCACGCCGAAGGCGACGAAGCCGAGCCCGAACGCGATCGCGAGAAAGAGGAAGACCCATTTCGCCCGGCGGCGAAGCCGGGGAAAGAACATCAGGTCTTCGGGGCTGCTACGCGGCTTGCTTCGAGGAGCATGCGACCGCGGGCGGCGGCGGCGCTGCGTCGAAGCTCGTGCCATTCGCGAATCCCTCCTTGAGGCCTCGGCTGCGGGCGACTCGGTACGCTCCGCGGCTGTGCAGGATACCCAGCGCGGGTCGTCCCACTCCTACCCCAAGATCGAGCTGCACGTCCATCTCGAGGCCACGGTGCGCCCCGAGACGCTGCTCGACATCGCCCGGAAGAACGATTACAGGCTCCCGGCCGACACAGTCGAAGGGATCCGCGAGCTCTACCGCTACCGCGACTTCGACCACT
>JBBDMP010000207.1:0-2008 GCA_040878265.1 Gaiellales bacterium | reverse complement strand
GCGCGACGGAGCTCCTCCGGCAGGGCTGTCCTGCGGACGTCGCCCTGCAGATCCTCCTCTAGGGCGGGATAAATCCCGCCCCTACGGGTGAGGTAATTCGTACGCCGGCTGGTAGAGACCGAGCCGGCCCGCGCCCGGCACCTTCAGGCTGGTCGTCAGGCCGAACCCCTCGTCGGTGATCGGCTCCACGAACTCGACGCCCTTCTGTGTGAGCTCCTCCACGGTGCGCTCGATGTCGTCGCACATGAGGAAGAGCAGATGCTGGCCCTCGCCTTGTCCCCAGCCGGCTCCCGGGTGAATGCCGATCTCGGTCGGCGGCGCTGCGAAGATCAGCCACCCGTCGCCGGCGTCCACGTGAGGAAAGCCGAGCACGTCGCGGAAGAAGGCGCGGGCGGCCTCGGCGTCCTCCGCGAAGATCGTCACGTGCGCGCCCGTGATCACGGCGCGAGTCTAATCTGCGGCCGGTGAGCGTACTCCTGGCGTCCATCCCCAGCCCGTCGAGCGGCTCGATCGACATCGGCCCGCTCGAGCTGCACGCCTACGGCGTCATGCTCCTCCTGGGGATCCTGGCCGGGACTTTCCTCATCGGCTACCGCTGGACGAGGCGGGGGGGCGACTGGGATCTCGTCTTCCGCGTGGCCATGTGGGGCGTGGCCGGGGGCGTTGTCGGCGCGCGGCTCTACCACCTGGCCACGAGCTGGAACGAGGTGCCCGACGAGTGGTGGGGCCCGTTCGCCATCTGGGAGGGAGGGCTGGGCGTCTGGGGCGGGATCGCCGGCGGTGTGCTCGGGGGCGCCTTCGTCGTCAAGCGGGCTGGGGTGAGCGTGCTCCAGTTCATGGACGCCGTCGCCCCCGGGCTCCTGCTCGGGCAGGCGATCGGCCGTGTCGGCAATTACTTCAACCAGGAGCTCTTCGGCGAACCGACCGACCTTCCGTGGGCCCTCGAGATCGATCCGGTGAACCGCCCGGACGGGTTCGCGAACTCGGAGACCTTTCATCCGACCTTTCTCTACGAGCTCGGCTGGAACCTCATCGGGGTCGCGGTGCTTCTGTGGCTCGACCGCCGCTTTCGCATCAAGCCCCCCGGGCTCTTCGCCCTCTACGTCGCGTGGTACACGTTCGGCCGCGCGTTCGAGGAGCTCATCCGCGTCGACCCGTCGAAGGAGTACCTCGGCTTCCGGATCAACTTCTACGTCTCTGTGGCCCTCTTCGTCGCTGCCGTGCTCACCTTCATCTGGGCCCAACGGCGATCGGAGAGCGCCAAGCCCCCCTCCCGGCGCGGCGAAGACGCGCCGGGACTTAAGAAGATGGCCCTGCCGAAGGGGCGCGTCCGCCGCTGAGGCTAGGATCGGCGCTCGCTTTGGGCGCCACCGCGGTTAGAGATCTCGACCTGGACCTCGACGCCTTCGAGGGCCCGTTCGACCTGCTCCTCACCCTTGTGCTCAAGGAGGAGCTCGAGCTTGGGGATCTGGAGATCGCGGAAATCATCTTGACCGCGATAAATGCTCCGCATTTCTCGCGGACTGAAATCGAGATCTGGGGCGAGTTCCTGGTGCTTTTCGCCGCGCTCCTAGATCTCAAGGCTCGTCAACTCTTCCCGGACGAGGAGGGCGACTGGGAGGAGCTAGACCCGGAGGACGCAGCCGGCGAGCTGGCCGAGCGGCTCGCGCTCTACCGCCGCTTCAAGGCGGCCGCGGCTTGGATGGAGGAGCGGCTCGAGGCGGAGTCCGACCGTTTCTTCCGACTCGGGCCGGCGCCGCTTGCGCCTGTGCCGTCGAGGCCGCTGGCCCGACAGGAGCCCGAGCTTCTGGCGCTCGCGCTGCGGGCGCTCGCGGCTGCGCCGCCCGAGCCGTCGCTCGGCCACCTCGTGCTCACCTTTCCGCCCGTCTCCGTCTTCCTCGAGCGGTTCCGGGCGGTGCTGCGCCAGCGGCGGCGCTTCGTCTTCGACCGCGAGGTTGACGGACTCTCGCGGATCGAACAGGCTGTGGCCTTCCTCGCCCTTCTGGAG
>JBBDMP010000206.1:0-11026 GCA_040878265.1 Gaiellales bacterium | reverse complement strand
GGGCCCACGAGCGGCTGGCGAAGGAGCTCCTGCCCGCGCTCGACGACCTGGAGCGGGCCCTGCATGCGCGTGATACATCGACGCGTAGCGTGGAGGAAGGCGTTCGCCTCGTTCACCGCGAGCTCTCGGAGGCGCTCGCCAAGGAGGGGCTCGTCGAGATCGAGACGAACGGGAAGTTCGACCCGCACGTGCACGAGGCGCTCCTCTCGCAGCCGTCCGAGGAGGACGAGGGCGCCATCATCGAGGTGCTCCAGAAGGGCTACCGCCTCGGCGACCGCGTGCTGCGGCCGGCCCGGGTCGTCATCTCCCAGGGCGAATGAGAGATCTCTACGAGACCCTCGGCGTGGGCAAAGGCGCCGCGGCCGACGAGATCAAGAAGGCCTACCGCAAGCTCGCGCGCCAGCACCACCCGGACCGCAACCCCGACGACAAGGCGGCCGAGGAGCGCTTCAAGGAGGTCCAGCAAGCCTACGACGTCCTCTCGGACTCGAAGAAGCGCAAGGAATACGACCAGATCGGCTCTCGGATGTTCTCCGGCGCGGGCGGCAACTCCACCAACTTCAACTGGGCCGGCAATCTCGGCGACCTCGGCGACCTGTCCGACCTCCTCGGCGGCATCTTTGGGGGTAGCGCGCCGGGCGGGAACCGGACGCGTCGTCGCGAGAGTCGAGGCCGCGACGTCGAGGTGCAGGTCAACCTCTCCTTCGAGGACTCCCTCAAGGGGCTGACGACGAAGATCCCGGTCGAGCTCGAGACGGCGTGCTCCGCCTGCAAGGGCAGCGGCGCCGAGCCCGGGACGACGCCGCAGATCTGTCCGGTGTGCCGCGGTCGCGGCGTCACCGCCGACGACCAGGGCTTCTTTGCCTTCTCGACTCCCTGCCCCCGCTGTGGCGGGAACGGCACCGTGATCGAGAAGCCGTGCCGGCAGTGCGGCGGCTCCGGGCGCGAGCGGCGGACGAAGCGCTACACGGTCAAGATCCCCGCCGGCGTCAAGGACGGCACGCAGATCCGCCTCAAAGGCAAGGGTGAGGTGGGCCTGAACGGCGGTCCGCCGGGCGACCTCATCGTTACGACCCGGGTGGCCCCTTCACCGGTCTACGAGCGCAAGGGCTCAGACTTGGTCGTCGACGTGCCGCTCGGCTACTCGACTCTCGCCCTCGGCGGCGAGGTCGAGGTCCCGACGCCCGACGGCCCCGTCTCGCTGAAGATTCCGGCCGGCACGGAGCCGGGCAAGCTGTTCCGGATCCGTGGGCGCGGCGCCCCCAAGTTGAAGGGCGGGGGCAAGGGAGACGTGCTCGCCCGCGTCCGGATCGACGTGCCCAAGCGCGTCAACAAGCGCGAGCGTGAGCTGCTCGAGGAGCTTAGGAAGGTCGCCGGCTAATGGACGAGCGGCCTCGCTACATGATCTCCGTCGCAGCCGAGCTCGTCGGCATGCACCCTCAGACCCTGCGCATCTACGAGGCCAAGGGGCTGCTGCGTCCCAGCCGCACGCCGGGCGGGACACGCCTCTATTCAGAGGCCGACCTGGAGCGCCTCCGCCTCATCCAGCGGCTGACGAGCGAGCTAGGCCTCAACCTCGCAGGCGTCGAGACGGTGATGCGCCTCGAGGACGAGCTCAGTCGGCTGCGCTCCCGGCTCGACCGCACGGAGCGGCAGATGCGCGAGGAGATCCGCAACGTGCACAAGCAGTACCGGCGCGAGATCGTCCTCTACCGCGACCCGGGCCCGCATCCTGAAAGGACAGGATGGACTTCCAGAAGCTGACGCTGAAAAGCCAGGAAGCGATCGGCGCGGCCATGGAGGACGCGCGCCGGCGCGGCAACCCCGAGGTCTACCCCGAGCACCTCACGCTCGCGCTCCTCGACCAGGAGCTGCCCCGTACGCTCGCCGAGCGCGCCGGGCAGTCCGTCGACGCGCTGCGGCAGCAGGCCGAGGGCCAGCTCTCGGCGAAGCCGGCGATTGCCGGCGCCCAGCAGCAGCCGCGTGCCTCGACCGCGTTCGGGCAGGTTCTCGACCGCGCCGAGGAGGAGATGCGCGGGCTCGACGACGAGTTTGTCTCGGTCGAGCATCTCCTGCTCGCCCTCGACGTCGTTCCGCACGACGCGCTGCTGGCGGCGCTGCAGCAGGTGCGCGGCTCCCAGCGGGTCACCTCGCAGGACCCGGAGGGCTCCTACCAGGCCCTGGAGAAGTTCGGCCGTGACCTGACCGAGCTCGCCGAGGAGGGCAAGCTCGACCCGGTCATCGGCCGCGACGACGAGATCCGCCGCGTCATGCAAGTCCTCTCGCGGCGCACGAAGAACAACCCGGTGCTCATCGGTGATCCCGGGGTCGGCAAGACGGCGATCGTCGAGGGCCTCGCGCAGCGCATCGTCGCCGGCGACGTGCCGGAGGGGCTCAAGGGCAAGCGGGTCTGGGCGCTGGACATCGGCGCGCTCCTCGCCGGCTCGAAGTACCGCGGCGAGTTCGAGGAGCGAATGAAGGCCGTCCTCAACGAGATCAAGGCGGCCGGGGGCGAGATCATCCTCTTCATCGACGAGCTGCACACGATCGTCGGCGCCGGTGCGGCCGAAGGGGCCGTCGACGCGGCCAACCTGCTCAAGCCGATGCTCGCGCGCGGGGAGCTGCGCGCGATCGGCGCGACGACGCTCGACGAGTACCGAAAGCACATCGAGAAGGACGCTGCGCTCGAGCGGCGCTTCCAGCCCATCTTCGTCGGCGAGCCCTCGGTGGCGGACGCCATCGCCATCCTCCGCGGGCTCAAGGAGCGCTACGAGGCACATCACGGCGTTCGCATCCGAGACGCGGCCCTCGTTGCGGCCGCCGTGCTCTCGGACCGCTACATCTCCGACCGGTTCCTCCCCGACAAGGCGATCGACCTCGTTGACGAGGCCGCGTCGCGCTTGCGCATGGAGATCGACTCCTCGCCCTTGGAGCTCGACGAGGCCGAGCGCCGCGTGCGCCAGCTCGAGATCGAGCTCGCGGCGATGGCCAAGGAGAAGAAGGAAGTACGCGAGCCCGTCGAGCGCGAGCTGGCAAACGCGAAGGCGCACCGCGACGAGCTGGCGGCCCGCTGGGCGAAGGAGCGCGAGGCGCTCGAGCGCGTCAAGGAGATCATGACCAAGGTCGACGAGCTGCGGCAGGAGGCCGAGCGCGCGGAGCGGAACGGCGAGCTCGAGCGCGTGGCGCAGATCCGCTACGGGGAGCTGCCCGAGCTCGAGAAGGAGCTCGCCGAGCGCGAGCAGCACGCCGACTTCGAGCCGATGGTCAAGGAGGAGGTCGACGAGGACGACATCGCCGCCGTCGTCGCTCGCTGGACCGGCGTCCCCGTCGAGCGCCTGCTCGAAGGGGAGACAGAGAAGCTCATCCACATGGAGGAGCGCCTCCACCAGCGGGTCGTCGGCCAGGACGAGGCGGTCGAGGCGGTCGCGAACGCGCTACGGCGGGCGCGGACCGGTCTCCAGGACCCGAACCGGCCGATCGGCTCGTTCATCTTCCTCGGGCCGACCGGCGTGGGGAAGACCGAGCTCGCCCGCGCCCTCGCCGAGTTCATGTTCGACGACGAGCGGGCGATGGTGCGACTCGACATGTCCGAGTACCAGGAGCGGCACACGGTCTCGCGCCTGATCGGCGCGCCGCCGGGCTACATCGGCTACGACGAGGGCGGCCAACTGACAGAGGGAGTGCGGCGGCGCCCGTACTCCGTCGTCCTCCTCGACGAGATCGAGAAGGCGCACAACGAGGTCTTCGACGTGCTGCTCCAGATCCTCGACGACGGGCGGCTGACCGACGGCCAGGGCCGAACGGTCGACTTCCGCAACACCGTCATCATCATGACTTCGAACCTCCGCTCGGCCGATTCGTTGCGCGAGCGTTTTAGGCCCGAGTTCCTGAACCGGATCGACGAGATCGTCGTCTTCGAGCCGCTCACCCGCGAGCAGCTGTCCGAGATCGTCGAGCTCCAGCTCGAGCGCTTGCGGGCGCGACTGGCCGAGCGCGGCATCTCGGTCGAGCTGACGGAGGCGGCGAAGGAGCACCTGGCCGAAGCTGGCTGGGATCCCGCGTACGGAGCGCGGCCCTTGAAGCGCGCGCTCCAGCGCCTCGTGGAGAACGAGCTCGCCAAGCGGCTGCTGGAGGGCGAGTTCGCCGAGGGCGACACGATCCTCGTGGACGCGCGCGGCGGCGAGCTCGTCTTCGAGAAGGCCGCTGCGATCGAGGCCGCGACCGCCGCCTAGTCTCGGCCGAGCTCTAGACGCGCGCCCGTCAGAGTTCTATAATTCTCGTAACTTTTGGTACGCGAGCGTTGCGCGGCAGCGAGGGAGGCGAAGGGCGCGCTCGCAGAAGCCTGATTCCGAGGAGGTCGCAATGAACGGAATCCCGTTCCGCGCTTCGACTGCGCTCATGTCGGCCCTGGCTCTCGCCGGGGCCTTTATCGCTAGTGGGGCGCTGGCGTACTGGCTGTTGCCCGGGCGGGGCGCAGCTCCGGCGTTCGAGCGGAATCCGGCCAACGAGCGCGTACGCGACGCGTTCGCGAGGCTGCCGCTCTCGTTCGTTCCGAACGCGGGCCAGACGGATGCGCGGGTGCGCTACTACGCCCAGGGTCCGGGTTACGGGTTCTACTTCACCGACGACAAAGCCGTGCTGTCCTTCTCCGACCAGGCGAACCAGGGAACGGTGCTCGACCTGCGCTTCATCGGGGCGCGCCAGGGCGCCGCACTGAAGGCTCACAACCTTCGCGCCGCCAAGGTCAGCTATCTGAGGGGGAACGACCCTGGGAAGTGGCAGACCGGGCTCCCGACCTACGGTCAGGTGGTCTACGAAGAGCTCTGGCCCGGGATCGACGCGCGCTTCCAGGGTGGGAAGGGCGAGCTCAAGTACGAGTTCGCCGTCCGGCCCGGTGCGCGTGTCGAGGACATCCGCCTTGCTTACGGGGGAGCCAAGGGCCTATCCCTCGGGAAGACCGGACAGCTTCTGATTCAGACCTCGCTCGGCGCGCTGACCGACGCGCTGCCTCGCAGCTATCAAGACATCGGCGGTCGCAGGGTCCCGGTCGAGACGCGGTACGCGCTCGAGGACGGATCCGGGGGTGAGATCTCCTACGGCTTCGACGTCGGCAAGGGCTACGACCCGCGCTATCCGCTTGTGATCGACCCCGGTCTCGCCTATTCGACTTACCTTGGCTCGCCCGGAACGAACCCGTTCCTCTGCGAGTGCGGGAGAGGTATCGCGATCGACGAGGAGGGCCGCGCGTTCGTATCGGGACAGGCCCCCGTCCCCGATTTTCCGACCACGGCCGGGGCTTTCCAGGAGTCGTTCCAAGGCGGCGAAGACGGCGGCGGCGACGCCTTCCTCGCGGTGCTCGACCCCGATGCTTCCGGGAGCGACTCGCTCCTCTACTCGACGTACATCGGCGGTAGCAACAACGACGCCAGTCCGAGTGTCGCCTTGGGGAAGGACGGCCATGTGATCGTCGGCGTTGGGACGGATTCTTCCGATTTTCCGATTACCGACAGCGCCTACCAGTCAGAGCTCGGAGGCGGCGGCTTCGACGCGGCCATCGTCGAACTCGACCTGGACGCCTCGGGAGCGGACGTCCTCGTTTACTCGAGCTATCTCGGCGGCAGCGACTTCGACCGCGGGCCGAGTGTGACCGTCGGGCCCGATGGGCACGTCTTCCTGAGCACGCGCACTGCTTCGACCGACATCGAGACTACGCCCGGAGCCTTTCAAGCTGAATACGGAGGAGGTGCGCTCGACTCGTTCCTGGCCGAGTTCGACACCTCAGCAGCGGGAGAGGACTCCCTCGTCTACGCGACCTACCTCGGCGGCAGCGGAATCGACGACCGCGAAGGTCTCGCGGCGGACAGTCAGGGTCGCGTGGTGATTTCGGGCGTGACCGATTCCGCCAACTTCCCCGTGACGCCAACCGCCTTCCAGGGGACGAAGTCGGGAGGCACAGATGCCTTCGTAACGGTGCTCGATCCGGATGCAGTTGGAGCCGCGGGGCTCGTCTATTCGAGCTATCTCGGCGGCGGCGGCCCTGATGCCGCCGCGGGCGTGGCGGTTGGCGGCGACGGCCGCCTCCTTCTCACCGGTGCCACCGGGTCCAGCGGCGCCGGCGGTTCGGCCAGCTTCCCCGTGACCGCCTCGGCGTTCCAGGGGACCTACGGCGGGGGCGCGCGAGACGGATTCCTGGCGAAACTCGACCCGACAGCGTCGGGGAACGCCTCGCTCCTCTACGCCACGTATCTCGGCGGCAGCGCCACCGACACCTCCGGCGGGGTGGCCGTAAACAGAGCCGGGCACGCCTTCATAGCCGGGCGCGCTAGCTCGGTCAACTTCCCGGTCACAGCCGATGCCTTCCAGGGCAGCTACGGCGGCGGGTTGGCGGACGCCTTCGTGGCCGAGCTCGACACGGACGCGTTCGGAGGTGCCTCGCTCGTCTATTCGACCTACCTCGGCGGCAGCCAGGCGGACCGCGCGGACATCGCAGGCGACATGATCGCCGTCGACCGCCCGGGCCACGCATTCGTGACCGGTGACACCAACTCTCTGGACTTCCCCGTCACGGACGGCGCCTTCCAGAGCAGTTACGCGGGCGGCGGCAGCAACGACGTATTCCTAGTGAAGTTCCGGCGAAACAAGTAAGCAGGCCCTACGAACTGGGGGAGCGGGCCCGGCCCGCTTCCCCAGCTTCTTACGTAACTAATGTTCCGCGGCGGTGTCGCCTCCGCCCGACCGCCCGCTGAAGCTCGGCGAGCTTCTCGCCGAGCCGGCCGCGGCCTAGGCCGATCGGGACATCTTGCGCGGCCGGGATCCCATGCGGACGATGTCCTCGTGTGGCGTCGTGAGGCTCCGCTTGACCGCGAGACAGTCGATGGCATCATTCGGATGCTGATGCAGGTCGACGCCAAGATAGACCTCCTTCTCGAGCGACGCGAAGAGGACGATGACTCGGAAGATGAATCCTGACGAGCGACGGCGCTACGAGGCGCAGAAGGCGGAGTGGGCTCGTAACAGCCGGGAGTTCAAGCTCATGCACGAGCGGCTCAAGGCGCGCTGGCTGGAGGAGGACGAGCGACGCGACCGCCGTCGCCGCCTTCTGCGACGGCTCATCCTCCTCGGTCGCTGACTACGCCGCGACGGCCGGCAGAAGGCGGACGACGACAGTCAGCTCTTAGGCCAGATCTCGCCCTCGACGAGCTCGACCGAGTTCCCGGCCGGGTCGCGGAGGTAGAGCGAGCGGCAGCCGCGCTCCCAATCGACCTCCTGCTCGATCTCGAGGCCGCGCTCCCGGAGGGCCGCCGCCCACCCGCCGAGGGACCCCGGCTCGACGGCGAATGCGATGTGGCCGGCGCCCGTCGCCCCATGCGAGGGAACCGGCCGGCCGGGCGCAGCAGAGCTCTGCGGCTCGAAGAGGAGCAGCACGCCGCCGTCGGCAAGGCGGAGGGCGGCGGAGCGCTCGTCGGGGCCGTCGACGACGCGGAGTCCCAGCACGTCGGCGTAGAAGGCCGCTGTGGCCGCCACGTCCTCCGCATACAGCACCGTCTCGTAGACGCCGCGGAGCTTCACGCGTCCAGCCTAATGTTCCGCGGTGTCGCCGCCGGACCGCCCGCTCAAGCTCGGGGAAGTCCTCGCCGAGACCGTTCGCCTCTACGGCGACCGGATCGGCGCGGCCTTCGGCCTCGGTGCCTTCGCCGGCTGCGCGTTGCTCGTGACGGCTGTGACGCCCGAGCTCCTCGACATCCTCGTCTTCGCGCTCGTCTTCACCGCGTCCTACGCGGCGGCGGCGCGACTCGTCGCCGGAGACGGGTTCGCGGAGGCGTGGGCCCGGGTCGCCACGCGGCTTCCCACTCTCCTCGTTCTCACGGTGATCGTCGCGATTCCCTTCGCGATCGCGCTGAGCCAGCTCCTCCTCATCGTGCTCGCGGTCGCGTGGCTCGCCGTCACGGGCTTCTCGATTCCCGTAGCGATGCTCGAGGACGACGCCGACGCGGAGACCTGGTTCGACCGGCTCGGGCATTCGCTGACGCGCTCTCTTCAGCTCGCCCGGGCCGAATACCTGCACGCGTTCGGAGTCGCGGCCGCGCTCGTCCTCCTGTTCATCTTCCTCGGCTTCTACCTGGGAGTGGCTCTGGGCGGGCTGGCGGATGTGAGCAGCGTCGTGGCCGCGGTACTCGTCCGCGTCGTGCTCGCGCCCCTCTTTTTCCTCGGCTTCGCCGTCCTCTACTTCGAGCAGCGGGCCCGGGTCAAGACCGGCTAGATCGGGCTATTCTCGGGCAGCCAACCGGAGAGCGGGAGGAAAGATGCCCAAGTACCTGATGCTGTCGACGCTGAGCGAGCAGGGTCTGCAGACTCTGCGAGCGAACCCCGAGCGCGTCACGGAAGTGAACAAAGACGTGGAGGAACTCGGGGTCAAGGTGTTGCATCAGTGGTTCGTCCTCGGGCCGTACGACTTCGTCAACATCGTCGAGGCCGAGAACGCCTCCGTGATCGCCGAGGTCTCGATCACGCTCGGCGCGCGGGGCAGCGTGCACACGCAGTCCTACGAGATGCTCGAGGTCGACGAGCTGCTCAAGCTGCTCGGCGGGTAGCTTGGGCGATCCACCTCGGCTGCCGGACTGGCTCATGGCCGAGGTGGCGGACTGGCCGCAGGACGCTTTCGGCGCTTGCCAGGCGCGCCTACTCCTCCGGGACGGCACGGTGATCGCGCCCGTCGCCATCCTTCCGAGCGGCGATGTCGTCGGCTGGGGCGAGGCGGGCGAGGTGGAGTTCGCCGAGGACGACATCGTCGCCGTCGAGCGGGTGGACGAGTAGCTACTCCGCGGTGAAGACGTAGTCCGATTCGGCCGCACCAACGTGGCAGCTCCAGCAGACGGTGCCGCGGGCGAGCTCCGAGAACGACTCGTTGGCGCCGCCGCGCGTGTATTCGACGAAGACCCAGTCGTTGTGTTCCGGGTCGGCTCCCTTCTGCTTTCGCATCGTTGCGAGCAGGCCGATGAAGTCCTTGCCGGGGCGACTCGCCTCCTTGACGACGATCGTCCCGTTCGGGAAGCGGCCGTTCGCCCGCTGTACTTCCGAGGTGTAGACGTTCTTCGTGCCGAGGTGCGGGTCCGAGTCGCGCGGCCCGATCGGCCGGTCGTTGAGCTTCGGCCAGTCTCTGTAGCCCGCGATGAACTTCGGAGCTCCGGGCGGCGGCTTCGCCTCCGGTGCCACAGGCTCCGTGGGCACAAGCTCCGGTGGGGCGGTGGCAGTGACCGTTGCAGAGGGTGCGGATGCGGGCTCGGGCGGGGGCTCACCGCCGCCGCATCCAGCCGCCGCCAGGGCGAGTCCAAGGATCGTGCCGACGAGCAGCCGCACGGCCCTAAGTTAGCTTGGAGAAGGCAACCGCTACCTGGGCGGCGAGCGCCGCGTTCTCGACGATGAGGTTCTTGTTCACTTCGACCGTCCGCCCGCCGCTTCGCTCGTGCAGCCGAGCGAGGACGAACGGCGTCACCTCCTGGCCGCTAACGCCCTCCTTTTCAGCCTCCGCGAGCGCCTCTTCGATCAGGTCGTCCACCTCGAGGCTTTCGTCCGGCGGACGCGCGAGCACGAGGGCCGAGTGACGACCGAGCCGCCAGTGGAACTGGGCTATTTGCGCCGCGTCCTCGGGGGACTCGACCCGCTGCGAGACGCGCGGACCGCCCCCCGCCTTGTAGAAGAGCGGCAGCTCGTCCGTGCGCCAGCCGAGCACTGGAACGCCCAGCGTCTCGAGGAGCTCGGCCGTGGCAGGGACGTCGAGGAGGGACTTCACTCCCGAACAGACCACGAGTGCCTCGGTACGGGCGAGCTCACCAAGGTCGGCCGAGATGTCGGGCAGGCGCGCGAAGCCGCGGTGCACCCCGCCGAGCCCTCCGGTCCCCATGAACCCGATCCCGGCCGCCCGGCAGACGGCAAGCGTCGCGCCAACCGTCGTCGCGCCGAGCTCTCCCCGCATCGTGCACGCGGCGAGGTCGCGCGGGCCGACCTTGCGCGCGTCCGGGGAGGAAGCAAAACGCTCCAGGTCGGCCTCCTCGAGCCCGACCTTGATGACGCCGTCGACGACGCCGATCGTGGCGGGCACGGCCCAGGCGACGCGGACTCGGCGTTCGGCCTCTGCCGCGACGGCTGCTCCTTCTCCGCGGGGGAAGCCATGCGCGACGAGGGTCGTCTCGAGCGCGACGACGGGCCGGCGCCCCTCGAGGGCCGCGCGGACCTCGGGGTGGATCCGAAGGAGTTCAGCCAGGAGGAAACGCCCCCATCTGGGACACGCAGCGCGCGGCCGCTGTGAGGCCGAGCTCGGGGCCGCCGACGAGGAACCCCGCCGCGAACGCATCGCCGGCACCAGTCGTGTCGACGACCTTCGCCGGGACGGCGGGCCATTCGGACTCGCCGCCGTCTCGGCGGACGAGGATCCCGCGGCCGCCGCGCTTGATGACCACGGTCTCGGCCGGAACCTCGCCGAGGAGCTCGACCTCGGCCTCATTGCCGAAAACGATGTCTGCTCCGAGGCCGCCCAGCAGATCCCGAAACTGCTCGACGCCGCCGGCCTCGATCGCCGTCGTCGAGGAGAGGTCGACGCTGACGCGCGGCGCGACCGCCGCCGCCTCGACGGCCGCAGCGCGAATGGGCTCGACGACGAGGCTGTAGGCAGGGACGTGTAGCCGCTCACAGCCGGCCAGCCAGTCCTCCTCCAGCTCGTCAGGGCCGAAGTCAGGGGAGACGCCGCGATCCGTCAACATCGTCCGCTTTCCGTCCACGCTCGCGATCGAGACGACGGTCCCGGTTCCGCACTCCGCTTCCGGGCCTGCGATCTCGACGCCGCGGCGCTCGAGCTCGTGGGCCAGCATGCGCCCGGCAGGGTCGGCAGCCCTCTTGCCGACAAAGCGAGCGCGCCCGCCCAGCGCGGCCACCCATGCAGCGACATTGGCCGCCTGCCCTCCGGGGCCGACCCGCGTTCGCCCATACGTGTCCGTATCTTCTGCGATCGGGCCGTCCAGCCGGACCACGA
>JBBDMP010000205.1:0-11092 GCA_040878265.1 Gaiellales bacterium | reverse complement strand
GGGCACTCGGCCTCGTCGATGCTATCCTCGATCTTCGGCTCGCCGCCTAGGAATCTCGATGACCTTCTCGATGCGGAAGACCATCTCGCTGTTTGCGCTCGCGCTGGCGGCCGCAGGCTGCGGCGGGGAGGAGGCCGGCAAGCCTGACGTCCCGCCCGGCGCGATCGCGATCGTCGGCGAGTTCGAGATCGCGAGGACCGAATTCGACCGGTTGATCGAGCAGGCGAAGAAGACCTTCGAGGCGCAGGAACAGGACTTCCCGGAGGCCGGAACGCCCGAGTACGAGGACGTCAAGAGCTCGATCGTCACGAGCCTCGTCGAGGAGGCTCAGTGGGGGCAGGAGGCCTCCGAGATGGGGATCAAGGTGACCGACCAGGAGGTCACGAAGCGGCTCGACGAGCTCAAGGAGCAGTTCTTCCAGGGCGACCAGAAGAAGTACGAGGAGGAGCTCGAGCGTCAGGGGCTGACGGAGCAGCAGGTCCGCGACGAGATCCGTTCGCGGGTCGTCTCGGAGAAGATCTACAACTCGGTCACGAAAAGCGTCAAGGTGACGGATCAGGCGATCCAGGCCTACTACAAGAAGAACGAGGCGCAGTTCGAGCAGCCGGAGTCGCGCGAGGTGCGACACATCCTCGTCAAGTCGAAGGCGAAGGCGCAGGACATCTACCGGCAGCTCCAGAACGGCGCCGGCTTCGCGACCCTCGCCAAGAAGTTCACCGAGGACGAGGCCTCCAAAGCCGAGGGCGGAAAGATGACGGCGCAGAAGGGCCGTACGGTGGCGCCCTTCGACAAGTTCGTCTTCGACGCCGAGACCGGCGATCTCTCGGAGCCGATCAAGACGGAGTTCGGCTGGCACGTCATCGAGGTTCTGACTGACGCGAAGGCGAAGTCGGTCACGCCGCTCGAGGACGTCAAGGAATCGATCTCCACGACGCTCCTCCAACAGCGCCAGAACGCGGCCATGCGCCGCTGGGTCGCCGACCTCAAGGAGAGGTACGCGGACGAGACCGCGTACGCGCCCGGATTTGCGCCCGCTCCCTCGACGACCGGGACGCAGACCGAGACGACAACCGAGACCGGCTAAATGACGCCTTGAGCGATCGGGACGCCTTGGCGCGGGCGCTCGTCGATCTGCAGGAGCTGACCGAGCGGCTGCGCCGCGACTGTCCCTGGGACCGGGCCCAGACGGCGGAGACGATCGTGCCTCACACGGTGGAGGAGGCCTACGAGGTCGCCGACGCCGTCGGCGCCGGTGACGACGCGAAGCTCCTGGACGAGCTCGGAGATCTTCTCTTTCAGGTCTACTTCCTCGCCCTCCTGCTCGAGGAGCGGGGGCAAGGCGGTTTGGCCGAAGTCGCGCGGGCGATCCACGACAAGCTCGTCCGCCGCCACCCCCATGTGTTCGGCGAGAGCGATGTGGACACCCCGGGCGCGGTGAAGCGCCAGTGGGAAGACCTGAAAACCGAGGAGGAGGGGCGGGAGGGCGTTTTTCACCATCTCCCGGAGACGCTGCCGTCGCTTCTTCACGCGCAGAAGGTGCAGCGGCGCGCCGCGGTCGTCGGCTTCGACTACCCGGATGCCGAGACGGCCTTCGGAGATCTCGAGCAGGAGCTGGCCGAGCTCCGTGAGGAATTCAGCCCCGACGAGCTCGGGGACGTGCTCTTCGCTGCCGTCAACATCGCGCGCCATCTCGGCGTCGATCCCGAGCTTGCTCTCCGCGAGACGAGCCGCCGCTTCGTCTCTCGGGTGGAGGAAGCCGAGCGCCTCGCGGCGGGCGAAGGACAGCAGTGGAAAGAGCTCGCCGTGGCCGACAAGGACCGGTACTTCGATCGGGCGAAAGAAGGGGGAAAATGAAGATCGCCGACGTCCACGGACGGCAGATCCTCGACTCGCGCGGAAACCCGACTGTCGAGGTGGACGTGCGTCTGGAGTCGGGCGCCCTCGGGCGGGCGGGCGTTCCCTCGGGAGCCTCGACGGGGGCGCACGAGGCCGTCGAGCTGCGCGACGGCGGCGGCGAGTTCGGCGGCAAGGGAGTCACAAGGGCGGTCGCCAATGTAAACGGAGAGATCCGGGCGGTGCTCGTCGGCCTCGACGCCGGCGACCAGCGCGCCGTCGACGAGCGCCTGCTCGAGCTGGACGGGACGCCGAACAAGAGTCGGCTCGGGGCCAACGCGGTGCTCGGCTGCTCGCTCGCGACCGCGAAGGCGGCGGCGGCTGAGGCCGGCATGCCGCTCTACCGCTGGATCGGCGGCGAGGAGGCGCGTGTGCTTCCCGTGCCGCTCATGAACGTCGTCAACGGGGGGGCGCACGCCCAGAACTCGCTCGACCTCCAGGAGTTCATGGTCGTCCCCGCCGGTGGTCAGACATTTTCGGAGGCGCTGAGGATTGGCGCCGAGGTCTTCCATGCGCTCAAGGCGCTCCTGCACGAACGCGGCCTCGCGACCGCGGTCGGCGACGAGGGCGGCTTCGCGCCCGACCTCGGCTCGAGCGAGGAGGCGATCGAAGCGATCCTCGAGGCGGCGGAGCGGGCGGGCCACCGCGACCGCATCGCCCTTGCGCTCGACCCCGCGATGACGGAGCTCTGGCGCGACGGCGTCTATGAGTTCGAAGGGCGGCGCCTAGACGCGGACGCGCTCATCGGCTTCTGGGAGTCGCTCTGCGGCCGCTACCCCATCGTTTCCATCGAGGATCCGCTCGCGGAGGACGAGTGGGGCGACTGGAGGCGGCTGACCGAGCGGATCGGCGAACGCGCGCAGCTCGTCGGCGACGATCTCTTCGTCACGAACGTCGAGCGCCTCCAGCGCGGCATCGATGCCGGCGTCGCCAATGCCATTCTCGTCAAGGTGAATCAGATCGGCACGCTGACGGAGACGCTGGCTGCGATCGAGCTCGCCCGGGCGAACGGGTATGCCGCGGTCATCTCGCATCGCTCTGGCGAGACCGAGGACACGACGATCGCCGACCTCGCGGTCGCGGTCGGATCGGGCCAGATCAAGACGGGTGCGCCCTCGCGCAGCGACCGGGTGGCGAAGTACAACCAGCTTCTGCGGATCGAGGAGGAGTTGGGCGACCGGGCTGAGTATCCGGGCCGGGGTGCCTTCCCGCGCTCGCGCTAACGTGAGAGCGTGAGGACCGCGACTCGCCGGACGAAGATCGTCTGCACTCTCGGCCCGTCCTCCGATGCGCCGGGGGTGCTCGAGGCGCTCGTCGCGGCGGGGATGGACGCCGCCCGCCTCAATTTCTCGCACGGCTCGCACGAGGAGCACGCCGGGCGGGCGCGGCTCCTCCGAGAGACGCAGGAACGCATAGGCCGCCCGCTCGCGCTCATCGCCGACCTTCAGGGCCCGAAAGTCCGCGTCGGCGAGCTCGAAGCCCCGCTCGAGCTGCCGACCGGGACCGAGGTCTTCGTCGCAGCCGAGCCGGAGGCGCATCCCGGCGACGTGCCGGTCAGCCCGGCTGTGCTGCCTGAGGTGCTTCGCCCCGGAAACGAGGTGCTCATCGACGACGGGAGGGTTCGCCTGCGGGTCGACCAGGTCGACAACGGGCGGGTCCGCTGCGCCGTGCTCGCGGGCGGGCTGGTTGGCCCACACAAGGGAGTGAACGCGCCCGGGGTCACGCTGCCGCTACCGTCGCTGACCGAGAAGGACCTCCTCGATCTCGAGTTCGCCCTCGGGCTCGGCATCGACTTCGTCGCGCTCTCGTTCGTGCGTTCCGCGGACGACAGCCGCGCCCTGCGCGAGCTTCTGCGCGATGCGGGCTCGACCGCGCTCATCATCGCGAAGATCGAGAACGCCCAGGCGGTTGCGGAGCTCGAAGAGGTCATCAGTGCGTCGGACGCCGTCATGGTCGCGCGCGGCGACCTCGGGGTTGAGATCGGCCCAGCCGCCGTCCCACTCGTCCAGAAGCGGATCATCTTGTCCGCGCTCGAGCACGGGAAGCCGTCGATCACCGCCACACAGATGCTCGAATCGATGATCGTGCAACCGGAGCCTTCGCGAGCCGAGGCGAGCGACGTCGCCAACGCCATTCTCGACGGCACCTCCGCCCTCATGCTCTCCGGCGAGACGGCTGTGGGGGCCTATCCGATCGAGGCCGTCCGCTACATGGATCAGATCGCCTGCGCGGTCGAGCCGAGCCTCGGCTACCGGCACGAGCTGGCGCGCGCGGCCGACGAGCCCTTCCCGACAGTCGGCGAGGCGATGTCCAACGCCGCATGCGACATCGCCGAGGTGCTCGGCGCCAGCGCGATCCTCGTTCCGACCTACAGCGGCCGGACGGCCTCGGCGGTCGCGCGCCACCGCCCGCGCCGGCCGATCATCGCGGTCACGCACAAGCGTCATGCCGTGCAGCAGCTCGCCCTCGAGTGGGGCGTCGTGCCGGCGGAGATCGAGGAGTGCCGCGATGTCGAGCATCTTTGGGCCCGCACGCTTGACGCCGCCCGGGAAACGGGGATCGTCGTGCCGGGCGATCGCGTCGTCATCACCGCCGGAACAGCGGTGAACGTGCCGGGAACCACAAACGTCATCAAAGTGGAGACCGCTTAGGGACTAAGGGAGGAGGCGGCGGGGGGCGGTCGAAACCCTTCCGCCCATGCCTGCTCGCCGACGCAAGCCGTCCCGCTCGAGACTCGCGCTCCGCTGGGTCGGCGTCGCCGTCCTCCTCGCCGTCGCGTTCGCCTACGTCCAGCCGCTTCGCGCCTATCGGGACGCGCGCGCGGAGGTGTCGAAGCGACGCTCCGAGCTCGTCGTGCTCGAGCGCGAGGCGGCCGAGCTCGCCCGCCGAGCCCAACTGGTGGACGACGATCAGTTCGTCGAGCGCGAGGCTCGCCGCCTCGGCCTCGTGCGCCCGGGCGAGCGACTCTTCATCGTCAAAGGCATCGAGCGGTGGCGTGACCCGCAGGGACAGGGACGCGCCGAGGCGCCGATACGATGATCTGGTGGACGACGCGGCGGTGGTCTCCTGGCAGCTCGGGCGCCCAGTACGGGCGCTCAAACGTGTGGCGGTCCGGTGCCCATACGGCTTTCCGGCGGTTACGGAACAGGCGCCGTTCGGAGCCAACGGCGAGCCGTTCCCGACGACTTTTTACCTGACCTGCCCTTGGCTGGTGGCCTCCGTCTCGCGTGTGGAGGCGGCCGGAGGAGTCGAGCGATTTTCGCAGGCCGCCGCGGACGATCCGGAACTTGGGGCGAGTCTCGAGCGGGCCGACGCCGAGCAGCGGCGTATTCGCCCGGAGCTCGATGTCGGCATCGCGGGGACGCGCGATCGCTGGAAGCTCAAGTGCTTGCACGCCCACGCCGCGTTTGCGCTCGCTCGGCCCGGCTACGAGCTGGGCGAGGAGATCGTCGCCGCGGCCGGCGAGCGCTGGTGCCCGGACGCGCGCTGCCGGTCGGGCCCGGCAAGCGAGGACTCGTGAGGCTTGCCAGCGCTCGGCACCAGTGGGAGGACGGAAAGCGGCGGCTAGCCGAGGCGGGGGAGGACACGGCCCGCTCCCGTCATCTGCTGCTCCTCGTCGATGCTGTCACGGACGAGCTGCGGAAGCGTGTCGGCCAGACCTTCACGCTCGCCGACCTCGCCCGCGCGTACGAACGCTCCGAGGACTGGGTCCGGGACGTCATCGCCGAGGCCACCCCGGCCAAGGCACGCGCCGGCGTCAAGGACACGGCGATCGTCCAGGACGCTGCGTTCGCCCGCTACGCCCAGGCCGCCGTCGACTACAACCCGTAGGGAATGTCGACGGAGGCCCGCCCCAACTCGCGCGCCCGCCAGCGCGCCCGCGAGCGCCGCTCGGCGAGGCGGCGGCACGCGGTCGTCTGGGTAGCGCGGATCGCTGCCCTGGTCGTCGCTTTCCTCGTTGGACTCGCGGTCGGACGCGCCGTCGAGCAGGCGCCCCGCCCAGGCGGATCGCAGACGCTCGTCCGTACCCTGCAACCGACCACCCTGACGCCGCCGGAAACTGTGACCGTTACGGTTTCCAATCCTTAACTTTGAAAGAAAGTAGAGGTTTGGTAGATTTCCGACCCCCGCCGATGGCCCCGAAAGAGCGAACACGCACGAGCGGCCGTCCGGCGGGCGGGGGTCTCGACTGGCTGACCCTAGGCCAGGCTGCGAGCCATCTGGGCGTCGCCCAGAGCACGGTGCGCAAGTGGACCGATAGCGGGCGGCTGCCCGCGTTCTACACCCCAGGGGGTCACAGACGGTTTCGCCGAGGCGACCTGGAGGCGTTCCTCTCCGGCTCCCGCCCCGTCCGGCTTTCCGCCTCGCCGCTCGTTCTTGTCGTCGACGACGACGCGCGCCTGCGTGAGTTCGTCCGCGTCAACCTCGAGATGGACGGTTACGAGGTACGCGAGGCCTCGAGCGCCGAGGAAGGGCTCGCAGTGCTCGATGCGGAGCTTCCCGACCTGATCCTTCTCGACGTGATGATGCCCGGCATGAACGGCTTCGAGATGCTGCGCCGCGTCCAGGAGCAGCACGGCAGCGGCACCATCCCCGTGATCATGTTCAGCGGCAAGGTGGACGAGCACTCGGCCGAGGAGGCGCGCGAGCGCGGCGCGCAGGCTTTCATCGGGAAGCCGTTCGATCCACAGCAGCTGATCGAGTCGACCAAGCAGCTCGTCCGCGCGTAGCGCTTAGTTCCAGAGCGCGTGGACCGGGATGCCTTCCTCTGGGTCTACGACCACCAGGCGGGATGGCTCGATCCCGTCTTCATCGCTCTCTCGGCGATCGGCTACGGCGGGCTCGTTTGGATCGCGCTCGCGGCGCTCCTCGCCTTGCGGACGAGGCGGTCGGTGCTCGGCTGCACGGCGCTTACCGCGCTCTGCGTGTGGACGGCCGACCTCGCGGCCCTCGGGCTCAAGGGGTTGACCGACCGGGAGCGGCCATTCGATGCGCTCGAGCGCGTCGAGCCGCTCTTCGGCGGCACCGTTGGCGGCTCGCTCCCGTCCGGCCACGCAGCGACGAGCTTCGCCGGGGCCGTCGTGCTCACGTATCTCTTCCCCCGCGGCGCGCCCGCCTTCTTCCTGCTCGCGGTTGCGATCGCGTTCTCGCGGGTTTACGTCGGTGTGCACTTCCCGTCCGACGTCCTCGCCGGGGCGGCACTCGGCGCCGCGGTCGCGGGGCTTATCCTGGTCGTGGTGAGATTTCGTCGGCCGAGCGCAGCAGGCCGGCCGCGATCAGGAGCAGCGCCGCCAGAAGGCTGATCCAGAGCCCGATGCTCCTGCCGGCCGCCGGATAGTCGTCGGGAACGTCGATCGCGCGGGCGAGGACGAAGATCGTTCCGAGCGCGCCCAGCCCGGCGATGACCATTCCCGAAGGGACGTTCGGCGGCAGCTCGAACCCGGTCGCGCCCAGAGCGAGCAGCGCGAGCACGGCGAGGCCGACGAAGAAGACGAGCTTGCCGAGGACCCCGGTGTGCCAGCCGATCACGGAGAGCGTTAGGCCTTCCTCAGAGACCGAGTACCAGGCCGTGAACGAGCCGAGAGCGAGCACGAGTCCGCCGAGCCAGGCGAGCCACTCGCCGGGGCTCCTCAGCGTGACGGTCGGAAACGGGCCACGCGGCCTGGTCTCCATCAGAGTCCGAAGACGGACTCGATCTTCTCCCACACCGAAAGACTCAGGAACAACGCGAGGAAGACGAGACCGCCGAACAGGGCGAAGAAGCGCACGCGGGCACGGCGACGCTCCTGCTCATGCTCGACGCGGGCGCGGCGCTTGGCCCGTTGCAGCGCGAAGGCGCGCTTGACCGCGAAGGAGTCGAGCGGCGGGTCTTCGGGCGTGCGTTGCGGAGCCGGAGCGCCGATAGCGTGCGATTCTTCCATAATTCGTCGGATGAGGGGGGCTTCCGAGGCCGAGTCGGCCCCGCCGGTGCCAGTCCAGTCGGACGAGGCCCTCGGGCGCCTTGCGGAGGCCGCGCGACGGCTGGTCGAGGATCCATCCGGGGACGCGGTCGGCTTCCTCGTCGCGGCGGTGGCCGCCGCAACGAACGCCGACGTCGCGGTCGCGCGAACAGCCGAGCCGGGGGGACAGGAGCTTCGTGCCCGCGCGGTGCACGCCGAGTCGGCTGCGCTGGCCGCTGAGCTCGAAGGCTCCCGGCTCGACACACTCGGCGTCCCGCCGGAAGAGGTCGAGCTGGCCGCCGACGACGAAGGTCTGCCCGCCGCCGTGCGCAGGGCGGCCGAGCGCGCGCGGGCCGGTCACGTCCGGATCTTCCCGGTACGCACCGACGGTGAGCTCGTGGCGACGCTCGAGCTCATGCGTTCCGGCGAACCTTTCTCGTCTCGCGAGCAGTACCTGGGCCGGTTGGCGGCGGCCCATCTGGGCGTCGCGATCCGGCTGGAACGAGCTGCTCCTGCCGGCCGATGGCCGGAAAGAGCAGGCGGCGACCTCGAGCGGACGGTCGAGGCGCTCGCTGCCGGCGCGGACGAGGTTGAGACGGCGGAACAGATCGTGCAACTCGCGCTCGAGGCGACCGGAGCCGTCGGGGCCGCCGTCTGGCGCATCGAAGCCGACACTCCCCCTGCGTACCTGGCCGGCCTGGGGCTCAACGGGCAAGCCGCCGACCTCGGCTTGGCGGCTGCCGAGGCAGTTCGCGTCGCCGTAGAGGAGCATCGCCGCTTCGAGGTGGTCCCGCTTCCCGCCGGGGATCCCGCCCGTGCGGGCGCCGTCGCGACGATCGCGGTCGGCGAGCCGCCGGTGGGGGCGCTGCAGCTTCTCTTCGAAGGCCGGGAGCCGAGTGCGGAGGACCTCGGGGTCCTTTCCCCGTTCCTCGCACGCGCTGCGCTCGCGCTTCGCCGCAGCCGCCGTGTCGGCCTGATCGCCACCGCGCTCCGCCGCTCGCAAACCGTCATCGGCGTCGTCAGCCAGGCGATCGCACAGCTTTCGCTCGCGCATACGCTGGAGACGGCGGTCGACCGGATCGCCGAGCTGACCGCGAGCGGTCATGTCGGCATCTATCTCCGGGAAGGCGAGCGGCTCACCGCGGCCGCCTCGCGTGGAGTCCAGGGGGCGCACACCGACCTGGCCGAGCGGCTGCTCGAGCTCGCGCTCGGGCCCTTCCGCGGCCGGGGGTATCTCTTCATCGAGGACATGCGCCGCGACCCGAGGCTGCGAGGTCTCGACGCGGTGCTGAAGGAGAGCGGCATCCGGCGTGCGCTGTTCATCCCGCTGATCGTCCACGACGAGGTGATCGGTGCTCTCGGAGTCTTCAAGACGCGCCCCCGCGCGTATCGGGAGGGAGAGGAGGGGTTGCTCATCGCCCTGTCCCGCCAGCTCGCCGTCGCTGTCCAGAACGCCCGCCTGCACGAACGCACGAAGGAGCTGGGCTCGGTCCTCGAGCGCACGCTCGAATCCGAGCGGCGGGCGGCCCGCCAGCTCCGCGCCCTGTACCAGATCTCGCAGTCGTTCACGGAGAGTCTCTCGCTCCAGGCCACGCTGGACGCCGTCGCCCGGACCATGGTCGAGCTCTTCGAGGTCGACGCGGCTGTGATCCAGATGCCGAGCCAGCGGAGCGAGAACCTCGAGCTCAGAGCGCTCCATGTCGCCGATCCAAAGCTGCGGGAGACTGCGCCGATCCTCATCGGCAGGCCACAGCCGATGTCCTCGCCGCTGGCACGGGAGCTCCTACGCTCGCGGAAACCCGTCCTGCTCGATGGACCAGCCTCCGCCGTCGGCGAGCACCGGCTGCTCGAGCCGTTCCTCCGCAAGGGATCGACGGCCGCGATCCTGCCCCTCGCCACACCCGCCGAGCTGCTCGGAACGCTCACGCTCCTCTCGCTCGACCCCTCTCGGCCGCTCGACCGGCAGGCCGCCGAGGGCGCTATGACCGTTGCCGCGCAGGCCGCACTCGCCATCGACAACGCCCGGCTCTACCAGCAGCAAAAAGACTTCTCCGAGACGATGCAGCGCTCGCTGCTGCCCCGGGGCCTCCCGGAAGTGCCCGGCCTCGAGGTCGGACACGTCTACCAGTCCTCCGCACGTGTGGACGTGGGGGGCGATGTCTACGACTTCCTGCCGCTCGACGACGGGCGGCTCGCCGTCGTCTTGGGCGACGTCACCGGGAAGGGGATCGAGGCCGCTGCGGACATGGCGATGACGAAGTTCGCCTTCCGCGTGCTCGCGCGCTCGAATCCGGATCCCTCCGACTTCCTTGCGGCTGCGAACGACGTCGTCGCGGAGGAAGTGGAGCAGGGCAAGTTCGTCACGCTCGTGTACGTCCTCATCGACCCGGCGACGCGCGAGGTTGCCTGCGCCTGCGCGGGACATCCACCGGCGCGGCTCGTCCGCCCCGGCGGCGAGGTCTCGGAGCTGGCGGTTCGGGGCCTCGCCCTCGGCATCCAGCCGGGGCAGGAGTACGACACCGTGCGTGTTCAGCTCGATCCGGGGTCGACCGTCGTCCTCTACACGGACGGCGTCATCGAGGCCCGGAGCGACGGCGAGCTCTACGGCGAAGAGCGGCTCGACAAGTTCCTGCGCCGACGTGGCGATCTCGCTGCCCAGGCGCTGGTCGAAGCCCTGCTCGCCGATTGCCGCGCTTTCTCCGGCGGCGATCTCGACGACGACTGTGCCATAGTCGCCCTTCGATTGGCCCCCTGAGTTCAGTGCCGACGATGGTCAGCCGCACCCGCCTCGGGGTGGTGGTGTTCATGGGCGGCGCGGGGACCCTCGCGACCGAGATCGCCGCCTCGCGTCTGCTCGCGCCCTACTTCGGCAGCTCCACCGTCGTCTGGGCGAACATCATCGGGCTCATCCTCGTCTACCTCTCGCTCGGCTACTGGCTGGGCGGGAAGTTGGCCGACCGCCACCCGGAGCCGCGGCTTCTCGGGCTGATAGTGGTCGTGGCCGCGCTCGTCATCGCGGTCCTGCCGTTCGCCGCCCAGCCGATCCTCGACCTGACCCTCCGCGGCCTCGACGCGGTCTCGGTTGGCGCCGTCGTCGGCTCCTTCTTCGCCGCGCTCGCGCTCTTCGCCGTGCCCGTGACCCTTCTCGGCGTCGTCTCCCCCTTCGCGATCCGGCTTGCGCTCGTAGACGTGGGCGAGGCGGGCTCGGTGGCCGGCCGCCTCTACGCCCTCTCGACGGTCGGGAGCATTCTCGGCACCTT
>JBBDMP010000204.1:0-2032 GCA_040878265.1 Gaiellales bacterium | reverse complement strand
GCCGGCCTCGCCGGCTCCGTTCAGGTCGCCGTCAGCGGCGCGTTCGGCAAGCGGATCGGCGTCCTCGAGGCGACCGCTTTCGGAGCGATCGGCGCGGCGCTCATCGTGAGCGCCATGGTCCTCGTCGCCCGCCAGGGCTTCGGCGGGGTTGCAGCGGGACTGCGCGAACCGCCCTGGCTCTGGCTGAACGGCGTCATGGGCGCGATCGTCGTCACGACGATCACGTTCACCGCTCCGCGCATCGGCACCTTCGCCACGATCGGGCTCCTGATCGCCGGCCAGCTCGCGATGGGCGTCGTCATCGATGCGCTGGGGCTTTTTGGCCTCGAGCAGATCCCGGTCGGCTGGGAGCGAGTCGTCGGTCTCGTCCTGCTGGCGGGCGGCGCGGTGCTCGTGCTCCAGCGCTGATCCGGAACTCTTTCCCGGGCAAGGCAGTCGAAGGCAAAGGATGAAGACTCTCGTCCCTCTCGCCTTGATCGCCGTCCTCGCCCTGGGGTGCGGCGCCGATCGGGAAGCCGCCGGGCCGGCCGATTCGGGCGTTCGCGGTGTCGTCCTCCTCGGACCGAGCTGTCCGGTCGTGCAGGAGAACGTGCCCTGCCCGGATCAGCCCTTTGAGGCGACGATCCGCGTGCTCGACCCGGGGAGCAGCGACGTCGTCGCCACGACGAGCTCCGGCAAGGACGGCCGTTTCGTCGTCCGGCTCGCCCCTGGGCGCTACGTGCTCGAGGGCGTCTCGCCCGGTGAGGCTTTCCCGTTCGCCAAGCCGGTCGATGTCACGGTGCGGCCACACGCGTTTACGAGTGCGACCGTCGCGTTCGACACCGGCATCCGCTAGGAGGGCTTGGCGGAACGGGCCTCGTCGTCGGGGCGCGCTGGGCGGATGCGAGGCAAGGACGCAGGGAGCGCCCGTATTGATGAAATACGGGCGCGACTGAGGACGCCGCCTCGCGCCGCCCAGGGCGATCCCGGCGGCACAGCGCCTGTTTCGCCAAGCCCTCCTACTACTACAGACCCCAGGGGTTGGCGGGCTTCGCCCCGGTCCAGGCGATCACGCTCTTCGTCTCCAGATACATCTCCAGCGTCTCGAGCGCGAGCTCGCGGCCGAAGCCCGACTGCTTGTAGCCACCGAACGGAAGACCGGGGAAGGCGCTGTACGGGATGTTGATGCCGACCGTTCCCGACTTGATCTGGCGGGCGAGCCTCGGGCCGCGCGCCGGGTCGCGGGTCCAGACCGTTGCGACGAGCCCGTACTTGACGTCGTTCGCGATCTGGACGGCCTCCTGCTCGTCTTCGAAGGGGATCAAGGCGACGACCGGCCCGAAGATCTCCTCCTGCGCGACGACCATGCGGTTCTCGACCCCTGCGAGCACCGTGGGCGGGTAGAAGGCGCCGTCGCCGTCAATCGGTTCGCCGCCCGCCACGACCTCGGCGCCCTCCTCGCGGCCGACCTCGACGAAGCGGTGCACCTTGTCCCGGTGCGTCGTCGAGATGAGTGAGCCCATCTGGGTCTCGGGATCGAGCGGATCGCCGACCTTCACGCGTGCCGCGGCTTCCGTGAAGCCCTGGACGACCTCGTCGTAGGCCGAGCGCTCGACGAGCAGGCGCGAGCGCGCGTCACAGCTCTGCCCGGCCGCGTAATAGATGCCGTAAACGGCAGACGGGATCGCGTCCGCCAGGTCGGCGTCGGCGAAGACGATGTTGGGGCTCTTGCCTCCGAGCTCGAGCGAGACGCGCTTCACGGGATCGGCGCAGAGACGCATGATCTCCGAGCCGGTCTTCGTGGAGCCGGTGAAGGCGACCTTGTCGACCCCCTCGTGACGAACGAGATGCGCACCCGTGGTCGGCCCGTCGCCGGGGACGACGTTGAGGACACCGGGCGGGATCCCGACCTCGGCTGCGAGCTGCGCGACGTGGAGGGCGGTGAGCGGGGTGGCCGGGTCGGGCTTGAGGACGACGGTGCACCCGGCCGCGAGCGCGGGGCCGAGCTTCCAGGCGGCCAGCATGATCGGGTAGTTCCACGGCACGATCTGGG
>JBBDMP010000203.1:0-11204 GCA_040878265.1 Gaiellales bacterium | reverse complement strand
CAAGCGGACGACCGTCCTCGGGTACGAGATCCCCTGGAACAACTTCAACTTCGACTATCAGGCCTACGTCGCGCTCGAGGAGCGCCACGTCGAGCGCAAGGTGGCCGCGCTCGCCCGGTACGCGTCGCAGCAGCACCGCAACTACGCGAACCCGGACTACATCTGGAACCTCGCCCGTACGCGCGGGATCAACGTCCAGCGCGAGTATGCGGAGGCGTTCGAGGTGTACCGCGTAGTCGCCTAGGGGCTACTGGGAGCGGCAGTCGCCGCAGAAGCCCGCGACCTCGAGCCGGTGGCCCGTGGCCACGAAGCCGTGGTCGACGGAGAGCCGGTCGAGCCAGGAGTCGAGCTCGCATTCCCGGAGCTCGATCACGCGATGGCAGTGCGAGCAGACGAGGTGATGGTGATGCTCGTCGCCGCACCAGCGGTAGCAGAGCTCTCCCGGGTGGTGGGAGAGCGCGTCGATGACGCCCTCGCCCGCGAGCAGGCCGAGCGTCCGGTAGACGGTCGCGAGCCCCATGCGCTCGCCGCGCCCGCGGAGGCGGACGTGGAGCTCCTGCGCGGTCACGTCGTCGCGTTCGAGCATGAGCTCCGCGAGCACACGCACCCGCTGCCGGGTTGCGCGCGCGCCGACCGCTTGTAAGACCCGCGCCGCCTCGGTCCGCTCACGCTCGCGTATTCGGCTCACGCCCTCTACGATAGCGGGTGCGATAATGAGAATCATTCTCATGGAGCTGAGCAGGAACTGGGTCGATTACGGTGCCCACTTCGGAGTGGACGTCGCGGGATCGCTCGCGGTCCTGTACGCCCAGCGGTTCTGCCACCACCTCTGGCACCAGTTCCTCATCTGGTTCGGCCTCTCCGTCCTCGTCACGGCGTCGACCGTGAACCTCGTCGGTTAGTCCTCCGAGGCCTCCCAGACGCCGCGCACGAGCGCGTCCTGCGCCTCGAGCGCCTCGTCGCTCACAGGCACCGCCGAGACAGCTAGCAGGAAATGCGGAGCCGGCCGCTGAACGCCGAGGTCGGAAGGCAGCGAGCCGGCGAGACGGTCGAGACGACGGGAAGAGGCTCGGAAGATCCACAGACCGACGCCGTCCCGGCGATCGGGCTCGAGCCCCGGTAGCTCGAGCCTGACGTAAGTGTCGAGCAGCGTCGAAGGACGTCCGGCGACGGCACGGCCCGAGGACGGAAAGAGCACGCCTTCGGATTCATACGGCTCTACCGCGTCGACGAGCGCCGAGAGCCGAAGCGCGCGCAGCTCCCGAAGGCGGTCGACGTTGTCGTACGCCTGCCAGCCCGCAACGCCCAGAGCCAGCACAGCCGCTGCGGGCAGCGCCCGGGGCGTCAGCCTCCAGGGGAGCAGGCAGCCGGCCGCGAGCGCGAGCAGGAAGAAAGGCAGCGCCGGAACCAGATACCGGTCGAAGAAGCGCGTGTCGCCCGCGGGCACGAGCCAGAAGAACGCGATCGGCACGACGATCCAAAGGGCGAGCGCCATTGCGCCGCGAGGCCGACGGAAGGCGAGCCCGGCCAGCCCGGCGAGCGCGAGGAGCAGGAGGAGGATCGTCCCCGCCGTGCCCCCCGGCGTCAGCGCGTGGATGCTTTCCTCCGGCACCGAGCGGCCCGCCGTCGTCTCCAGCCGCGGCCGGTCGAGATGAACGCCATAGCGGTCGCGGAGGCGATCGAGCGCGACGAGGTAATAGGGCAGGCCGGCCACGAGTGCGGCCCCGGCCGCGATTCCCGCGCGAGCGGCGAGGTCCCGCAGCGGCGCTCGGGCGAGCAAGACGCCGGTGGCGAGCACGAGGGCGATATAGGGCGGCGCGACGGGGTGGACGTAGACCAGGAGACCTGCCGCAGCGCCCGCAAGAGCCCATGGCACCCAACCGCCGGTCCTGGCGGCGAGCAGGACGCCCCAGGTCGCCCAGAGCACGGCCGCGAGGAAGAGGGTGTACATGCGGCCGAAGGTGGCCAGGGAGACCGCGAGGGGCGCAAGCGCGAGCAGGAGGGTCCCGAGGGCGGCCTCCCACTCGCCTACGAGCTCCCGGCCCACCAGCGCGGCGGCAGGGAGCGCAAGGAGGAAGAAGACGAGCGAGGGCAGCCGTATGCCCTCGAGACCTCCCGGCCACTCGAGCAGAGCGTGCTCGACGAAGAAGTGGAGCGGAGCGCCGCCCTTCTCCACGAACACGGTGTCGACGATCTCGCCAAGACCCAGTGGTGCGAGGGTCAGCGTCACCGCTTCGTCCACGTGCAGCGGCTCCCACCAAACCGCCGGAAGCGCGGCCCCGACGGCCAGCGCCCCGGCCGTCGCGAGGGTCAGCCAGAGCCGGCCGGACACGGCTCGCGACCGCAGAGCGCGGCCTTGCTGCTGTCGAGGTAGGCGCGCAGGCGGGCGTTCTCGCCGCTCAGCGCGGCCTCGGCCGCCTCCAGAGCGCGCGCGGCGGCCGCGATGACGGCGTCGCGGCTCACGAAGGGGCCCTGCTCGCGGGCGAGGAGCCAGGCTCGGAAGGTCTCGATCCCCTCGCTCTCCGCGACCTGGGCGCCTCGACGCGGCACGGCGACGAAGACGCTGCCCACCGGGAAGTCGACGTGGTCGAGCGCGGGCTCGAGGGTTGCCCGCTCTCTGGGAAGGGTCACGGCATGCCGCGTGGCAGGAAGGGCGGCGAGGAAGACCGGCGAGTAGGGAAAGAGCACGTCCCCGGGCCGCACCCGCTCCTCGAGCCACCGAGCCGGCTCGGCGAGGTTGCGCGGACGGCCTTCGGGCAGGAAACGGGGGTCTGCCCGGTCGCTCGCTGCGACGGCGGCGAGGGCGGCCAGGACGGCGACGAAGAGCAGCTGCGCCGGAGGAACCAGCTCGCGCGCCGCCCGCCCCGCGCCGACGCCGATCAGCGCTGCCCAGAGCGGGAGCGCGAACATCAGGTGCCGGGTGGCAAGACGCACGGTCTCCTCCGAACGGCCGGCAACGAGGAGGACGAGGGGCGCGGCGAGCGCCATGCAGACGAACGCGATGAACGCCGGCTCTCGCCGGACGAGGACGGCGATCCCGGCCAGGCCGAGCGCGACGAAGAATGCGAGCGCGAGGCCGTCTTCCCCCGCGAACCCCCCGAGCGTCGCCGTCAGCAGATCCCACGCGCGCTCGAACGACGCCACTCGCCCCTCCCCCGAGGCCCCGACGGAGAAGCGATCCGCCAGGCGGAGGTCGGCGAGGAGAAAGGGCAGGGCCGCGAGCCCGATCAGCACGACCGGTAGAGCCGGCCTGAGAGGCCGCCCGCGCCAGAGCACCAAGGCGACGAGAGCCTCGACCGCGGCCACGATTCCGCCATAGGGATGCACAGCCGGAAGCAGCCACGCTCCGCCCGCTGCGGCCCAGGTGGCACCCGGCGTCCGCAGCTGGAGCGCCCGGACGAACAGATCGGCGGCGAGCGCGCCGGCGAAGGCCAGGAGTGCGTACATGCGCCCGACGCTCCCGTACACCCAGAGGAGCGAGGAAGCCGCGACGACGAGCGCGCTCACGGATCCCGCCAAGGGCCCGGCCAGGCGGCGCCCGAGGTCGAACGTGAGCACAGGTGTCGCCAGCGCGAAGACGACCGAGAGCCAGCGCAGCGCCTCCGGTGAGGCGTCGAAGCCGAAGGCGACGTGCGCCAGCACGAAATGGAGCGGCGCTCCGCCGCGGTCCCAAAGCACCGTTTCGAGGACCTCCGGCAGCGGTCGCGCGGCGATCAGGCCGGCGATCGCCTCGTCGATCCAGAGCGGTTTCGGCCCCACGTCCGGGGCGATCCGCACGAGCAGCAGGGCCGTGCCGGCCGCGACCGCCATCCCGGCGGCCGCGGCGACGCGGCTACTCATCCCATTCGACCTGATCGAAGTAGCGAAGGGCGCGCCGGGTCGGCCGCACGCGCGCGAAGTAGGAGGAAAGCTCCTCCTCGGAGATCTCCCCGAGCCCGTGCTTGACCCCCAGCCAAGGCATGTTGAGGTCTTCCTGGTAGACGATCGTCGAGATGCGCGGGTTGAGCTCGATGACGAGGTCGCCGACGAGGTTCAGGCTCCAGAAGTGATCGAGCTCAAGGGCGCCGACGATCTTGCGGGCGACCTCCATCCACTCCTCGTTGAGGAAGGTCTCCCAGTACATCGCGAGACCGGCGCGGATCGCCTCGCGTGTCTTCGGATGCCCGAGGAGGACGCGGCCCCCGGCCGCGATGCCGTCGATCGCTCCCTCCTTGCCTCGGGCGAGCTCCATGACGAGGAGGTCCTCGCCGACGTCATCCGGCAGGAGCTCGACGACCTCTTCGAGCCGCATCGCGAGCGCGCCCGGGCGCTCGTGCAGGAGCTGGTGCGCGCGGTCGACGGCAGGGTCGAGGATGCGAAACCCGCGCGCTCCCTTCGCGATCGCCGGCTTCATGCACACAGGGCGGTCCGGATAGCCGAGCTCGCGGGCAGCCCGCTCGAGCTCCGCCGCGCCGCGCACGCGCCGCCAGGCCGGGGCGGGGGCGCCGAGCTCGTCGAGGAGCTCGTAGAAGGCGCCCTTGTCGTTCGAGCGGCGAATCGCCTCCGGCGGGCTGACGAGCAGACTGATGCCGCGCGCCTCGAACTCGCCCTTCGCCTCCGCGAGCGCGAGCACCTCGTTGGAGGACTCCGGCAGGACGACCTCGGCTCCCTCTCGCTCGGCGACCTTCAGAACCTCTTGCGCAAAGCCGGGATCGGAGCCGGCGGGCGTCAGGTGGAAGGCGTCGCAGCGGGAGCGACCGATCGAGAGCTCGCTCATATCCGTGCCGACGAGCCGCACCTCGCGCTCGCCGTTTTCGCGCAGCGCGCGGAGGAGCGCGGCCGCCCCCGGCGCCCCGACGGCGGTCACGAGCACGGTCAGCGGCGGCACGGGACGGGAGGATAGTCTGAGCGGCCGTGCCCGACCGGGTAGCGGCCCAGCGCAAGCTCCAGCGCGTCTTCGGCGCGGTGTCGCCGCACGTCCCGCTCGCCGTCAAGCGACCGATCAAGCGCCGCATCCCGAAGCGCTACTACCGCTGGTTCGATCCCGAGTGGCACCGCTGGTCGATCGGAGGCATGTGGGAGGAGCTCGGGCGGCTCCAGTTCGACTATCTCGTCGCGAAGGGCCTGCGTCCCGAGCACCACTTCCTCGACATCGGTTGCGGGCCGCTACGTGGTGGCATTCATTTCATCCGCTACCTCGAGGCGGGGCACTACTACGGGGTCGAGAAGGACGAGGCCAAGCTCACCGCCGGCCGCGACGTCGAGCTTCCGCGCCACGGCCTCGTCGAGAAGCGGCCGCGTTTCGCCCTGATGGAGAACTTCGACTTCGCCTCGCTCGGCCAGACCTTCGACTACGCGCTCGCCCAGTCCGTGTTCACGCACCTGACTGTGAACTCGATCCTCCGCTGCGTCTTGAGCCTCGAGCCCGTGTTGAACCCGGGCAGCAAGTTCTTCGCGACCTTCTACGAGAATCCGGACGGGAAGCGGAACCTCGACCCCGTCGAGCAGAAGCCGGGGCTCCTGACCCATTTCGACCGCGACTTCTTCCACTACGACTTCGCCACGTTCGAATGGGTCGCGGAGGGAACGAGCCTCGAGGTCGAACATCTCGGCGGCTGGGAGAATCCCAGGAACCAGAAGATGCTCGTCTTCACGAAGCAGCGCAGCTGATGGCCAAGCGGGTTCTCGTCCTGGGCCTCGACTGCGCGGCTCCTCAGCTCGTCTTCGGGCCGTGGCGCGACGAGCTGCCGACGATCCGCGACCTCACGGACCGCGGCGCGTGGGGTGTGCTGCGGAGCTGCGACCCGCCCATCACCGTCCCGGCCTGGTCGAGCATGACCTCCTCGCGCAGCCCCGGCGCCCTCGGCTTCTACGGCTTCCGCAACCGTCGTGACCACTCCTACGACGCTCTCTCCTTCGCTGACTCACGCGCGGTGCGCGTGCCTCGGGTCTGGGATCTCCTGTCGGCCCGCGGGCGGCCCGTCGTCGTCTTGGGCGTGCCTCAGACGTATCCCGTGAGCCGCGTCAACGGCGTCATGGTCTCGTGCTTTCTCACGCCTGACACGGAAACGAGCCAGTACACATACCCGGCGGAGCTCAAGGAGGAGATCGAAGGGCTCGTGGGCCGGTACATGGTGGACGTGCCCGACTTTCGCACCGACGACAAGGAGCGCCTGCTCGCCGACATCGAGGAGATGACGGAGAAGCGCTTCCGCGTCGCCGAGCACCTGGCCGAGACGCGGCCGTGGGACCTGTTCTTCCTCGTCGAGATGGGCACCGACCGGATCCACCACGGATTCTGGCGCTTCGGTGATCCCGAGCACAGGCTCTACGAGCAGGGAAACCGCTACGAGCATGCGATGCTCGACTACTACCGCGCCCTGGACGGGAAGCTGGGGCGGCTCATGCGGTTCGCGGACGACGACACCGCGGTGCTCGTCGTCTCGGACCACGGCGCCAAGCGGATGGACGGCGGCATTTGCGTCAACGAATGGCTGCGACGCGAGGGCTACCTCGTGCTGCGCGAGGAGCCCGAAGCCGCCGTGCGGCTGACCCCGGACATGATCGACTGGCCACGCACGACGGCCTGGGGCGAGGGGGGCTATTACAGCCGGGTCTTCCTCAACGTCGAGGGCCGCGAGCCGGAGGGGACGGTCACCCCGGACGACTACGAGCGCGTGCGCGGCGAGCTGAAGGAGAAGCTCGAGGCGCTCGGGGACGACGAGGGCCGGCCGATCGGAACGGTGGCGCACCGGCCCGAGGACCTCTACGACGAGCAGAACGGGATCCCGCCCGACCTCCTCGTCTATTTCGGGGACCTCTACTGGCGGAGCGTCGGCCAGGTGGGTACCGGCACCGTCCACGTCTTCGAGAACGACACCGGCCCGGACGACGCCAACCACGCGCACGAGGGCCTGTACATCCTGGCGGCGGAGGGCGTCCCCGCGGGCGAGGGGCCGACCCGCGACCTGCGCGACATCGCGCCGACGATCCTCGAGCTCCTCGGCGAGCCCGTGCCCGCCGACATGGAGGGCCGCTCGCTGCTGGCCTAGCGGCGGAGCCGCGCCCGCACCTTCGCGAGATCCTCGCGGGGGAAGAAGCCGACCGACAGCAGCGCCAGTGGATAGGCAACGAGGATCGCCGCGCGAAGCGGGAGCGAAAGCCGGAAGGGCGCCCAGAGGTCGAGCACCAGCGAGGCGACGCAGAGCCCGACGGTGAGGGCGACCGCAAGGCCGATGCGGCGCCAGTCGAACGGCACGGGATAGATCCGCTGGGACACGGCCGCGACACCGACAGCGAGCGCGCTCATGGCAATCGCCGTCCCCCAGGCGGCTCCCCGGAATGAAAACGGCGGCACGAGCAGGAAGTAGAGGACGACGGCGAGCACCGCCGCGCCGACGGCGAGGACCGGCAGGAGCCGCATGCGCTTCGTCACGTTCAGGCCCACCGCGAAGACCGTGATCGCGCCCGCCGCGACGGCGGAGAGCGAGAGCGGTGCGATCGCCGTCGTCGCGTCCCAGTAGGTCGCCGGCATGAGTACGTGGAAGAGGGGCAGGATCCACGCCGTCACCGCGACGGCAAGGAAGCCGATGGCGAAGAAGTAGTAGTTCGCCCCGCGGGCGACCATCTGAGGATGTCGCCCGGAATTCAGCCACGAGTAGTGCCACTGCGGCCAGCCCAGGCGGAACGCGAGCACGCCGAGAAGGACGACCTGGCTGTAGCGAAAAGCGGTCCCGTAGAGCCCGTTCGCGGCAGAGCCGTCGTAGTACTGGACGAAGAAGCGGTCGACGAGGTTCAGCGTGTAGAAGGCGAGCCCGCCGACGATTCCGGGCCACGCGAAGGCGATCATCTCCCGCCCGACCCGCCAGTCGACCTCGCGCGTGAGGTCGCGAACGTACTCCCTGGCCGTGACGACGAAGGCCACGCAGACGGAGAGGAGGGAGGCGACGAGGATCCCCTTCACCCCGAACTCCCAGACGACGACCAGGAGAATGGTGAAGACGACCTGGGTCAGGCCGCGCGCGAGCGAATAGGCCGCGAACGTGACCGGCTTCCTGCGCAGACGGCAGAGGTTCATCGGCAGGTCGACGATGTTGGTCAGGTAGACGTCGACGAGGGCGATGACGAAGAGCGACGCAAACTCGGTCGTCCCGAAGACCCGGTCCGAGAGCGTCGCAGAGAAGAGGATGAAGAGGCCGACGACGACGGCGGGGTAAATCGACTCGATCCAGAGGTAGAGCGTGATGATCTGACGGCGCCACGCGCGGTCGTCCCGGTCGAAGTAGAAGCGGCCGAAGACGCCGTCCATGTTCGCGGCGATGACGACGTTGACGAATGCGCCGGTGGCGAGGATCAGCTCAAGGCGCCCGAACTCCTCGGGCGAGAGGAACCGCGCGTAGATCGGGACGAGGACGAAGGCGAGCGACTTGAGGAGGACGCGCGTGCCGCCGTAGATGGCGGCGTCGTGCGCGAGCGCCGCGACGCCGAGCCGGCGCGGGACATCCTCTTCCTCCGGCTCCGGCCGGTAGCCGCCCTCGCTCATGGTCCGCGCAGGAGGCTACTCGTAGCCCAGGTCGCGCAGGCGCTCGACGAGCTCCCGCTCCTCCTCCTCGGAGTACGCGGACTGGGCGGTCCCCGGTCTTCCGTCCTGACCATGCGCGACGAGGCCGAAGAGGCCGAGGATCCAGGCAGAAGCGTCGGTTATCTCTGCGATCGGAGGATCGCCGACCGCGATCGCCGGCCCCGCCGCCGCGAAGATCCCTGTCTGGCCGTGGTGGCCTGAGTAGCCGTAGAAGAGCTCCGGATCGAGGCGCTCGTGGCGCTCGAACGCCGCGGGCCAGTCGCGGCGCGAGGACTCGACGTGGATCCGCTCGTCGCGGGGGAGGATCACGAGCTCTGGGGCCTTGTCGACGAACGGCCCGCGATAGAGCTCGGCCTTGCGCTTGACGTCGAACGCGGGCTCGCCGGTCTCCGGGTGCGAGATCTCGCCGAGCGCCGCGGCCAGCTCCTCCTCGAAGCCGGAGTCCTCCCGGGCGCCGCTCGCCTCCCCCAGGTAGATCTGACCGCCGGTGGCGAAGCAATACGCGCGGGTGCGGCCGAAGTCGATGTCGGCAAAGGCTCGGTCGGAGGAAGACCGCGGCGCGAGCGGGACTGCGTCGAGCGCCCGGCCATACCACCGCGTCGTGCGGGCGAGGCGCTGATCGACCTTCGAGGCCACCGAAAGCCGGCCGTGCTTGAGACGTTGGAGGGAGCGGGCCCGGTAACGGAGCCAGCCCTGCTCCTCGAGCCAGCGGTTGGCGTGAAAGGCCCAGTAGATGGGCCTCATGCCGTGGTCCGAGAGCACGATCGCGGTCGGCTCCTCGTCCCACCTGACGCCCGCCGCTTCGATGAGCTCGCCGCATGCCCGGTCGACGGCCTCGTAGACCTGCACGAGCTCGTCACCGGCCTGCTCGGGGTCGTGCGCAGGATGCCCGGGGTCGAGGCGATTCCACCCGAGGTGGCCGGCGTGGTCGGCATCCATGAAGTCGACGCAGAGAAGACCCAAATCGGGCTCGAGCTCGAGCGCGAGCTGGCAGACATCCGCGATCTCGCCGACGTGCTCGACGAGCCTGCGAGCGTAGCCGTCGAAATCTTCCCACCAGCGCTCGGCCATCGGATGGCGCGCGGTGACGAGGTCGGGATGCGCGGCGCGGATGCGCTCGCGGGCCGCGGCCGGCACGATCTCAGGCGGCTCCGGGCCACCGTAGCCGGTCACGAGCAAGCCGTCGATGGGCTCCGGGGGATACGTGAACGGGACGGTGACGAACGCCGACCGGATGCCCGCCGCGCCGAGGTGGCGCCAGAACGGCGTCCCGGCCCTGCTTGCCGCGCTCTCGACCCGCTGGACGCCGCGGTTCGGGTTCGCCGCGAAGTTGAAGATGCCGTGGCCGGCCGGGTTGAGGCCCGTGAGGAAGGAGGACCACGCTGTCGGCGTCACCGCGGGAATCGTCGACTTGAGCGGTCCGAACGTTCCCTCACGGGAAAGCCGGGCGATGGTCGGCAATCGGCCCTGCGCGACCAGCTCGCTGACGAGCTGGTGATCCGCCCCGTCCAGGCCGAGGACGAGGGCCCTCAACGAGTCCCGTTCAGAAGCTCGCGATAGAGGGCTTCGAGGGCGGGCCCCGGGTCGGACAGGCGCTCCCGTACGACCCGCTCGTTCCGCTCGCCGTAGCGGCGTCGGAGCTCGGCATCCCCGACGAGCTTCCGCAGCGCCTCGGCGACGGCGTCTTCGCTCCGCCCGTCCACCAGCTCGGCCCCCTCCCCCTGGTCGACCCACTCGTCGATCGAGGGCGCGCGCCCGGCCACGACCGGGAGCCGGCTTGCCATCGTCTCGAGGAGGGAGGCAGGCGTCGAGTCGGTGTCCGCGATCGTGACGGCGAGGTCCGCGGCTGCCACTACTTGGGGGAGGTCGGCGTGTGCGACCTGCTCGACCACGGTGCGGTCGCGGACCCCGAGGTCGTCGACGAGCCGCTCGATCTCGTCGCGGATCGATCCCCCGCGCGAGGCCATGAGCAATCGCAGCCGCGGTTCCTCGGCGGCGACCCGCGCGAAAGCGCGGACGAGGACGTCCAGGTTCGTGTACGGCCGGAAGTTGCGGAGCGAGAGCACGACGAGTGCGTCGTCGGGCCAGCCGAGCCGGCTCCGCAGGTCCGGGTCGGCCTGCTCGGGGCTGAAGCGCTCCAGCTCGGCGTACCAGATGATCTGCCGCATCCGTTCCGGGTCCGCGCCGAGCGAGGCGGACACGCGCTCGTTCGCGCGCGAGTTGGTCACGAGGTAGTCGGCCGCGGCAAGCGCCGCCATCGCGCGGCGACGGCCCCTCCCTTTCTCCGCGTCGACGAAGATCTCGCGGCTCCACGGGCTCATCACCAGTGGATGAAAATCCGCCTGAGCGGCCCAGTAACCCCAGGGCAGGAGGTAGTGGGCATGCATGACGTCGGCGCCGACCTCGCGGGCGAGCTGGGCGATCGCGCGGGCGAACCGGCGCCGGCGGAGAACGGGGACGCGCGCGAAGGCGCCGCGCTCGCGCAGGTCATGGGCCGTGATGCTTCCTCCCTCGCCGGGGCGCGGCATCCGCGTCGTCGCGAGGTGCACGTCATGGCCGAGGTCGGCGAGACGCCGCCCCCAGCGCATCACGTTCAGGGAGCGCCCGTCGGCGACTCCCAGCACCGTGAGCCTCTCTGCTGCCA
>JBBDMP010000202.1:0-2086 GCA_040878265.1 Gaiellales bacterium | reverse complement strand
AGGCCGGGAAGGGCGCGAGAAAGCTCGTTTCGGCCGTTTCTCGTTCGTCGACAGACGCTAAGGCAACGAAGTTGAAGCGGGGCGGCCCGTAACGGACCGGGGCTAGATGAGCGCTAGTGCCGGGGCTACTTGCACTTGCCCTTGTCGTCGTCGTTCCCGTGCCCGTTGTTGCAGTGGCCCGGTTCGCCGCTGCCGTCCGGCGCAGGAGCAGGTGCGGGCGCGGGAGCGCTGCCAGCGCTCGAAGTCTGGGAGCCGGAGCTCGGGACGCTCGGCGTGTAGCTGCTGCGTACGGTGTCGGTTCCACCGCCCGACGAGCTCGTCGTGGAGCCGGAGCCCGATGCTCCTCCACCGGATCCGCCGTTCGAGCTCGTCTTCGCCTCGCCCGAGTTGCTCGAGCTGGAGCTCGAGGTGGTCGAGGCCGTCGAGTGGTTGGCCTGCCTTACCCGAGCGACCGCGACGGCCTCCTCGCTATCGGACTGGGCGACCGGCTGCTCGGCGAGCGACTGCTCGACCGTGACCTCCTCGTAAGCCGGCACGATCAACCCGATGAATCCCTGAGCGAAAGACGGGGGCGCCGTTCCCAAGAGGAGCAGGGCCATGATCCCGCACGCGGCGGCCGAGACGGCCAGATCATGGCCGAACGAGTGCCAGAACGCCGTAAAGCGGCTCCGGAGGCCGAGCAGGTGGGGGTTATCCCTGGGCACGCAGACATGTCCGTTTAACGCCAATCTCAACGTAGGTGGCCGCGGACAACTGTTCCCTCCCTCAAAGGGGGGGGCGCGGCGCTATGCTGAGCCGCCTCCGGGGGTGCCCGTGGCGGGTCTCATGCAGAGAGTTCTCCTACTGATCGTCGTCGGCGCGGTGCTCGCGCTGCCGTCTCAGGCGCGATCCGGGATGGAGGAAGACGCCGCTCGCCTGCTCGCCTTGGCGCAGGTGGACACCGACTGGGTCGCCGCGAATTTGGCAGACGACCTGAACCACGAGGCCTCGCTCGCGGAGCCCCCGGGCGAGAGCCACCACCTGATCCGCGGGTTCAACACCCGCCAGCAGGCCGATTTGTCACTTTCGGATGTCAACCGGGCGATGGACGAGCTCGTGGAGGCCAATTCCGAGCTCCACCGGCTGATGGTCTACTGGGCAGACGTCCAGCCGAACGGTCCGGACGAGTGGCTCTGGGGCAAATACGACGCCGTCGTCCGCAGCGCGGCGACCCGGGGGATCCCGCTCCTCCTCGCACCCACCGGCTCGCCGAACTGGGCGCGCGTAGCCGACCGGCGGACCGATCCTGCGGATCGCCTGCACCCGTTTCCCTACCCCGACGACCTTCGCGCATGGGAGACGTTCATCTTCCAGCTCACCAGGCGCTATGCGCACTACGCGATCGCGTATCACGTCTGGAACGAGCCGAACATCAAGGAGTTCTGGCTGCCCCCGCAGCACTTCACCACCCGGAAGCTCTCACCGAGCGTTTGGAAGGAGCTCACGTGTCGGGCCTCGAGGCGGATCCGCCTCGCCGATCCCACAGCGCTCATCGGTGCGGGAGGGCTCGGGCCGATCTCCTCGCAGAGCGTCAACTGGCAGGCCTCCCGCTATCTCAAGCGCGCCTTTCAGGTTGGTCTTGCTGACTGCGGCATTGACTTCGTCGCCTACCACCCGTACCTGATCAGCGACTACTGCGACGGCAACAACCCGGAGATGAACGAGCTGCGACCCACCATCCGGCAGCTACGGCGCATGCGGGGCGTGATGATCGAGAACGATCATGCTGACCGGACGATCTGGAACACCGAGTGGGGCTTCCCCAGCTCCACGTGCGGCTATACGGAGGAGCGACAGGCCGACCTGGCGGCACTCCAGGACGGTTTCCTCGCCACGCTCCCTTACATGTCGCACTCGGTGTGGTTCAACCCGCAGGACGGACTCGGCACCGACCGCTGGGCGTACATCGGCGTCCTCCGCACCGACTGGACGCGCAAACCTGTGTTCGACACGCTCGCCGGACTGCCGTAGTCGCCGGCGGGAGAATTTCGTTTCGAGTGGGCGCTAGCCGCCGTAGTGCAGGCCGAATCCGCCGAGCGCAGCCACG
>JBBDMP010000201.1:0-2086 GCA_040878265.1 Gaiellales bacterium | reverse complement strand
CGGTCCTCTCGACGACGACCGGCGGGCTCTCGGGCCCGGCCCTCCGACCCGTCGCCCTCGCGGCTGTGCACGCCGCCTACCCGGTCGTCGAGCTCCCTATTGTGGGCATGGGAGGGATCGAGTCCGGGCGTCACGCACTCGAGTTTCTGGCCGCAGGCGCGTCCGCGTGTGCCCTCGGAACGGTGCTTTTCCGTGATCCCGAAGCCCCCGCGCGGGTGCGTGCGGAGCTCGAGAGCGAAGCGGCGGAACTCCGCTTCAGAACGCCGCTTGCGGCCCGTGGGGCGGCCCACCGGCGGGATGGGGAGGAGCCCCTCCTGGCTGTTGCCTAAGCGGGCGCGAGCCTGTTGCCAGGGCTGGCTGCAGCTCGTTGCCTCGGCAGTAAAAAATGCCGATTAGCACGGCAAATTCCTACTTGAACCCCGCGAGGCCGGTGCTACAATCCCGCGCCATGCAAGCGACGAAGACGCAGGTCCAGGCGCCCGTCCGGTCGCTCGACCAGCGCATGGAAGCGCTCAAGCGGGCCAACGACATCCGTGTCAGGCGAGCCCAGCTGAAGAAGGATCTGAAGTCGGGCAGAGCCCACATCGAGTCGATCCTCAGCCAGCCCCCCGGCTATGTCGAGACGGCGAAGGTCTTCGACATGCTCATGGCCGTACCGAAGTTCGGACGCGTCAAAGCGGCGCGCTTTCTGAACCAGTGCCGAATCAGCCAGTCCAAGACCGTGGGCGGTCTCTCGGAGCGCCAGCGAGCCGAGCTCGTCGGTCTCCTGCGCCGCTGAAGCTCTTCGTCGTCACCGGTCCGTCGGGGGCCGGAAAGGGCACGCTCATCCAGCGACTGGTGGAGCGCCGCTCCGATCTCGAGCTGGCCGTCTCGGCGACGACGCGGGCGCGGCGGGAGGGCGAGGTCGAGGGCCGCGAGTACTACTTCCTCAGCGAGGAGGAGTTCCTCGAGCGGGCCGAGCGGGACGAGTTCCTCGAGCACGTCGTCTACGTCTCGGGCCGGTACGGCACGCTTCGCTCCGAGATCGAGCGCATCTTTGCCTCAGGCAAGAGCTGCGTGCTCGAGCTGGAGACGAAGGGCGCGCGGACGGTCCGCGACGCAGTCCCCGGCGCGGTCACGATCTTCATCGCCGCGCCGTCCTTCTCGGAGCTCGAGCGACGGCTCCGAGAGCGCGCGACGGAGACGAGCGGAGTGATCGAAGAACGGCTCGAGGTGGCCCGTCGCCAGATGGAGGAAGCCGGCGAATTCGACTACACGATCGTGAACGACGAGCTCGAACGGGCCGTCGACGAGCTCGAGCGAGTAGTGGACTACGAGCTGACAGCTAGAATGATCACATGATCTATCCACGGATCGACGAGCTCCTCGACCACGCCGGGGGCTCGCGCTACGCGCTCGTCATCGCCGCGGCGAAGCGAGCGCGCCAGATCAACAACTACCACCACCAGCTCGGCGAGGGCACGTTCGAGGACTTTCCCCCGCCGCTCGTCGAGTCGCGTTCCAAGAACTACCTGACGATGGCCCTCGAGGAGATCGCCGAGGGCAAGATCACCTTCTCGTACCGGTAGTTCGGACGAGCCGATGGCTCGCGTTCTTCTCGGCGTCACGGGTGGGATCGCCGCCTACAAGGCGTGCGAGCTCGTCCGCCTGCTCGTCCAGGAGGGCCACGAGGTCGTCCCGCTCCTGACCCCGGACGCCGAGCGCTTCGTCACCGCGCACACGTTCGAGGCGCTTGCCCGGCGGGAAGCGCCCCGCGAGCTGTACCCGCACCTGTTCGAGGCCGACCTGCTCGTGGTCGCGCCTCTCTCCGCAAACACCCTCGCCAAGCTCGCGAACGGGCTTGCCGACAACGTTCTCACGCAGGCTGCCCTCGCGTTCCGCGGCCGGACGCTCGTTGCCCCTGCGATGAACTCCCGCATGTGGGAGCACCCGGCCACGCAGGAGAACGTCGAGCGGCTGCGCCGTCGCGGGATCGAGCTCCTCGGCCCCGAGGAGGGCGAGCTCGCCGAGGGCGAGCACGGCCCGGGCCGCATGACGGAGCCCGAGGACATCTTTGCCCGCTGCCTGGTCGAGTTGCGCGCAAGCG
>JBBDMP010000200.1:0-2088 GCA_040878265.1 Gaiellales bacterium | reverse complement strand
CGTGTGCCTCGACATGGCGCTGGCGGGCGAGCTCGACGGCTGGGAGGTTCTCGCGCGCCTGAAGGAGAACCCGGCGACCGCGAACGTTCCCATCGTCATCTGCACGGGCCGCAACGGCCGAGAGCGGGCGGCTGCCCTCGGTGCGACCGAATTCCTCACGAAGCCGTTCAGCGCGGCTCGCCTGCGTGAGGCTGTAAAGCGTGTGCTGCCGGCGGGCGGCCGGTCGGTCCTCATCGTTGACGACGAGGAGAACGTTCGCCGCCTCGTCGTCGAGACGCTCGGAGGAAACGGCCTCGAGCTTCGCGAGGCGGCGAACGGCGCCGAAGCGCTGGAGGCGGTCGCTTTTCGGAGACCCGACGCGATCGTGCTCGACTTGATCATGCCGGAGGTGGACGGCTTCGTCGTCCTCGAGCGTCTCCAGGAAGACGAGGAGACCCGCTCGATCCCCGTCGTCGTGCTTACCGGCCGGAACCTGTCTCCTGCAGAGCGCGCGCGCCTGCGAACGGGTGCCGTTTCGCTGCTCGAGAAGAGCGCCTACTCCTCCGGGGAGCTGCGCAGTCTGATCCTGCAGGCGGTCGGCGGCGACGGCGACGCAGTAGAGTTCCTCCGGGTCTGACGAATGTCAGCGCAACCGACGAGCAGAATCCTGATCTGCGATGACGAGGAGGTCCTTCGCTCGCTCGTGCGCGCGACGCTCGATGACGCGAGTTACGAGATCGTCGAGGCTGAAGATGGGGACCAGTCGATCGAGCTCGCGCGCTCACTGAAGCCGGACGTCATCCTTCTCGACATGATGATGCCCGGCCGCACCGGGCTCGAGGTGCTCGAGATTCTCCGCGCTGACCCGGAGCTCTCGCGGACGCCGGTCGTCATGCTCACCGCCCGCGCGCGCGTCTCGGACCGCGACGCTGCCGTCGCTGCCGGCGCCGACCGGTATCTCGCCAAGCCCTTCAGCCCCCTCGAGCTCATCGGCGTGGTCGAGGAGCTCCTCGACAGCGCCGCTTAGCGGACGCTCAGTCGGAGCCACTCATGCCGCGAGCTCGATCTCCGCGGCGAGCTGCAGAAACGCTTCCGCGACGTCCGGATCGAACTGCGTCCCAACGCCTGCGGCGATCTCGCTGAGCCCGGCGTCGACAGGCAGCGCCTCGCGGTAAGGGCGGTCGCTCGTCATCGCGTCGAAGGCGTCGATCACCGAGAAGATGCGAGCCGCCAGCGGGATCCGCGTGTCGGCGAAAGCCCTCGGGTAGCCGGTCCCGTCCCAGCGCTCGTGATGAGCTGCGATCACCTGGCGGGCGACGCCGTTCAGGTACGGCACGCCCGCCACGATGCGCTCGCCCAGGACCGGGTGGTAGCGCATCTCCTCCATCTCCACCTTCGTCAGCGGACCGGGCTTCAGGAGGATGGCGTCCGGGATGCCGATCTTCCCGACGTCGTGCAGTAGGAAGCCGAACTCGAGCTGGGGATCGGTAGTGAGCTCCGGGGCGATGCGCTCCGCCAGCTGCATGGCGAGCGTCGTGACGCGCTCGGCGTGCCCACCGGTCTGGTCGTCACGGAGCTCGAGCGCCTTTGCGAGGGCCCGTACGGTCGCCGAGTAGGACTCGTTCAGGCGCGCGAGCGCGTCCTCGGCGTTCTGGCGCTGGGTTCGCTCCTGCGCATACAGGAGACGCAGCTCCTGGGCGTATTTGAGCGTCTGGGCGACGGCGAGCTGCTCGTCCATCTAGAGCGCCACCGCTTCCTGCTCGATCTCCGCGAGCTGCGGCTGGCGCACCGGCAGGGAGATGCGGAACGTCGTTCCGACGTTCTCCTCGCTCGAGACGCTGATGCGGCCGCCGTGCGCCTCGACGATCGCCTTGCAGATGGCGAGTCCGAGTCCGGTGCCCTGGATCTGTCGCTCCATGGCGTTGGAGCTGCGGAAGAAGCGTTCGAAGAGATACTTCTGCTCGGACGCCGGGATCCCGATCCCGCTGTCGCGGATCTCGAGCACAGCCTTGCCGCGCATCGTCCGGAGGCGGACGTCGACCTTGCCCTTTTCCGGTGTGAACTTGAGGGCGTTCGAGATGAGGTTGTCGAAGAGCTGGCCCAGCCGCG
>JBBDMP010000199.1:0-11558 GCA_040878265.1 Gaiellales bacterium | reverse complement strand
GTCCCCGATCGACTTGCCCTCGCCGTCCGCGAAGGACGTCGGCGCGGCCGAGCTGGCCTGGACCTCGCGCACGACGGTCGTCGTCCCACCGTCGCTGACTGCGGCGCCGATGCCGACTGCGACGCCGCCGCCGAGTAGGGCCGCGACCACGAGGGAGCCGGCGCGCACGAGGTTCGGAGTCATCCCGACGTTTATAGCCCGCCGCCCTTGAACCCTGCGTTGAGCCTGGTTAAGGGCAGGTTAAGTGGTAGATGTCGAGCAGGCCGTCGTGACGCTGAAGTCCTCAGAGTTCGCCAAGGCGACGTCACTCGCCGAGCTGAAGGGCGCGAAGCTGGGCGCCCCCGTGGGGACGACGAGCTACGACGCTATCGTCGAGACGATCCAGCCCGACCCGAAGCCTGCCGTGTTCAACACTTTGAACGACTCGATCACGTCGCTGAAGAACAGGGGAGTGGACGGCATCGTCGTCGACTTCCCGAGCACGGGCTTCATCACCGCCGTGCAGGTCCCGAACGCAACGACAGTCGGTCGGCTGCCGGCGGAGGGTCAGGAGTACTTCGGCCTCGTCTTCGAGGAGGGCAACTCGCTGCGCGACTGCGCCAACGCGGGTCCGGCATGACGATGCTCATCGCCACGCACGAGATGAGCTTTGCCCGCGAGATCGCGAATCGCGTGTGCTTCCTCGACGCCGGCGTCATCCTCGAGGAGGGGCCGCCGGAGCAGATCTTCCGCACCCCTGAGCATCCCCGGACGCAGCAGTTCCTGCAACGGATCATCGCAGCGGGCAGGCTTTAGACCTCATGTGGACGACGCCGCTCCTGTACGAGCGCCTCACCTGGCCCGAGGTGCGGCGGGCCGCCGGCGAGGAGCGGGTGTGCCTCATCCCCGTCGCCACGCTCGAGGACCACGGCCCGCACCTTCCCATCGACACCGACCTGCGCATCACGGCAGAGATCTGCCGCCGCACCGCAGAGGCGGCTTCCGACGAGGTCGTGCTCCTCCCGCCGATCCCCCACGGGTACTCGCCGCACCACATGGACTTTCCCGGGCCGATCACGATCGGCTGGGACACGTTCACCCGCTACTGCCTCGACGTCGGCACGTCCCTCGCCCGCCACGGCTTCAGGCGCCTGCTCTATCTGAACGGCCACGGCTCGAACCAGAACCTCGTCGAGACGGCCGCGCGCCTCGTCGCCGTCGAGCATCCGAACGTCCTCTCGGCCGCGGCCTTCTACCTCTCCGGCCGGCGCTCGCTCGAGCGGATCGAGGAGCTCCGCGAATCGGGCCCCGGCGGAATGGCCCACGCGTGCGAGCTCGAGACGTCCATCTACCTCGCCATCGACCCCGAGGCCGTCGACATGGACAAGGCCGTCGACGAGAGCGGCTACCCGGCGGGCGAGCATGCCCGGATCGAATGGGCGGACGGGCCACTCAAGCTGATGCCCTGGTGGTCGTCGTTCTCTCTCACGGGCGTGCAGGGCGCCGCGTCGCTGGGCACGGCGGAGAAGGGGGAGGCGCTCCTCGGCTTCGCCGTCGAGGAGTGCGTCGAGTTCGTGCGCGAGCTCCTCGCCAAGCCCCTCCCGGAGCGGCGCGACCCGCAGGAGCGGTGACGAACCGGCCCTGCGCGGCTAACTGATCGCGGCGCTCTCCAGGATGGCGCGCTCGCGCCGGTACGGGAGCGGGACGGACGGGTCGTCCGAGTCGATCTCCCGGGCGAGGCGATGGCCGTCGAAGATCGCGTCGGCGAGAAGGCGCGGTGCCACGCAGTCGCCGATGCGGTAGAGCGCCTCGATCCCCTGGGCGCGCAGCGCTTCCTCGTCGGCTCGGAGCTCACGGTAGAGCGCGTCGTTCGAGAGGCGCTGGGTGCAGAGCAGGACGGCGTCGGCCTCGAGGACGACCTCGTCGCCGTGCTCGTGCCTCGCCGTCACGCGGCCGGGCTCGATTCCCGTGAGCATCGTCTCCGTCCGGAAGGCGATGCCTGCGTCGTGCAGGTGTTGGCGCAGGAGGGCTCCTTCGAGGGACTCGTCGCAGAGCGGCGCCACGCGGTCGAGAGGAGTCACGAGCTCGACGCGGCAACCGTCGCCGGCGAGCTTCTCCGCGAGCCCTGCCGCGGTGAAGTAGCCCTCGGCGTCGAAGACGACGACACGCTCCCCCGGCGGTGCCTTCCCGTCGACCATTACCTGTTCCGGCGTGAGGACGTGCGGCTGGGAAGCGTCCGCGCCAGGGATCGGCTCGTGGGTGAGGTAGTTGAGGCCGTCGCGGGCCCAATGCGCTCCGGTCGCGACGATGACGACCTCGGCACCGTACTCCCGCACCCCGGCCGCATCGAGGCGGGCGCCGGTGATCACCTCGACGTTCCCGAGCTTCGAGAGCTGCACGTTCCGCCAGTTGACGACACGCGCCCACTCCCCGAGGCCCGGGAGACGGGGGATCCAGCGCATGATCCCGCCCACCTCCGGCTCCGCCTCGACCAGGTGGACACGACGCAGGCCCCGCTTGCCGAGGACGATGGCGCATTCGAGCCCGGCCGGCCCGGCCCCGACGACGAGGATGTCGCGGTCGGCGTTCGCAGCCCGCTCGAAGCGCTCGGGGTGCCAGCCGCGCCGGTACTCCTCGCCCGCGGTCGCGTTCTGTGTGCAGGCGATCTGGTTTCCGTACTCGGCCCGGGCGGCGCAGACGTTGCAGCCGATGCACTCCCGGATCTCCCCGTAGCGGCCTTCCTCGATCTTCTTGGGCAGGAAGGGATCGGAGATCGACGGGCGCGCGCCGCCGATGAGGTCCCACGCCCCGCTCCGGATGATCTCCGCCATGCGGTCCGGATTCGTCAGCCGGCCGACGCCGACTATCGGCTTGGCCGTCACCTCCCGCACGCGTCCGGTCCACTCGAGCTGGTAGCCCTCGGCGAAGAAGCGCGAGGAACCGGAATCCTTCGACCACTCTGCGATCGACCCGACGTTGACATCCCAGAGGTCGACCAGGTGATCGGCGAGCGCGATGAAGCCGAGACCCTCCTCGAGCTCGACCCCGGCGGGGCTGAGCGCCTCGACGCAGAGGCGGACCGCGATCGCGCAGTCCTCGCCGACAGCCTCGCGGACGACTTCGAGCGTCTCGAGCCAGAAGCGGGCTCTGTTCTCGAGCGACCCGCCGTACTCGTCGTCCCGCTTGTTGTAGTAGGTGGAGAGGAACTGCAGCGGCAGGTAGCTGTGCCCGCCGTAGACGTAGACGATGTCGAAGCCGGCCTGGCGCGCGCGCACCGCCGCCTGCACCCAGTCCGACTGCACGCGGCGGATGTCCTCCGGCTCCATTGCCTTCGGCACGGCGAACGGGTCGTAGTCGCTCGCCAGCTGGGACGGCGCCACCGCCGGCACCCGCGCCTCGAGGGCGCGCGCATGGGCGCCGCCGTGTGTCAGCTCGATGCCCGCGAGCGCTCCGTGCCGGTGCGCCTCGTCGCACATGAGCGCGAGGTTGCGTAGGTCGTCGTCGTCCCACATCCGTGTCGAGATGACCGGCCAGAAGTCGCTGTCGACGCTCACGAGCGCCTCCTCTGTGCAGACCGCGGCCCAGCCGCCCTCCGCCTTCGTGCCGCGAAACACCGCCTGGGAGCCCGGTTTCTCGCTGCCGAAGCCGGTGCAGTGCGGGACAGCGTAGAAGCGGTTCCTGAGCGTCTTGGGCCCGATGCGGACGGGCTCGAAGAGGATGTCGTGGCGGGGGTCGCGTGCCATGACGGCTACGGCCGCTCAGGCGAGCGCGGCCGCCACCTTCTGCTGGAAGTCGGCGATGAGCTGCTCGCTCTTCGGCATCAGCCGACCGCGCTCGACCATGCGGGAGCGCAATCCACGCTGGACCGACTCGACGAGGCCCCGATCCTCGCGTCCGACCTGGTCGTCGAATGTCAGTAGCTGCTCGACCCACTCGTCACTGGCATCGGGCGCGACGAAGTAGTCCAGAAAGCGGGCCGTGCGCTCCGGCCCCGCCGGGACAATGGGGCCGATGGCCAGGTTCGGACGACCGGGCGCGATGTTGACGACGATGTTGGGCCAGAGGAAGTGGAACTGGCCTCGCGCGACTTCGCCCTGCGGGTCGAAGGCTCCCGTCCACCGTTCCCGGACGGGCCCATACTGGCTCGAGAAGGTGGCGCCGATCTCGAGCTTGTATGCATCCGGCGAGACATCGATCACGGAGCTGAAACTCGGATGCGCGACGGCGCAGTGGTAGCACTCGAGAAAGTTCTCGCAGACGACCTTCCAGTTCGCCTCCACCAGCGACTCCGAGCGGAGGTGGAAGCGGAGGCTTTCGACGTCCACTCCCGCCGTCGCGACACGGTCCGGAAGATCGCAGAGCGAGTCCGCCAGCGGCGCGGCTTCCGGATCGGGGTTGACGAAGAGGAATGGGCCCCACGCGTCGACCGAGACCGGGAGAAGGGAGAGCTCGTCCTTGTCGAAAACCGCCTCACGCTCCGAGCGCGGTGCCGAGCGCAGCGACCCGTCGAGTCCGTACGTCCACGCGTGATAATGACATTGCAGGGTCTCCCGGCGGCCCGCACCCTGCACGATCTCTGCCGCCCGATGACGGCAAACGTTGACGAACCCCCGCAGCGTGCCGTCACGATCGCGGACGACGACGACGGGAACGTCACCCGCGCGGCTTACGAAGTAGGAGCCCGGCTCGCTTGCCTCGTCGAAACGGCCGACGTACTGCCACGTCCGCTTGAAGATGCACTCCTGCTCCCGCAAGAGAACGCTCGGATCGGCATACCAGGACGCGGGCAACGTGTAACCACCGGCCAGCGCGTCCAGCTCCATACAAGCGAATGTACACCGAGGGCATGAACGGAGAGTCGGCCGAGGTCGTCGTCGTGGGCGGCGGCGCGATGGGCGCGAGCGTCGCGTTCCATCTGACCGAGGTCGGGATCACGGACGTTCTGCTGCTCGAGCGGGACTCTCTGGCGAGCGGCTCGACGAGCAAGGCGGCCGGCGGGATCCGCGCCCAGTTCGCGGACGAGGTCAACGTGCGCATCGCCCTGCGCTCCCTCGAGGAGTTCCGCTCCTTCGAGGACCTGGTCGGCGGCGATGCCGGCTTCGACGAGATCGGCTACCTCTTCCTGCTCGACGACGTCATTCACCTGCAGCAATTCCGCTCTGCTCTGGCGCTGCAGGAATCACTCGGCGTCGAGTCGCGGGAGCTGACCGTCGACGAAGCGCGCGAGCTCGTTCCTCAGATCGACACGTACGAGCTCGTCGGGGCAACGTACTGCCCGCGGGACGGGCGGGCGGCGCCGGAGGCCGTCGTCCAGGGCTATGCGGCGGCGGCGGCCGAGCGCGGGGTGCGAATCCGCCAGGGCGTCGCCGTGCAGAAGATCCCCACCCTCGGCAACAAGATCCTCGGCGTGGAGACGTCCGCCGGCCGGGTCCGCACCGACACGATCGTCTGCACGGCCGGGATCTGGAGCCGCGAGCTCGCTCACCTCGTCGGCGTCGAGCTGCCCGTGACCGGTGAGCCGCGCTGGATGCACTACGCGGCGGACGCAGGTGATCTGCCCGAGCGTGTCCCGCTTACGATCGACTTCACGAGCGGCTTCTATTTCCACCGGGAAGGGCCTGGGCTCGTGTTCGGCGGCCGCGAGCCGACGATCGAGGGCGTGGCCACTCACGCGACCCGGCGCCTGCCGCTTCTCTCCGACCTGCCGATCCAGTCGTCCTGGTGGGGCTACTACGAGATGAGCCCGGACCGAAACGGAATCGTCGGCGAGGCTGTGGAGCCGCGCCGCTTCCTCTACGCGACCGGCTTCTCGGGGCACGGCTTCCAGCAATGCCCCGCGGTCGGCGAGCACATCGCCGAGCTCGTCGTGGGCCGTGAGCCCACGATCGACCTCTCGCCGCTTTCCGCCGCCCGGTTCGCAGACGGAAAACCCAGGCCGGAGCGATTTGTCGTTTAGGCGCCCCTGATGCGGTACTTCGTGCTCGCGCGCCATGCCGAGTCGGTCCTCAATCTGGAGCGCCGCGTCAACGGCGACCCGACGCTCGACGTGCCGCTCACCGAGCGAGGTGAGGTGGAAGCGCGGGCGCTGGGCCGCCAGCTCGCCGAGCTCCCTCTCGACGTGTGCATCCACACGCGCTTTCCGCGCACCCGGCTGACCGCCGAGCTCGCGCTCGCAGGCCGAGACGTTCCGTTCGCCGTCGAGCCGCTGCTCGACGACATCGACATCGGCGAGCTCGACGGCGAGACGATCGAGCGCTACCGCGCGTGGAAGCACGGCCATGCGCGCGACGTCCCGTTTCCCGGCGGCGAGAGCCTGGACGACGCCGCCCGGCGCTACGCAGCCGGCCTCCGGGCACTCCTCGGAGGTCAGTACGACCACGCGCTCGTCGTCTGCCACGAGATCCCGATCCGCTACGCCTTGAACGGCCTCGCCGGCTCGGACCAGCTCGACGGGCCCGCTCACGAGCTCCCGAACGCCGTGCCGTACTTCTTCGACGACTACGCGCTCGCCAGGGCCGCCGCGGGAATCGAGAGAGTCGTCGGTAAAGTGCCGGCGTAGCAAACCGGGGAGCCGCCTCAGGCGGCTGAGAGGGGGCTCACGAGCTCCGACCCGCCGAACCTGATCTGGGTAATGCCAGCGAAGGGAGGAGCGATGAACGAGCGCACGTGGGGAGTCACGCCGGTGCCCGACCGGCTGCGCACGCTCTCCGGGCTCGACCTCGGCCTCCTCTGGGGCAACCTCGGCGTCAGCCTCCTGGTGCTCGTCGCCGGGACCCTCCTCGCGGGGCTCGGCCTGAAGCAGGGGCTCGCGGCCATTCTGCTCGGCGCCGTTCTCGGCACGGCCCTGCTCGGGCTGGCGGGGCTGATCGGGGCGGAGCGGCGCCTGCCGGGCATGGTGCTCCTGCGCGACCCGCTCGGCCGCCGCGGCTCGTACGTCCCAACCGGGCTGAACGTCGCCCAGAACATCGGGTGGGCGACCTTCGAGCTGATCGTCATCGCCGCGGCGGCCGACGCGCTCGCCGACCGCGTCTTCGGCTTCGAAGCCCGCTGGCTCTGGGTTCTCGTCTTCGCCGTGCTCACGACCGCGCTCGCGCTGGCGGGGCCGATCTCTTTCATCCGCCGCTACGTCCGGCGCTTCGGGGTCTGGGCCGTCGTTGCATCGACCGCGTACCTGACCTGGTGGGCGTTCGACCGTGCAGACACGGGCGCGCTCTGGTCGGCGGGCGGCGCAGGGGGACTCTCGTTCTGGCAGGGCGTCGACCTGACGGTCGCCATGGCCGCCTCGTGGCTGCCGCTGGCAGCCGACTACACCCGTTTCGGGCGCAGCGGCCGAGCGGCATTTTGGGGAACGGGCCTCGGCTACCTCGTTCCGCTCGCCTGGCTCTATGCCCTCGGACTCTTGCTCGCTCTCTCGGGCGGCTTCGGCGACACGACGGGGCTCCTGATCGCCGTCGCCGGGGGTGGCGTGGCGAGCGCCCTCGCGCTCCTCGCGCTCACAGTCGCCGAGACGGACGAGCCGTTCGCGAATGTGTATTCGGCGGCCGTCTCACTGCAGAACCTCTTCCCCGGTGCGCCGCAGCGCGTGCTCGTTGTTCTCTCCGCTGGGGCTGCAACGGTTGGCGCGCTTTCGCTCGACCTCCTCGCGTACGAGAGCTTCCTCTTCCTGCTCGGCTCGTTCTTCGTGCCTCTCTTCGGCGTGCTCGCGGCCGATTTCCTCTTCGGCGCGGGGCACGGCGTCGCCGTACGCTGGAGCGGCGTCGTCGCCTGGCTCGCCGGCTTCGCGGCCTACCACTGGATCCAGCCCACCGGGCCGTCTTGGTGGACCGAGGCCGTCGGAGGATTGCCGGGGACGGGCGACTTCAGCGGCGGGGCGTCGTTGCCCTCGTTCGCGGTCGCGTTCGCCCTCTACGCGGCCGTACGGTACGCCCAGCATGCGCCGTCTGGGGGTCGTTGGGCTTACCGGGCTTGACCTCGTCGACGGCGGTCCGCTCAGGGTCGGCGGCGCCGCCTACTACGCCGCTCGCGCCCTTCGGTTTCTCGGCCATCCGGCCGTCGTAGCGACGAAGTTCGCGGAACGGGACCGGGCGGCCGTCGCTCCGCTCTTTCGACTCGGTATCCCCGTGGAGGCTGGCCCGGCGTCGTCGACGATCAGCTTCCGGATCGACAACGAGGGTGACCGGCGACGGATGGCGATCGAGTCGCTCGGCGACCCCTGGACACCCGAGGAAGCACGAGGCTGGGTTGCGCGAGCTCTCGCCGGCGCCGACTATGTGCACGCCGGCGCGCTGACCGGAGCCGACTTCTCCCCGGAGACGCTGGCCACTCTCGCCAACGGACGGATCCTGTCCTTCGACGGCCAGGGGCTCGTGCGCCGAGCGCGCATGGGGAAGCTCGTCCTCGACACCGACTTCGATCGCGAGCTCCTCCGACACGTCGACATCCTCAAGCTGGGCGAGGAGGAGGCCGACGCTCTGGGGGTCGGCCATGACGAGCGCTCGCTCGGGTCGCTCGGCGTCCGCGAGGTGGTCCTGACCTTGGGGCGCCGTGGCGCGATCCTCTACGCCGATGGCCTCGCCGAGCACGTGCCCACGCGGCCCCTGGACGGCGTCGACCCGACCGGAGCCGGTGATCAGTTCATCACGGCCTACGTCTCCTACCGGCGCCTGGGCCACGCGCCGCCCTCGGCTGCCCGTTGCGCGACCGACGCGGTCTTCGCGCTTCTCGCCGGATGGCCAGGCCGCTGATCGTCCTCGCCGGGTGCGACGACGCCCTCTACCTCGTGGAGGTCGGGACGAGCGCCGACGAGGACCAGCTGGCCGGCCGCCAACCCGGCGCTGCCGTCGAGCGTTCAAGGCCGCTGCAGCTTGTCCCGCCGTGGGCGGCGGATCACCTCGTCGACGTCGACGCGGTCGGGTCGACCCTCGTTCTCGCCCTGAAGCGGAAGCCACCGCTCATGGTCTCGCACGACGCCGGCCAAACCTGGGTCGAGCGCGGCGCGGGCCTGCCGCCCCCGCGCGCCGTCGCGGTGGGGGAAAACCCAGACCAAATGCTCTACGGCGGCCGCAACCGCCTGTACGTGTCGGGAGACGGCGGGGTTTTCTGGCGCGCCGTCGGCGTCGAGCTCCCCGAGATCCGCGACGTCGCCTGGAGCCAGCGCTAGAGCCGGAACTCGCCGCGGGCGACCAAAACCGCCGACCCGCCCACCTCGACCTTCTCCACCCGTTCCGCCGAGCCCTCGACCCGAGCGTAGAGCGTGCTCGGTCTCCCGATCTCCGCGCCCTGGGAGATCTCGATCTCCTCGCCGAAGGCGATGTGGCCGTGGCGGGCCAGGTGGAGCGCGAGCGGGCCGGCCGCGGAGCCGGTGGCTGGATCCTCGTCGATGCCGTGGGAGGTATCGAACATCCGCGTCTTCCACCGATGCCCGGAGCCCGCGAAGCAGTTCGCTTCGGCCCGCCCCACACGCTTGAGCATGGCGGTATTTGGTTCGAGCACGGCCACCTCATCCTCGCTACGCAGCGCGATGTAAGCGTTCCGGATGCCGTTGTCGTAGATCTCGACGGGGAGCTCGGAGCCCTCGACTCCGAGCGCGGCGAAGAGCTCCGCCAGCCCCTCGCCGTATGGCTCGATCGTGGGAAGCGGTTGCTCCATCCGGCCGAAGATGATCCGCGGACCCTCACGCTCGAGCCGCACGGGCACGATGCCACTGCCGGTTTCCAGGCGGATCTCGGGCAGCTGGAGCGGCCCCGCCAGGACGAAGGCCGTCCCGAGAGTCGGGTGGCCGGCGAAGGGCACCTCGTTTCCGGGCGTGAAGATGCGGATCCGGGCGTGCCCACCGTGCTCGGCCGGGTACACGAACACGGTCTCGGAGAAGTTCATCTCCCGCGCCAGCGGCTGCAGCTGCGTCTCCGGGATGTCACGCGCATCCGTGAACACGGCGAGCTGGTTCCCGGCGAGCGCCCGATCGGTGAACACGTCGACGACGACGTAGCGGAAGGTCCCCACTCCGGGGCGAGACTAGCGCCTGAGCGTGACCCGCTTCCTGATCGTTTGCGTGTTGCCGTTTTGGTCTGTCACCGCGAGCCTGAGGCTGAGCGTGACTCTGCCCGCGCGCGCGAGCCGCCGCTTGGCGGCCCGAGTGAACGTCGCGCGAATCCGCTCGCGGCCCGCCTGGTCGGCCGTCGCCGCACCGGTCGCTACGCGTCGGCCCCGGTGGAAGATTCGAAGAACGGCGCTCGCAGACTCGTCCGTCCAGAAGAAGGTTGCGTAGCCACGCCTGAGAGCCGCACGCAGTCGTTGTGCGATGAGCTGGAAGGCGGCGGTCGGTGCAATCCGGTCGAACTCGAACGCCCCGATGTCGCACGCTATCCCCTGCGGGCGGGGATCGCCGCGCTGGTCGGCGGCGGGGCAGCCGAGGTTGTCGCCGCCGTCGATGGCGGGGCTGCCGGCGAGTAGCGCCATCGTCTGCGTCTGACCGCCGTTCGCGGCCAGGGGGCCGAGCCTGGCGTCGACCCCTTGCCGGTCGCCGACGCCCGTCAGCGCACACGTCGTGTCGCTCGCGAGGTTGTGGCCCTGCGACGTGATCGTGCCGCTGCAGTCGTCCGAGACCGTGGTCGTGACGAAGGCGCCCGTATAGGTGTGCGAGAGGTTGTTGGCGACGATCGTGTTCTTCAATGTCGCCGCGCCGCTGATGCCTCCGCCCGCTCCCGCCCCGTTGAACGCCCGGTTCGCGGCGATGGTCGTGTTCGTCACAGTCACCGTCGTCGCCGCCGATACGTTGATCCCGCCGCCGTCGCCGTTCGCGCCCGGGACGCCGGCCCGATTGCCGGCGATCGTGCTGTTCACGATCGTCGCGGATCCGCCCACGTTGAAGCCGCCGCCGTTGTAACCCTCGTTGCCGGCGATCGTCGAGGCCTCAACGGTGAGCGTCCCGTTCGAGTCGATGCCGCCTCCGTTCCAGATGTTCGCGGCGACGGCGACGTTCCCCGAGACCACGACCCCGACGAGACGAAGCGTTGCCGCGCTGGAGATCCCCCCGCCGTTGTCGTTGACCAGGCCGCCGGTGATCGTGAGGCCCGAGATCTCGACCGTCGTCCCTCCAGCGACGTCGAAGACCCGGTCTAGGCCGCCCGCGTCGGCCGTCGTCCAGCTCGCGCCGGCACCCATGATCGTGACGTTCTTCGTCAGGTCCAGGTCGCCCGTCGCCGCGGCGTCCTCGTTAGCCCCCGCGAGCGTGAGCCGGTACAGACCGCCGGGGACGACGATCGTGTCGCCGCCCAGACCGGTGTTTGCCGCGCGGATGGCTTCCCTGAGCGAGCAGTCCGCGTCACACGGCCCAGGCACCGGATCGTCTGTGCGGGTCACGGTGAACGTCGCGGCCCCCGCCGAAGGGACGGCCAAGAGCGCAATCAGGGTTGCGAGGAGCGCGCGCGTCGCCTGGTTCTACAGCCCCAAGGCGGACAGTGTCAAGGCGAGCCGACGCTACTGTACGTGCCTCGTGAGCGCGATCGAGGTCGAAGGCCTGCGGAAGTCCTACGGCGGGCGGGAGGTGCTCCACGACCTCTCCTTCAACGTCGAGACAG
>JBBDMP010000198.1:0-11601 GCA_040878265.1 Gaiellales bacterium | reverse complement strand
CGCCGTTGTCCAGCGCGGCCGCTGCGCTCGCCGTCACCGCAACCTGAGCCGACGCCCCCGGCTCGAGCGTGAGTTGGGCGGGCTCGGCGGCGAAGATGACGGCCGGCTCGCCCTCCTGGTCCGGAACGAAACCGAAGCCGAGATCGAGCCGACGGCTCGAGATGTTCCGCACGGTGATCGTCCGGGTGGAGCTCCAGCCGGCCGCGTCGGCACGCCCGAAGGCAAGGCTCGAGGGCTCCACAGCGAGCTCACCGGCGGCTGCGGCCTCCAGGTCGATGACACCCGCGCCTTGCCGGCTCACGAGCCGCTCGCCCTCTCCGCTCTCGAGCCTGCGTGCGTTCCCGACGAGGAGGCTTCGGAGCTCGGCGGCACTCGCATCCGGCCGCGCCTGCGCGAGCAGCGCAGCGGCTCCGGCGACGGCCGCGGCCGCGGCGCTCGAGCCGGTCGCCGTGGCGAAATGCGGGCTGCCGTCGGACGCGGTGCCGGCGCCGGCCGTCGCCAGGCCGACTCCGGGGGCGACGAGGTCGGGGCGGACGCGCCCGTCGAATGCGAGGCCGCCGGACGAGAACGGAGCGACCTGAAGGTAGGAACCGTTTTCGCGTGCTTCAGCCGCTCCGATCACGACCGAAGCGTCCGCGCCCTGGCCGAGCGCCTCGGCCAGCCCGCTTCCGGCCTCGGCCGGCACACCGAGTACCGGCAGCGCAGCCGACTCGTCCAGATCGAGGCCACCGGCCGGTAAGCGAGCACCGGCCACTAGCAGCGCGGCGGCACCGGCCGCAGCCGCATGGCGCGCCTTCTCGGCCACCGGCGCTCCGCCCGCCGTGACGAGCGCGGCGCGCCCGGCGACGAGGCTCACGCCTTGAGGGTCGAAATAATCGGTCAGCTCGCTGCCGTCCGCCCTATCGTCCTCGGCGCGCCCGGGGTCTCCGAGCGTTGGGCCGAGCAGGCTGCCGGCGGTCATTGCGGTCGGTTGCCGCGGCGCAACCGCGCCGAGCACCGGCACCGAGTCGGAGAAGACCGTCTCGTCGCCGACCCGCACCTCGAGCTCCGCGTCGAGCACGTTCCGGCGCGCGTCCAGCGCGCCGACGGCGAGCGCCTCGGGAGCCGAGGCCGGCGCGGCGACCGCGCCGAAGGCGATATCGGCCCGGCCGTCGTTCCCTGTGGGGGCGACGACGAGCGTGCCGAGGGCCGTGGCGCCGGCGACCGCGCGGGACTCCGGGCTGTCCGGGAACGCTGCATACGGTTCGACAACTGCCGCGAGGGCAACACGGGCGGCATCCTCGATGTCGCCGTTGCCGTCGGGGTCGACCGCGCGCTCGAGACCCGCAAGCAGCTGGTCACCGCGCCCCACGACGGCAAACCGCCCTGAACCGGTTTCCTGCCAGCCGAGTACCCGGATCGGCAGGAGCTCTGCTCCGGGGGCCACGCCCTCGAGGCCGTTCGGCCCTTCCCGGCCGACGAGGAGCCCGGCGAGCTTCGTGGCGTGCGCCTCCAGGCGCGCAGGCTCCCCCGGGTGGGCCTCTGCCGCGGCGTCCCGATCGCGGGCGAACGTGTCGAACCCACGGAGGACGCGGCCCCCCAGGAACGGGTGGTTCCGGTCCACACCCGTGTCCAGCAGGGCGATCGTGATCCCTTCCCCGTCGAATCCCGGCAGGCGGACGTCGGCCCGGCGCCCGCCGTCGGCCGCGAACTCGGCCTGGGCTAGAGCATCCCCCGAGATGCTCGCCGGATAGGTCGCCCGCACGGGGTAGATCCCGACCACGGCCGGGTGCCGCTCCAGCTCTGCCACGGCGCGGTCGTCGACGAGGGTGGAGAAGCCGTTGAAGGTCCTGGCGTAGACGAACTCGCGCCGCAGCTCGATCCCGCGCTCGCGCAGGCCCGAGACGAGAAGCGCCTGGCCGGCCTGCACCTGTGCGGTCCAGCGACGCTGCTCCTCGGGCGACGGGACCGAGTCCGCGTTCGCGACCCGGTCTGCGAGCGACGGCGAGGCGAGGACGACAATCACGCGGCGGCCTGTCTGGCCCTGCGGGCGTTCGCCCTGAACGGCATTCCACGCGGTCGCCGCAGCACGCAGGACGGACTCGCCGGCGCCTTGCACCGGGCCGACGATCACGAGCGCGGAAGCGGCCGCGGCGACGAGGCCGAGTACGCCTCTACGCCGAGTCAGCCGCGCCAGCTCAGGCCGCCGAGGCATACGCATCCAGAGCAAGATACTCCGGATAGGGGACAGGTGGGACGTAGCGGGCCGCAGAGGCGATCATGACGCCGTTATCGGTGCAAAGGTCGAGCGGCGCAAGGGCTGCGTCGGAGAGAGTGCCACGAAGCTCGGAGTTCGCAGCGACGCCACCGACCACCGCGATCCGCTCGAGCCCCGTCGCCTTCGAGGCTGCACGCGTTCGGCCGACGAGCGCCTTCACGATCGCCCGCTGGTAGCTCGCGGCGAGGTCGGCACGGCGGTGCTCGAGCTCGTCCGCCGGCAGCTCCCGTACCCGGTAGAGGAGAGCGGTCTTGAGCCCGGAGAAGGAAAAGTCGAGGCCCGGAACGCGTGCGACGGGGAAATCGTAGGCCTCTGCGTCGCCCTCGCGGGCGAGGCGGTCGAGCTCGGCCCCGCCCGGGTAACCGAGGCCGAGGAGACGCGCGCCCTTGTCGAAGGCCTCGCCGGCTGCGTCGTCAATCGTCGTTCCCAGGACGCGGAAGCCGGAGCGCTCGCGCACCTCGAGCAGGAGCGTGTGCCCTCCGCTCACGAGCAGGCAGAGAAACGGTGGCTCGAGCGGCTCGGGCTCGAGATAGAGCGAGGCGACGTGCCCGTGGAGGTGGTCGACCGGAACGAGCGGGAGGCGGCGCGACCAGGCGAGCGCCTTCGCGGCCGACAGGCCGACGAGCAGCGCCCCGATCAGGCCGGGGCCCGCGGTGACCGCGATTCGGTCGACCTCGTCGAGGGACGCTCCGCCCCGCTCGAGCGTCTCTTGCACAACCGGCGCGACGAGCTCGAGGTGGCGGCGAGACGCGACCTCGGGGACGACGCCGCCGTACCGGGAGTGCAGGTCGGCCTGGGAGGCGACGACGTTCGCGACTGCGCGCCCGTCGGTTGTGACCAGTCCCGCCGCGGTCTCGTCGCACGACGTCTCGATCCCGAGGATGAGCGAAGACCCCACGACTACTCTCGGATTGGATCCTTCCACATGATCAATGCGTCTTCGCGGTTATCCGTGTAGTAGCCGCGCCGGACGCCGCTCGCTTCGAAGCCGAAGCGCTCGTAGAGCGCGATCGCGGTCGTGTTCGAGATGCGCACCTCGAGCGTGTAGCCCCGCCTCGGATCCCCGGCCGTGCGCTCGAAGAGCTCGCCGATCAGCCGGCTCGCGACGCCGCGGCGGCGGAAGAGGTCGTGCACGGCGAGATTCATGATGTGCCACGCGTCGACGTAACGCGAGACGATCATGTACGCGATCAGGCTGCCGTCGCCCTCGGCGTCGTACGCGCCCAGGGACAGCGAGGACGGCTTGGCCAGCTCCCCCGCGAACATCGAGCGCGACCAGGGTGTCGGGTACGTGTCCCTCTCGATGCGCTCGATGGCGTCGAGGTCCTCGAGCCCGAGGCGCCGGATCTCAACACGTTGGGCGACGTTCATCGCTTTAAAGCCCTCTCCGCGTCCGGCAAGCGAAGGTAGATCGGCTCGGCCGCCTCGGCCGGGCCGAAGTCGCGCGCAAGCGCTGCATGGAGGCGTGCCCAAGCGATGTGGAGGTCTGGGTCATCCGGAACGACGGCGCCGCGCGCCTCGAGCAGCTCGCGATAGCGAAGCGCCCCGTCACCGACGTGCTCTCGGCCGCGCTTGATCTCGAGCTCCTCCGGCCGCAGGCACACGGGCTCTCCGGCCGCGAGCGTGAACACCTCACCGCGGCGCCCGTCGATCACCGGCACCGCGCCCGGCCGCCCGGCCGCGAGCGCGTCGAGGGTGGAGACCCCCGCCACGGGGATCCCGAGCGAGAAGGCGAGCGCGCGGGCGGTCACGAGCCCCATGCGGAGACCCGTATAGCTTCCGGGACCGGTTCCGACCACGATGCCCTCGAGGTCACCTTGGCGCAGTCCGGCGCCGGCAAGGAGGCCCTCGGCGTCCTCGAGGATCTGGACCGCGCGCGAGCGCCGCTCGCCGAGCGCTTCGCCGTCGCGGGCAAGGGCGCAAGTGGCCACGTCCGTGGCCGTGTCAAACGCTAGGACGATCACCCGTGAAGATGCTGTTTTCCAGGGATTTTTCGAGTGCCGAGAGCACAATCAGTCTATGCCTCTCCCCCAGGTGTCGCAACCCGACCCGCACGCGTTCCGGGGGCAGCCGGCCGGCAGCGTTCTCAGGCCACTCGACGAAGACGACCGCGTCGCGAAAGTACTCCTCGAGGTCGCCCCACTCGGAGTCCGAGACTCCTGCGAACCGGTAGAGATCGAGGTGGGAGATGTCGACGCGGCCGCGGTAGCGATGGCCAATGGTGTAGGTCGGGCTCGTCACGGGTCCGTCGACGCCGAGCGCACGGCAGGCCCCGCGAATGAACGTCGTCTTGCCGGAGCCGAGCTCCCCTTCGACGCCGACGACGTCGCCGGGCCGAAGCTCGCGGGCGAGCGCGGCGGCGAACTCCTCGGTCTCCTCGGGAGAGGAGGACTCGACTTCGATCATGAGCCCAGCCTAGTGGCTAAAAGAGGCCGAGCTGGTCTTGGACGCGCGCCGTCTGCAGGACCGGCTGAGGCGTGGGGAACTGGATGACCCGCGCCTCCGGCTGGGGCTGCGGGGCGGGTCCCCCGATGAGCTCCGGGATGCGCGAGAAGTCCTCCTCGAGGGTCTTCAGCATCGCCGGCGTGTAGAGCGCAGCCGCCGGGTGGTAGAGCGGAAAGAGCGTGACGGTCCGCCCGCCCAGCGTGGCCTCCTGTGGGCGCCCGTGGACGCGTGTGATGCCGTATTGCTTGCCGCTCAGGAGCTTCGTCGCGAAGTTCCCCAGCGTCGCGATCAGCTTCGGCTCGATCAGCTCGATCTGCCGGAAGAGATGGCTTTCGCAAGCCTCGATCTCGTCCTGCTGCGGATCGCGGTTGCCCGGCGGCCTGCACTTGATCACGTTGGCGATGTAGACCTGGGGGCGGCTGAGCCCGATCCCTTCCAGAAGTTTGTCGAGGAGCTTTCCCGCCTGGCCGACGAACGGGTAGCCCTGCTTGTCCTCGTGAAAGCCGGGCGCCTCCCCGACGAACATGAGATCGGCGTTCGCGTCGCCGACGCCGAAGACGACCTGGGTGCGCCCTTGCGAGAGCCGGCAGCGTGTGCAGGCGGCGGTCTCGGTCGCGTACGCCGCGAGAGCGGCGGAGCGGCTTACTGCTTCAGTGTCCGCAGCCACAGCTCCCGCCGCAGCAACCGCCTCCGGCCGTTCCGCCGAAGCTCGGCTGCTCGGCGGTGCCGTGAGCCGCGAACACGGAGAGCTGGCGGCGCGTCTTCGGGGAGCCGCACTCCGGGCAGTCCGGGTCGGCCTCGTCGAGCCTGACGAGCTCCTCGAAGTGCTGCTCGCACGACATGCACGCGTACTCGTAGATCGGCATCGCCGGGGGAGTGTAGGCACGTCCCCGGACGCATCGCAAATCGGAGGCGGGAACAGTCGGACTCAGACCCCTTCACGCGTCGGTGGGGAGCCTCACCCTGTCCGAAACTGCCATTGTGGCCTTCGCAAGAGTCGGTGAAGATGGGCCCCGTGACATCAGGAGCGCTAATTGAATGGCGAACCACACGAGCCGCGAGGCTCGATGAGCTTTATGAAGTACACGCAGCTGTCGGTGGCCACGAACGTGGTCGCCGCTGGCGTACAGCAGATTAACTGGGCGATCGCTCTAAGGCTGGCCGCGGAATTCCAGGGCTTTGCTCGCGACCTCCACACCATCGCGGTCGACACGTTCTCGGAATGGGTGGCGGGCGGAAACCCTTCAGTTCGGAATGCAGTCTCGGCCGCATTGACGCTGAATCGGCAGCTTGACCAGCGCAATGCTCAGCCATCTTCGCTCGGTTCAGACTTCGGCCGTTTGGGGGTGAACTTCTGGCCGGCGCTCTCGGCGAGGGATAGCAGGACGCCGACGCGCCAGACAAATCTTGAGCGGCTGAACGATGCTCGGAATGCCATGATTCATTCACGGCCGGCTGAACTCCAGGCCCTCGAGAGAGCCGGCTACCCAATCACGTTGCCGACCATCAGGCGATGGAGGAGAGGACTTGGGGCATTGGCGACTACGATGGACGACGAGTTGTCTGAGCATCTCGCAAACCTTTTTGGGCGGCCCCGGCCATGGTGAGCCAGAAGCGAAAGCGGCAGCCGCGCGTTGGCGATGCGGTTCGGTTGCCGTGGGGGCTCGGCGTTGCGACTGGAGAGATAGCCGAGCTTCAGGGACCGACCGGACGACACGCCGTTATCTCCCTTCCCGTACTCGGAGCCTCCGGAGAGGAACTTGATCGGACCACTGTGACCTATCCCCTCGATGCTCTGGAGATCGTTGATGCATCCGTAATCAGCGAGAGGGACGTGTCTCCCGCCGGGATGGACGGATGGGTTCACCGCTACGAAATCGATGTGAACGGCGAGACGCTCCAGGTTGAGGTTTGGTGTAGCGGAACCGCCGAAGCGATGGCGCCCTATAACGACGAGATCAAGAGCGTCGTTCGCGACCGCGGGCGTACCTTGGCTATCCGCGCCGCAAAGAATGCGCAGCCAGGCCGCGGCGCGAAAATCGCGATTCGATGCGACTCGAGCGGTGTCTCTGTGTCCTACGACTACTCACGGCCAGCCGCGAAACTCGCTTAGACCGTCTAACACAATGCGCTCCGCTCGAGCTGCTTGAGGCAGATCAGGCTGCAGGCGACCGAGAGGAAGGCTTCGTGGATGTCGGCTCGCCGTTCGTAGCGGACGCGCAGGCGGCGGTGTTGGTGGAGCCAGGAGATCGTCCGCTCGACGACCCAGCGCTCCTTGCCCAACCCGGAGCCGTGCTCGGTCTCGCGCCTCGCGATCCGGGGCTTGATCCGGCGTGCGCGCAGCTCGCGGCGGTGGGCCTTCGAGTCGTAGCCGCGGTCGCCGAGCAGCGCCTGCGGTCGCCGCCGCGGGCGGCCGCGTTTGCCCCGAACGGGCGGGATCGCCTCCAGCAGCGGCAGCAGCTGGGTGACGTCGTTGCGGTTGGCGGCGGTCAGGAGACAGGCGAGCGGGAGGCCGCCAGCGTCGGTGATCAGGTGGTGCTTTGAGCCGGCTTTGCGCCTATCCACTGGGCTGGGACCGGTTTTGAAGCCCCCAAAACAGCGCGGACGTAGGACGAGTCGACGACCGCGCGCGACCAGTCGATCTCGTCGGCGCCATGCAGCCTGGCAAGCAGGACCTCGTGCAGCGCTTCCCAGACGCCCGCCTGCTGCCAGTCGCGCAGTCGGCGCCAGCAGGTCATACCCGAGCCGCAGCCCATCTCCTGCGGCAGGTGCTCCCAGGGGATCCCGGTCCGCAGCACGAACACGATCCCGCTCAGAACCTGCCTGTCGGGCAACGGCTTGCGACCGGGGTGACGGAAGCGGCGCGCCTTGACCGGGATCAACGGCTCGATCAGCTCCCACAGCTCGTCGCTCACGAGCGGCTTCGCCATCTGCGTCCCATCCTTTCAAGAGGGGTGGACGCAGCGGCGTTCGCCACCGCAGCTCGGGTCCCTGCTTTCTGTTAGACGGTCTTAGAGGCATCGTGCCTGCGGGCAGTGGCCCGCACTCAGATGCGGCAGGTGGCGACGCCGCGCTTGACCAGGTACTGCTGGTGGTACTCCTCGGCGCGCCAGAAGTCGCTCGCGGGGACGATCTCGGTCACGACCGGATCGGGGTTCTGCGCCTGGATCCGGGCCTTCGAGGCAAGCGCCTGCTCCTGCTGCTCGGGCGTGTGGAAGAAGACGACCGAGCGGTACTGGGAGCCGACATCCGGGCCCTGCCGGTTCATCTGCGTCGGGTCGTGCTCCTCCCAGAAGGCGTCCAGAAGCTGCTCGTAGGAGACCTCCTCGGGGTCGTACTCGACCTGGACGACTTCAGCATGACCGGTCCGGTCCGTACACACCTGCTTATAGGTCGGGTTCGTAACCGTGCCGCCCATGTAGCCCACGGCCGTGTCGGTCACGCCGGGGACGTTCCGGAACGCGACCTCGACCCCCCAGAAGCAGCCGCCGCCGAACGTCGCCCTCTCAGTCACCTGGTTCCTCCTTGTCGAGCTGGAGCGCGCACGAGTTGATGCAGAAGCGCTGACCCGTCGGCTGTGGCCCGTCGCCGAACACATGGCCCAGATGGCCGCCGCAGTTGGCGCAGAGCACCTCTGTGCGCGGTACGAGCAGGCTCCAGTCGCGCTCCGTCTCGACCGCGTCCGCGTTCGCCGGCTGGAAGAAGCTCGGCCAGCCCGTCCCGGAGTCGAACTTCGTGTCCGACGTGAAGAGCTCCGCCCCACAGCCCGCGCAGCGGTACGTACCAGGCTCCTTTGCGTCGTGGAGCTCACCCGTGAACGCCCGCTCCGTGCCTTTCTCGCGGAGCACGCGGTACTGCTCGGGCGTCAGCTCGCGGCGCCACTCCTCTTCCGTCTTCTTCACGTGTTGGGACATCACCACTAAGGCTAGCTGGGCCCGATGGGCGAACGGCGGATCGGGATCCCTGTGCTCCTCGGGATCCGCCACGCGGAGTAGACGGCGAATGCAGCCCACAGGATGTCGTAACCACCGAACACGACATCGAAGTCCTCGACAAAGAACCGCATCAGCTCGGTGTCAAAGACCGAGACCCGGTCGGCAGCCTCTGCCCCCAGGGCGTCCTCGACGGCCTCGCGCGTGAGGTAGTAATACGTGAGGTACTTGCCGACGAGAATCCCGAGCAGGCTGGATAGCACGGCGACCACCTGGAGCGGGAACCCTTTTCTTCCGCGCGTCGCGAGGACGACGGCGAACCCCGAGAGCAGACCGATCCCGACGGCGGCGAAGCCGATCTCGTAGTCCGTCGATACGACGATGAGCCCCCAGATGATTCCGCCGACGATGGCAGCGGCGAGCGCTGCGAGAATGGCCGGGACCAGGGCCGAAGCCTCGTAGCGTTCGGCTTCGGCTGCCCGCATCACCTCGGGGTAGACAGAATCGACTAGGTAGCGAGCCTCGCTCCGTTCGACCCCGCGCTCCTGCAGGCCCGCGACGATGGTTTCCTCGTCGGCGCCGGCGCGCATCTGCTCTACGACGTACGCCTGCGCGTCTTCCTGAAGCTCTTTTGGATCCTGCCGTTCGTCCTCGGCCACGTGCCCCCCCTTGCGATTGACGGCGGGAGTATCCCCGACTTCAATGGATACACTGATCGGGCCCGGTATCCAAAACGAGGAACTGGAGCCCGTTGTTCCACTCAGCATGTGTCGTCGGCGCAGGACGCGTCGGCAAAGCCGTCTCCGCGCGGCTGGCGGAGCGGATTCCGACCCGTACGACGGGTCGCGAGCTCGATTGCGGCGACGCGGAGCTCGTCCTCCTTTGCGTCCCCGATCAGGCGATCGCCGAGGTCGCTCAGGCCGTTCCGCCCGGCCCGTGGATCGCGCACACGAGCGGGGCCCGCTCGCTCGACGCCCTCGATCCGCACGAACGCCGCTTCAGCCTCCACCCGCTGCAAACCTTCTCCTTGGAGCTCGGCCCCGAACAGCTCGACGGCTCCTGGGGGGCGGTCACCGGCGAAAACGGTCCGGCGCTCGACGCGGGGCGCACCCTCGCAGGACTGCTCGGTCTCCGGCCGTTCGAGCTCGACGACGAGGAGCGGGCGATCTACCATGCGGCGGCGGCTTTCGCCTCGAGCTTCCTGGTCACGTTGCACGAGGTCGCCGCCGAGCTGATGGAGGCCGCGGGCGCGCCGCCGGAAGCGCTGGAGCCGCTCATGCGCCGCACGATGGACAACGGCTTCATGCACACCGGCCCGCTCGTCCGTGGAGACTGGGAGACGGTCGAGCGGCACCTGCGCGTGATCGCCGCGCGCCGGCCACAGCTGCTCCCCCTCTACCAGGCGCTGAAGGACGCCGAGGCTGCGCTCCTCGCCACCAGATGAAGATCCTGCGAACAAAGGCGGATCTGCGCGCGGCGCTCGAGCCGCTGCGGGTGGGCTCGGACATCGGTCTCGTGCCGACGATGGGCGCGCTCCACGCCGGTCACGAAGCGCTCTTCGAAACTGCCCGCGCGGAGTGCGACGCCGTCGTGGCGAGCATCTTCGTCAATCCGGCCCAGTTCGGCGCGGGCGAAGATTTCGAGCGCTACCCGCGCCGCGAGGAAGCGGACGTCGGCCTCGCGGAAGGCGCCGGCGTCGATTTCCTCTTCGTGCCTTCCGCGGAAGAGATCTATACCGCCGGATTCGGCACTTGGGTCGACGTGGAAGGCCTCTCGGACCGGCTCGAGGGCGCTTCCCGGCCCGGTCACTTCCGGGGCGTCGCCACCGTCTGCCTCAAGCTCTTCAACCTCGTCCAGCCGAAGCGGGCCTACTTCGGGCAGAAAGATGCACAGCAGGCCGCCGTCCTCGAGCAACTCGTGCGCGACCTCGACCTCGGGGTCGAGATTCGGGTCCTCTCGACCGTGCGCGAGGACGACGGGCTCGCCGCCAGCTCCCGCAATGTCTATCTCACACCGGACGAGCGGGATGCAGCCACAGCCCTCCCCCGCGCGCTCTTCGCCGGCGAAAACGCGTTTCGCGCCGGCGGCGACCCGGTCGACGCCGCCCAGGCCGTTCTCGCCGAGCAACCGGGCCTCGAGCCGGAATACCTCGAGCTCGCTCGCTTCAACGGCCGCCTCCATCTCGTCGCCGCCGTCCGCGCAGGGGGAACGCGGCTGATCGACAACGTCCTCCTGGAAGGAGCCCTTGAATGAGTTCCCGACCCGACGAAGCCGGGAAGCTGCCGCTGACGGAGCTCGCCGAGATGAAGGGCCGTGGCGACCGGATCGTGATGGTGACGGCCTACGACTACCCCACCGGCCGGCTCGCGGACGCGGCGGGCGTCGACATCGTCCTCGTGGGCGACTCCGCGGCGATGACCGTCCTCGGTCATGACACGACCGTGCCCGCGACGATGGAGGAGATGGTCATGCTCACTCGGGCCGCCTCCCGCGGCGCCCGCCGGCCGCTGGTCGTCGCCGACATGCCGTTCGGCTCCTTCCAGGTCTCGGACGAAGACGCGCTCCGTAACGCCGTCCGCTTCGTCAAGGAGGCGGGCGCCGACGCGGTCAAGGTCGAAGGTGCCGGGCCGACGGTATCCCGCGTGGTCGCGCTCGTCGGCGCGGGGATCCCTGTAATGGGACATCTCGGGCTGACCCCGCAATCGGCGACCATGCTGGGCGGCTTCCGCGCCCAGGGCCGTACGGCCGACAAGGCGCGCCAGCTTCTCGAGGACGCGCGCACGCTGGAGCAGGCCGGCTGCTTCTCCATCGTCCTCGAGGCGGTGCCGGCGCCGGTCGTGGCCCGGATCACGGAGGCCCTCACCGTCCCGACGATCGGGATCGGCTCGGGCCGGGACTGCGACGGACAGGTGCTCGTTCTCCACGACCTGCTGGGGCTCTATCAGGGGCGCTCCCCCCGCTTCGTCA
>JBBDMP010000197.1:0-11682 GCA_040878265.1 Gaiellales bacterium | reverse complement strand
TCGCCTTCGTCGCCGGCGACGACACGGTCTGCCGCGAGGCGAAGAACGTCCTCGGCGACGACCTGCCGACGTTCGCGGTCAAGGACGGGATCGACATGTTCACGGCGAGCTGCCTCCATCCCGAGGTGTCCCAGAAGGGGATCCGCGAAGGCGTCGCGGCTGCGCTGCGCAACATTGGGAAGCGAGAGCCCTACAAGATGGAGATGCCGATCACCTTCGGCTTCGAGTTCAACTCGACGACGATCGCGGCCACCTGCGAGTACATGCCCGAGGTGAGCAAGCCGAGCCCGTACACGACCGAGTTCACGACCGACGACATGCCGAAGGCGATGAAGATCATCTTCGCCGAGCTCCTGCTCGCGCTCCAGGTCGGGCAGAAGGGGATCTACAGCTGAGCGCGGCCGAAGAGCGTGTTCTCACGGTGCGCGACCTCGTCACGGTGTTTCCCGCCACGCGCGGTGTCGTCGTCGCGGCGAACCATGTCTCCTTCGACCTCAGGCCTGGGGAAACCATGGGGCTCGTCGGCGAGTCCGGGTCCGGCAAGAGCGTCACGTGCCGGTCGCTCATTCGCCTCGTGCCGGAGCCGGGCGAGATCATCGGCGGCTCAGTCGTCTTCGAGGGGAAAGACATCCTCCAGCTCTCCACGCGGGCGCTCCGCTCGCTGCGCGGACGCGAGATCTCGATGATCTTCCAGGACCCGCTCGCGAGCCTGAACCCCGTCTACCCGGTCGGAGACCAGATCGGCGAGCCGCTCCGGATCCACCGCAAGATGAGCCGGCGCCAGGCGCGCGAGGAGGCCGTCCGCCTGCTCGACCATGTCGGCATCCCGTCCGCGCGGAAGCGCCTCGACTCCTACCCCCACGAGCTCTCGGGCGGGATGCGCCAGCGCGTGATGATCGCGATCGCGATCTCGTGCCGGCCGAAGATCCTGCTTGCCGACGAAGCGACCACCGCGCTCGACGTCACGATCCAGGACCAGATCCTCTCCCTCCTGCTCGAGCTGCAGCGCGAGAACGGCATGGCGATCCTCCTCGTCTCGCACGACCTCGGCGTCATCGCCCAGGCGTGCGACCGCGTGACCGTCATGTACGCCGGGTACGTCGTCGAGCAGGCGAGCACGACGGGGCTCTTCGCGCGGCCGCGGCATCCGTACACGGTTGCGCTCCTGAACGCGCTGCCGGAGCTCGCCGCCGAGCGAGCGGACGGGCGGCTCATCCCCATCCGCGGTCAGCCGCCCGACCTCGCCACCTTGCCCCCGGGCTGTCCCTTCGCTCCGCGCTGCGACTTCGCGGACGCGGAGGATCCGTCGCGGCGTGAGGTGTCCATGCTGCTCGAAGAGGTCGAGCGCGGGCACCTGACCGCCTGCCCCTACCACGCCGAGGTCGGCCTGTGAGCACGAACGGCGGCGCCCCGCTGCTCGAGGTGAAGGACCTGGTGAAGAGGTTCCGGGCGAGACAGTCGGTGATCGAGAGGGTCACCTTCCGGCCCGCGCAGCACGCGGTCGCCGTCGACGGCGTGTCGTTCTCCGTGAAGAAGGGCGAGACCCTCGGCCTCGTCGGTGAATCGGGCTCCGGCAAGACGACGGTTGCCCGCAGCGTGCTCCGGCTCATCGACCCTGACGAGGGCTCGATCACCTTCGACGGAGTCGACATCTCAGGGATTTCGCGCTCGGAGCTCCAGAGCGTCCGACGGCGGATGCAGATGGTCTTTCAGGACCCCTACTCCTCGTTGAACCCGCGGATGAAGGTAGGCACCGCGATCGCCGAGCCCGCGCTCGTGCACGGCGTCGTCGAGCGCTCCGCGGCCGCCGCGCACGTCGAGGAGATGCTCGACCTGGTCGGCCTCCCGGCGAGCGCCGCCGGACGCTACCCGCGCCAACTTTCCGGGGGGCAGCGCCAGCGGATCGCCATCGCCCGCGCGCTCTCCGCGCGCCCGAGCGTCCTCATCGCCGACGAGCCCGTCTCGGCGCTGGACGTCTCGGTGCAGGCGCAGATCCTCAATCTCCTCTCGAAGCTCCTCGAGGAGCTCGACCTGACGATGGTCTTCATCGCCCACCAGCTCTCGGTCGTCCGCCACATCTCGAATCGCGTCGCGATCATGTACCTCGGGCGCATCGTCGAGACGGGGCCGACCGCTCAGGTCTTCGACTCGCCGCAGCACCCGTATACGAAGGCGCTCCTCGACGCGGCTCCGCACCCGGATCCGACTCGGCGCCATACGCGGGCTGCCGTGCGCGGCGACATCCCCTCCCCCTTCGACATTCCTTCCGGCTGCCGCTTCCGCACCCGCTGCGCCTACGCGGTGGAGCGCTGTGCCAGCGAGGATCCGGGGCTCCGGACCGTCGCCGAGAAGCAACTGGCGGCCTGCCACGTCCTCCCCTTCCGCGACGGTGCGGCGTGACGGCGCTCCCGCAGCTCGAGGAGGTCGACACACCCGCCCTCGTCGTCGACGGGCCCACGCTTGTCGGGAACGTGCGCGGGATGGCCGCGCGGGCGCGCGAGGCTAACGTTGGCCTCTGGCCGCACTCGAAGACGCACAAGTCGCTCGCCGTCGCGGCGGTTCAGCGTGAGCACGGAATCGCGGGGCTGACGACGGCGACTACCCACGAGGCCGAGACCTTCGCGGACGGCGGCGTCGAGGACATCCTCATCGCCTACCCACCCGTGGGGTATCGGCTGCCGCGGGTCGTCGAGCTCTCGAAGCGGGTCCGGCTACGTGTCGTGCTCGACAACGCCGAGACAGCAAGTGCGCTCGACGACGCCTGCCGGAAGGCGGGCACGCGAGTCGGCTATCTCTGGGAGGTCGAGTGCGGGACCGGGAGGATCGGGACCGAGCCCGGCGCCGCGGCCGCCGCGATGATCGCCCCGGTCGCAGCGCGCACCGAGCACGCCTGGTTCGCAGGTCTCATGGCCTTCGCCGGCCATGCCTACGCGGCCGAGGGCCAGGAGGGAATCGGAATGGCGGCCGAGCAGGAGGGCCGCGCCGTCCACGAGACCGCCGCCGCGCTCGCGGACGCAGGCGTCGAGGCCGCGGCGCTGAGCGTCGGCACGACTCCGACGACGCACCAGCTCGAGCGCGAGGGCGCGGTCACGGAGATCCGACCCGGGAACTACGTGTTCTACGACGCGACGCAGGTGACGCTCGGGGTCGCGCCGCTCGACCGGTGCGCGCTCAGCGTGCTCGCGACAGTCGTCGCGCGGCCGAGCGCGAACCGGATCATCCTGGACTGCGGCTCCAAGGCGCTGGCCGCGGAGATGCTGAGCCCGCGCAGCCCCGGCTTCGGAATGGTGCTGGGCCACCCCGACCTGCTCGTGGCACGGCTCTACGAGGAGCACGCCATCGTGACGTCCGAGGAGCCGATCGCCATTCAAGTCGGCGAGCGGCTCAGGGTCGTGCCGAACCACGCGTGCGCGTGCGTGAACCTCCACGACCGCATGCTCATCCTCGAGAATGGCTCCGTGGCTGATGTCTGGAGCATCGACGCGCGCGGCTGGAGGGCTTGCTAGGCCGCCCACCTTGCGAAAACTGGTCGGCTCCCCGTAGAGTCGCGCGCCCCTACGAAAGGATCACGTGTCGATTCTCTGGATCATCCTCATCGTCATTCTTGTGTTGGCCGTTCTTGGCTTCTTTGGCCGGGGACGCTTCTCCAGGTAGCCGCCCCCTAGCTTCGTTCCGCCAAGCGTTTCGCTAGACCCTCCTCATGGCGTCCTTCAGCGTCGTCGATATCGAAGAGCTCGAGGCCGAGGGCCCGGGCGGAATGATCCGCAAGACGCGGCGGGCGCTCGGCGCGCGCGCCTTCGGCTTCAACTACTTCGTCTTCCCGCCCGACACCGAGGGCCGCGAGCACAATCACGCCGAGGCGAACCAGGAAGAGGTCTACTTCGTCGTCCGCGGCTCCGGCGTCATGCGGATCGACGGCGAGGAGGTCGAGCTGAAGCCGGGACGCTTCGTCCGTGTTGACCCAAGCGCCACCCGCATGCCGGTGTCAGGGCCGGACGGGCTCGAGTTCCTGACCGTCGGCGCTCCACTGGACGGCTCCTACGAGCCGCCCGAGTGGGGCTAGCGAGCGCGTTAGCGGTTCGTCTCGCCGGGTAGGTCCCTGCTAAACCGAACCAAGGGGGGTCAGTACATGAGTGAGATGAACACGCCGCGCGATCTCTTCCTGCACGAGCTCGGCGACATCCTCTACGTCGAGCGGAAGCTCGCGGAGGAAGTCCTGCCGAAGCTGATCCAGGAGGTGCAGAGCCCGGAGTTCCGCAAGGGGCTCGAGCGGCATCTGGACGAGACGCGCGGGCACATCACCAACGTCGAGCAGGTCTTTGACGAGCTCGGCGAGCGGGCCCATGAGGAGGAGTGCGTTGGCTTCGAGGGGCTGAAGAAGGAGCACGACCAGCTCGTCGAGGAGGCTTCCTCGGATCTCATCGACCTCGTCGACGCCGGCGCGGCGGCGCGCACGGAGCACTACGAGATCGCGGCCTATTCGGGCCTGATCGAGATGGCGCGTGCTCTCGGTGAGCAGAACGCCGTCACGCTGCTCGACGAGAACCTCAAGGAGGAGAAGGAGACGCTCCGCGAGGTCGAGTCGATCACGAAGACGCTGCGCGACGAGACCAAGGAGATGGCCTCCCGCTAGGCGTTTCGCGGAGGGGAGGCCTCGCGCCTCCCCTCCGTTCTACTATCGAGCGTGGCCTACGAGCTCCGAGACGTGGCGCCCGGGCTCTGGCTCTGGCGCCGCGAGCATCCCGACTGGCAGCCCGGGCTGGGATGGGAAGGGATGGTCACCTCGACGTGCGTCGAGTCCGGCGGCGAGGTCGCTCTCCTCGACGCGCTCGCGCCGCCCGAGGATGCCGACGAGGTCTGGGCCCGGCTCGACGCCCGCCCGCCGACGTTTCTCGTCGTGCTCAAGCCGGATCACGTCCGTGACGTCGACCTCTTCGTAGGCCGCTATGGCGTGACCGCCTTCGGCCCCGATGTCTTCCACCGCGGCGATGTCCCCGAGACCGAATTGGAGTGGATCGGGCCGGGCAGCGAGCTTCCGGGCGGGCTCGTCGCGCTCTACGACGGGCGGAACCGGAACGAGACGCCGTTGTGGCTCCCCGAGCAGCGCGCCCTGGTCTTCGCGGATGCGCTCACGGCGCCGGAGGGCGAGCTCCTGGTCTGGGGGCTGCCGTGGCACGAGGAGCGGGTGCTCCCCGCGCTGCGCGCGCTGCTCGAGCTCCCGTTCGAGCTCGTGATCGTGTCCCACGGGGAGCCGGTGCACGACCGGGCCGCCTACCAGCGGGCGCTTGAGCTTCCGCCCTGGGAGGTGTAGGGGCGGGATTTATCCCGCCCCCACGGACCTATTCCTACTTCGCGCGCGACTTGCCGTTCTTGCGCTTCGGTGCGGCCTTGGCGCGGGGCTTCTTGGCTGCACTCTTGGTTGGGCGGCGTGCGGGCATGCGGTCACCCCCTCGTCGGTCAAAGAGTCGGGCCGACGACTCGGATTCTCTTTCTGAACCCGGATCAGGACCGAAGACGGGGGCAACTTCCTCCCCCAAAGGCGGGAAACGGGCTTAGGGAGCGCCGCCAGAGAGGAAGAACCACCACACGCCGTCGGCGAGGATGCCTAGACGCGGGCCCGTGTAGCCGTACTCGGGGATGAAGGCGTTCGAGAGCTCAACCTCGGTCATGAACGTGAGGAAGGCTTCGCGCTCGGCGGGCCTGATGTCTTCGGCCTTTGAGTCAGGGTCGAACCGGGGCCAGTGGTAGAGCGTCCCCTCGTTGGTCTCCTTCACCGCGTGCGGCATGCCGAGGAGAGCTCCCATCGTTTCGAGGGGCTCGGGGCCTATGGTTTTCCAGCGCTCGATCGGGTCCGGCTGGTCGCTGCCGAAGCCGTAGTCCGAGAGGAAGACGCTGTGGTCGAGGAAGGGACGCAGCTCTTCGTACTCGCCCGATTCAAAGGCCTCGTGGATGCCCACCCACGTTTTCGTGACTGGCGCGGGTAGCTCCGGGACGACCACCACCGGGGCGCCTGTGGTGACCGTGGGCGCCTGCGGCGAGGCCTCCTCGCCGCCGGAGCAGCCGGCGCTCGCGACCGCCAGGACGACGAGCGCGAGCGCCGGGACTCTCATCTTCCTACCGTAGCTTCAGCACCCAGAGGCCGTTCGACTCCCCCGACGCGAGGATGTAGTCGCGGTCGGGGAAGACGCCCCAGATCGACGTGCAAGGCTCGACGAGGCAGAAGCTGTAATCCGAGTTCGTGAAATCGGCCGGCGGGTTGAACTTCGCGATGAGCTCAGGACTGGCCGGCCGCGAGATGTCGAGGACGACGACTCCCTCCTGGTACCAGGAGAGGAAGACACGGCTCCCCTGCACCTTCGGGTCGTGGACAGTCTCGCCGAGATCGATCAGGTCGGGACGTGTGAACCTGCTCAGGCGCGTGGGGTTGGCCTCGTCGGAGATGTCGTGGATCGTCGGGACGCCGACCTGCGAGCTTCCCGGCGCGGAGAAGTTCTCGTGCGTCTCCGCGAGCACGTTCCCGCCGCGCGCAAGCCAGGCGGAGTGCGCGTTGCCCGGCTCGCCGGGGAGGATCTCCGTCCGGCCGATGAAGATGGGAGCGGCCGGGTTCGAGATGTCGAGGATGACTGTGCCGAGATCCCAGTACGACAGGTAGGCCCGCGTGGCGGTGCCGTTGACGATGACCGAGTGGACGAAGTTCGAGGGCGGGCCGGGCGGGTTCGGATGCACTCCGAGATTGCGCCAGGCGCCCCAGGCTCCGACCTGGACGGGATTTCGCGGGTCGGAGACGTCGATGATCCGGAAGTCGGGGTTCCCGGGCGTGACGCCGTCGGGCGAGGTCAGAAGCTCCGACGACGGGATCGCCGTGTACACGTACGCTCGGTTGCCTTTGTTCTGGAGCCAGATCTCGTGCGAGCCGCCCGTCTGCTGCTCGGTGCGGAAGCGAGACAACTCGGAGGGCATCCACGGATTCGTCACGTCGTAGAGGGCGAAGCCGCGGAAGGCGCTCGAGCTGCGGCTGCACGCCTGGACGCTGACGACCGCGAGGTCGCCGACGAACGACGCCGTGTTCACGTGCTGGACGACGATCTTCTCCGTCCACGTGCCGGTGAGGCTTGGGTCGGAGACCTTGTCGCCGAACGTCGAGACGTGGCGCGGCTCCCGCGGGTTCTGTAGGTCGTAGGTCCGGACGCCGTTCGAGAGGCAGCCCGACCCGATCCAGCTCCCAAGGTAGGCGTGGCCGCGGTGCCCGTAGACGTCGCCGTTCGCGCCGACGCCCGGGTTTGAGTGGCCGAGGACTTCGAGGCTCTTCGTGGCGCCGGAGGCGGCGCCGGCTCCGGCGGCGAAGACCGCGCCGACGACGACCAGAACCGCGAATCGAGACAGACGCATTCCCGCTCCCCTCCGCGGATTGCTCCCCGCTTCAGTATGGACGCAGTTCAGCGCGATCGTATCGTGGCGCCGCTCGAAGTCAATCGGCGCGCTCGGCCAGCGGAGCAGGCCAGGGTTGGCTCGGCGGCGCTAGCTGAGGCTCGAGACCGACCGGCCCCAGCGCTCCAAGGCGCTGCCGGCCGGGCCGAGACCGAAGCCCAAGAGCACCCCGGGCAGAGTGTAACCGATGACGATGATCCCCCATGTCCAAATCTCGCTTCGCACTTTGCCTGGCCTCCTCTCGGTTCGCTTGCCTACAACGCCAAGCTAGCGAGAGTGAGCCGCGGCGCAAGTTAAGAACATGTTGCGCAGGAGCATTCGGACCGCCCCTGAATTCAGCGGCGTGAACCGGAAGGACGTCGTCCGCGCAGTGGACAGCTACGCGAGTTTGCTCGTGTTGTTGCTGGCGAACTTCTTCCTGCTCGAGCTCGTGGACGATCCTCGTTGGGGCGCTGTCGGGAGCACGCTTCTCTCAGCGGCGGCGCTGATCGTGGCGATCAGCGACCCGGACTCGGGCCATGGACTGAAGCCTCGCCACTGGGTGCTGGTCGGCGTCTGTGTCGCGCTCGCTCCGCTCGTCCTGATTATCAATTCAGCCTCGCTCGTCGGGCTGACCTATCTCTTGCCGGTCGCGCTTCTCGTCACCGCCACGCTGCCGGTGACGTTGAGCCGCGTCCTGCGGCATCGGCGCATCACGTACGAGACCGTGCTGGGCGCGCTCTGCGCCTACGTCCTGATCGGCCTCCTCTTTGCCTTCCTCTACCTAGCGGTGAGCGACCTGCGCGACGGAGCGTTCTTCGCCCAACCGGGCCCGCATTCGCAGGGTGAGTTCCTCTACTACAGCTACGTCGCGCTCACGACGCTGGGCTTCGGCGACCTCTCGCCGTCAGTCGGGCTGCCGCAGGCGCTGACCGTGCTCGAGGCCCTCTTCGGCAACATCTTCCTTGTCACTCTGGTCGCGCGGCTGGTGACGCTTTGGGTGCGCCAGAGCCCCGAGGCCGCCACGGACTGACCGTCACTTTCCCCCTATGATCGCGCCGTGGCGGGCCAGGATTACCGCGAACTCAGCTTCGACGTCTGGCAGCGGATGGCGGCGGGCTGGGACCGCGACCGTCACTGGATGTGGGACGTCTCGCGCGTCGTCGGCGAGTGGATGGTCGACGCGCTCGATCCCCAGCCGGGTCAGACGATCCTCGAGCTCGCATCCGGGGCCGGCCAAACGGGATTCGCAGCCGCGGCTGTGCTCGGCGACGAAGGCAGGCTGATCTCGACGGACTTCGCGCCGAAGATGGTCGACGCGGCCCGAGCCGGATCGGAGCAGCTCGGCCTGCGAAACGTGGAGCACCGCCAGCTCGACGCAGAGAACATGGATCTGGAGGACGACAGCGTGGACGGCGTGCTCTGCCGCTGGGGCTACATGCTGATGGGCGACCCGCAGAAGGCTCTGCACGAAACGCGGCGGGTGCTCCGCGAGGGGGGCGCCCTGGCGATGTCGGTGCTGGCCGCTCCGGCCGGCAACCCCTGGGCAACCGTTCCCGGAGGTGCGCTCAGGGAGCTCACGGGAGCGCCGCCGCCGGATCCGACCGCTCCCGGCCTGTTTGCGCTGGCAGATCCCGACCGGACCCGATCCATGCTCGAAACGGCGGGCTTCGAGGTGAGGCGGATGGAGGACGTCGGAATGACGTGGCGGTTCGAGAGCTTCGAGGAGTACTGGACGTTTCTCACCGAGGTGGCCGGCGCGATCGCGGTCGTGATTGCCGGACTTCCGGAGGAGCAACAGCGAGCCCTGCGTGACCGCATCCAGCAGGCGAGCGAGCCTTATCGGGCGAACGGCGGCTACGCGTTGCCGGGGCTCTCGCAGAACACCCTGACTGCCTAGCCGACCTTCCGCGACGGCGCGTTCTTCGTCCAGCCGGGCCCGCATTCCCAGGGCGAGTTTCTCTACTTCAGCTACGTCGCGCTGACGACGCTCGGCTTCGGCGACCTCTCGCCATCAGTCGGGCTGCCGCAGGCGCTGACCGTCCTCGAGGCCCTCTTCGGAAACATCTTCTTGGTGACGCTCGCGAAGGGTCGGTTCCATCAGGCGCTGCGTCTCGGCAAACCGCGCGAAGGTCGTAAGCACAGACGGCTGCATCACCCGCTGAAGCTGATCCATGGTTTCGAATGTCCGATGAAGCGTGGGCTGAACGCTCTGACGCTTCTCGGAGGCCCGGAATTGGTCTTGATCCGGATGCTCGTCTTCTGACACCGGCGGCCCCCCTTAACTACAGCCGGTGTTCTGCCCGCAGTCGCGGCACGTATAGCACGAGCCCGTCCGCACCATCCGGCCGCCGCACTTCGCGCACTCGACCGCGTCGTCGAAGGCGTTGAAGAGCGCCGTTTGGCCGGGCGCCAGCGCCGGCGCGGCCTCGTCCGGCGTCTCACCGGCCGAGCCATTGCCCTCCAGCACCGCGTGCGCCTGCGCCAACCTCGCCTTCACCTCGGGGCTCATGATCCCGAGCTCGTGCTGCGTGTCGGCGTCGAGGAACTTCTTCCCCATCCAGCGGAAGACGTAGTCGACGATCGACTTCGCGACGCGGATGTCCGGGTCGTTCGTCGGGCCCGACGGCTCGAAGCGCATGTGCGCGAACTTCGAGACGTAGACCTCGAGCGGCACGCCGTACTGGAGGCCGAGCGAGACCGCGATCATGAACGAGTTCATGAGGCCGGCCAGCGTCGTGCCCTCCTTGGCGATGTCGACGAAGATGTCGCCTGGCGTCCCGTCGTCGTAGAGGCCGACGTGGATGTAGCCCTCGTACTCGCCGACCTGGAACTTGCGGCCGATCTCCGTCCGGTCGTCGGGTAGGCGCTTGCGCTCGTACTTGGGCGCGGGCGGAGGCGCGGCCACCGAAGCGGCGCCCTTCTTCGAGAGCGGCTGGGCGACCTTGCAGTTGTCGCGGTAGATCGCGATCGCCTTGACGCCGAGCTTCCAGGAATCGAGCAAAAGCTGCGAGACGTCGTCGACGGTGACCGTCTCGGGCAGGTTGACCGTCTTCGAGATCGCGCCCGAGATGAAGGGCTGGACCGCGCCCATCATCTTCACGTGGCCCATGTAGTTGATCGCCCGCTCGCCGATCGCGCAGTCGAAGATCGGATAGTGCTCGGCCTTCATGAACGGCGCGCTGACGACGGTGTTCCGCTCGTCCACGTAGGCGACGATCTGGTCGACCTCGGTCGGCGCGTAGCCGAGCTTGTCGAGCGCCATCGGCACCGTCTTGTTGACGATCGTGATGTCGCCGCCGCCGACGAGCTTCTTCGACTTCACGAGCGCGAAGTCGGGCTCGACCCCGGTCGTGTCGCAATCCAGCATAAAACTTATGGTCCCAGTCGGCGCTAAGACACTGGCCTGCGCGTTCCGGTAGCCGGAGACCTCGCCGAGGTCGAGCGCGTCGTCCCACGCCTTGCGCGAGGCCGACAGGAGCTCGTCGGGCACCGAGCTCTGATGCTCGATGTTCCCGACCGCGGCGCGGTGCTTGGCGATGACGCCGATCATCGCGCCGGCGTTCGGCTGGTAGCCCGCGAACGCCCCCATCCGTGAGGCGATCTCGGCCGACTTGCGGTAGGCCCGGCCCGTCATGAGCGCGGTAACCGCAGCCGCATAGGCACGGCCGTCGTCGGAGTCGTACGGGAGCCCGCGCGCCATGAGGAGCGCGCCGAGGTTCGCGTAGCCGAGCCCGAGCTGCCGGTAGGCCCGCGCGTTCTTCTCGATCTCGGGCGTCGGGTAGCTCGAGTAGCCGACGATGATCTCCTGGGCGAGAAAGACGGTGTCGATCGCGTGCTCGAGCATCTCGACGTTGAGCTCGCCGTCTTCCTCGCGGCGGAACTTCATGAGGTTGAGCGAGGCGAGGTTGCAAGCACTGTCGTCTAGGGACATGTACTCACTGCACGGGTTAGAAGCGTTAATTCGGCCGCTGTTCGGGACGGTGTGCCACGCGTTGATCGTCGTGTCGTACTGGACGCCTGGATCGGCGCAGCGCCACGCCGCCTCGGCCGCCTGCTTCAGGAGGTCGCGCGCGGGGAGGCTCTTCACGACGGTGCCGTCGGTGCGCGCAGTCAGGTTCCACTCCTCGCCCACCGCGGCCGCCTCCATGAAGGCGTCGGTGACGCGGATCGAGTTGTTGGCGTTCTGGTACTGGATCGAGGCCCAGTCGGGCGAGTTGAGCGACATGTCGTAGCCGGCCGCCTCGAGGACGCGCGCCTTCTCCTCCTCGTGGG
>JBBDMP010000196.1:0-2132 GCA_040878265.1 Gaiellales bacterium | reverse complement strand
CCGGCGAGAACCAGCTCTTCTGATTCTTCGCTCGCTCTGCAGCCTGCTTGTCGTTGGACTCGTTGCGGCCCCCATCGCCTGCGCGCCCGGTGAGGACGAGGGGCCGGGGAGCGAGCCCGACACGCTGAGGATCGGCCTCTACGACGAAGAGCAATTGCTCGCCCATCCGGATGAGGCGTTCTCACTGCTCGGGGAGTTGCGGCCCTCCGTCCTGCGCGCGAACCTTCGCTGGGATCTCATCGCCGTGGCCGAGCCCGCCGACCCGTCCGATCACCGCGATCCGGCGTACAACTGGGCGGCGTACGACGATCTCGCCCGTCGCGCGAGCGCAGGGAAGATGGAGCTCCTGCTCCACATCTTCGGCACGCCCCCCTGGGCGAACGAGGGCGCCGGGATCAACGTGGCACCGACCGACGTCGCCGCGCTCGAGGCCTTCGCCTACGCGGCGGCGAGCCACTTCCCGAGCGTCCGCCTGTGGGCCGCCTGGAACGAGCCCAACCTCAGCCTCTTCCTCGCGCCGTCGTGGGAACGCCAAGGCGAGGAGCTCGTCCCGGTCGCCGCGCAGGCGTACGCCGGCATGTGCAACGCCGTCTGGGGCGGCGTTCACCGCGCCGGGCGCGACGCGGGTGTGGAGGAGACCGTGGCGTGCGGAGTGACGAGCCCGCGTGGGCGAGGGGGAGAGGCGATCGCGCCGCTTCGCTTCCTCCAGGAGCTGAAAGAGGCAGGCGCGAGGTTCGACGCATACGCGCATCACCCGTACGCCCGCCGGCCCGACGTCTCGCCGTCCACGCCGCCTTCGGACCGCTTCACCGTCTCGCTCGCGAACATCGGCGACCTGCTCGCCGAGCTCGACCGTCTGTACGGGAGCTCGATACCTCTCTGGATCACCGAGTACGCGTACGAGACGAACCCGCCCGATCCGGACATCGGGGTTTCCTGGGAGACCCAGGCCGCATGGATGCAGGAGGCGTACGAGCTCGCGGCCGCGAATCCTCGCATCGAGCTCTTCACCTGGTTCCTGCTCAGGGACGAGCCGGACCGCAACGGAGCGGAGCCCGGCGTCGCCGGCTGGCAGTCCGGACTGCTCACCGAGTCCGGTGAGCGCAAGCCGGCGTTCGACACTTTCCGCGAGCTGGCCGGCGGCTAGGACGGCAAGACGCCTTCGCTAGACTTGGCCGCCGGAATGGCGGACGAGCGTATGAAGCTCAAGGTCAAGGATCGCGAGGCGCGTGGCAGCGCGGCTTCGCGGCGCCTGCGCGCGGGCGGGCTCATTCCGGGAGTTCTCTACGGGAACGGCAAGGATGCGCACCCGTTCTGCATCGAGGAGCGCGAATTGCGGAAGGCGCTGACGGGCGATCACGGCCTGCACGCGATCCTCGACGTCGTCCTCGAGGGCCAGAGCAGCGCCCATGCGGTGCTCAAGGACTACCAGCTCGATGCGACGCGGGGTCGGCTCGTGCACATCGACCTCCAGGAGGTCCGCCTCGACCAGGCCATTCACGCTGAGGTGGTCGTCGAGCTCGTCGGCGAGCCCGCAGGCGTGAAGGAAGGAGGCGTCCTCAGCCAGATCAACCGCGAGGTGAACGTCGAGGCGCTGCCGATGGAAGTGCCGGACCGGCTCGAGCTCGACGTCTCCGCCCTCATGATCGGCGACGCGCTTCGCATCTCGGACCTGCGGGTCCCGGAGGGAGTCAGGCTGCTCGACGATCCGGAGGCCGTCCTAGCGACGGTCACGCCGCCGACGAAGATCGAGGAGCCCGAGGTCGTCGAGGAAGAGCTCGAGGAGGGCGAGGAGGGCCTCGAGGGGGAAGCGCCCGAAGGGGAAGGCCCGGAGGGTGCGGCGGATCAGCCCGGCGAGCCGGAGGCGGACGCCGCCGGCGAGCAAAAGAACACCGAAGGCTAGGCCATGCGGTTCCTTCGTCGGGGCGAGCCGGCCTCGACGCTCGACCTGCTCGTCGCGGGGCTCGGCAATCCGGGGCGCGAGTACGCCGATACGCGCCACAACGTCGGCTTCCTCGTCGCCGACGAGCTCGCACGCAGGCACGGCGGCTCCTTCAGATCGAAGTTTTCGGGGGAGCTCGCGGATGTTCGTATCGAAGGACTACGCCTCGCGCTGCTCAAGCCGCAGACCT
>JBBDMP010000195.1:0-2151 GCA_040878265.1 Gaiellales bacterium | reverse complement strand
GCGGCACGGACACGGCCGATCCGCTCGGCGGCGCCTACTTCCTCGAGGCGCTGACCCGGGAGCTCGAGGAGCGCGCCTGGGAGCTGATCGAGCACCTGGACGAGCTCGGCGGCGCGGTGGCCGCGATCGAGCAGGGATTCACACAGCACGAGATCGAGGAGTCCGCCTACCAGCACGAGCGCGCCCTCGAGACGGGCGAGAAGGTCGTCGTCGGCGTCAACCGGTTTGCCGACGGGGACGAAGAGGATGTCGAGCTCCACTCCCTCGATCCCGCTGCGGAGCGCCGCCAGATCGAGCGAACGGAGAGGGTGCGGGCCGAACGCGACGCGGCGGCCGCCGAGCAGGGGCTCGCCCGGATGCGCGAGGTCGCGCGCAGCGACGGAAACCTGCTCTACCCCATGCGGGACGCACTCGCGGCCGGCTGCACGATCGGAGAGATCTGCGGGGCGTTGCGGGAGGAGTTCGGGACGTACGACGCACAGGTCTCCCCGTGAAGGAACGGAGCAAGTCGACCAAGGGCAAGTTGGCGGATCTCCAGCGTCTGCGCGAGGAGGCCGTACACCCCGGCGACGACCGCGCGGTCGCGCGGCAGCGCGAACGCGGCAAGCTCCTCGCCCGCGAGCGACTCGAGAAGCTGCTCGATCCCGGTAGCTTCGTCGAGCTCGACCGCTACGTCCGGCACCGCAACCCGCACTTCGGGATGATGGAGCGGCGTCCGTGGGGCGACGCGGTGGTGACCGGCTACGGGACGATCTTCGGCCGGCGTGTCTTCGTCTTCTCGCAGGACTTCACCGTCTTCGGCGGCACGCTCTCCGAGGCCTTCGCCGAGAAGATCTGCAAGGTCATGGACCTCGCGCTCAAGTACGGCTGCCCGGTCATCGGGATCAACGACTCGGGCGGGGCGCGCATCCAGGAAGGGGTGGTCTCCCTAGGGGGCTATGCGGAGATCTTCTGGCGCAACGTGCAGGCCTCCGGGGTCGTCCCACAGATCAGCCTCGTCATGGGCCCCACGGCCGGGGGCGCCGTCTACTCGCCGGCCATGACCGACTTCGTCCTCATGGTCAAGGAGACCTCGTACATGTTCATCACGGGGCCCGAGGTCGTGAAGACGGTCACCGGTGAGGACGTGACCTTCGAAGAGCTCGGTGGCGCGCTCACGCACGCTTCCAAGTCGGGCGTCGCGCACTTCGCCGCGGATAGCGAGGAGGAGTGCCTCGAGGACGCGCGCTACCTCCTCTCCTTCCTGCCGCAGAACAACGTCGACCCGCCCCCTTACTTCGAGCCGTCCGATCCCGTGGTGCGGGAAGACGCGGAGCTCGATTCCCTCATCCCCGACGAGCCGACGAAGCCGTACGACATGCGGGCGGTCGTCGAGCGAGTCGTCGACGACGGCGAGTTCCTCGAGGTGCATGCCTCCTGGGCCGAGAACATCGTCTGCGGCTTTGCCCGGCTCGGCGGCCACCCCGTGGGCATTGTCGGAAACAACCCGCGCGCGCTGGCCGGGACGCTCGATATCGACTCGTCTGTGAAGGCAGCGCGATTCGTTCGGTTCTGCGACGCCTTCAACATTCCGCTTATCACGTTTGTCGACGTGCCGGGATTCCTGCCCGGAACGGCGCAGGAGTGGGGCGGGATCATCCGCCACGGGGCGAAGCTCCTCTATGCGTACGCCGAGGCGACGGTCCCTAAGATCGCCGTGATCACGCGCAAGGCTTACGGAGGGGCCTACGACGTCATGAGCTCGAAGCACATCCGGGCTGACTTCAACTTCGCCTGGCCCACCGCCGAGGTCGCCGTGATGGGCCCGGAAGGCGCGGTGAACATCGTCTTCCGCAAGGAGCTCGACGAGGCGAAGGATCCGGAGGCGCGGCGGGCGGAGCTGATCGAGGAGTATCGCGAGCAGTTCGCGAATCCCTACACCGCCGCTGAGCGCGGCTACGTCGACGACGTCATCGAGCCGCGGCGCACGCGCCCGGTTCTCTGCGACGCCCTCAAGACGGCCCTCACGAAGCGCGAGCCGCGGCCGCCCCGTAAGCACGGCAACATCCCGCTTTAGCTCGAGCGCCTAGGCCGTCTCGAGCACGGCGAGCTCAGGCGCTGCCATCGCGTCGAACTCAGCCCGGAAGGCGGCCACCACGTCCGGGTCGAACT
>JBBDMP010000194.1:0-2175 GCA_040878265.1 Gaiellales bacterium | reverse complement strand
CAACCGCTTCTCGAGCGCCTTCAGTCCCCAGGAGCCGACGAGGTCGGCGGCCCGCGTCCAGTCCGGCTCGATGTCCGGCAGCTCAGGCACCGGCGCTTCGTACTGGAGGCGCGCGATGCGGAGATAGGTTCTCAGGCGGTCCGCCTGGTCCGGGAAGCCGCCGTCCTGGATGGCCGTGTCGAGCGAGCCGTGCTTCTTGATGATCGTGGCTGCTCGTCCCGGCCCGACTCCCCGCGCACCCGGAATGCGGTCTGAGGAGTCGCCGCGGAGCGCGATGAAGTCCGGCACCTGCTCGGGGGTGACCCCGTAGCGGTCGACGACTTCCGATGGGCCCACGCGCGTGAGCTCGCTGAAGCGGCGGCCGGGGAGCAGGATCGTCGTCTTCGCGCTGGCGAGCTGGAACATGTCCCGGTCGTTCGTGAGGACGACCGTGTCACCGCCGCGGGCCTCCTCGGCCGCGACCGCTCCAGCGAGGAAATCGTCCGCCTCGTAGCCTTCCTGTTTCGCCCAGGCAAAGCCGAACGCTGCCATGAGCTCCGGCAGGCGGTCGAGCTGGTCGGTGAGCTCCTTCGGGAAGACGCGCCCCGTCTGGTACTCGGGCAGGAGCTCGTTCCGGTAGGTCGGCGCCCCCACGGTGTCGAACCCCACGAAAACCGTGCGCGGCTGCTCCATCTCCCAGACGGAGAGGAGCATGTTCGTGAAGCCGATGAGCGCGTTGGCGGGCTTTCGCTCGGCGTCGACGATCGAATCGGGCAGTGCGTGCCAGGCCCTGTGGGCGAGGTTGTCGCCGTCGACGGCCAAGAGAGGTCTCAAGGTCGGGGCCATTCTTGCCGTTTGAGGGCTTCGCTAAGGTGAAGTTCGTGGCAAAGACGCTCGTCATCGCCGAGAAGCCCTCCGTCGGACGCGATCTCGCGTCCGCCCTGCCGGGCACCTTCGATAAGAGCGAGGGTTACCTCGAGTCGGCCGACTACGTGATCACGTGGGCGGTTGGGCACCTCCTCACCCTCTGGGAGCCGGAGGACTACGACGAGCGGTTCAAGAAATGGCGCACGGCCGACCTCCCCATCCTCCCGGAGGAGTTCAAGCTCAAGCCGCGTGACGGGAAGTCGAAGAAGCAGCTCAACCTGATCCACAAGCTCATGAAGCGGGAGGACGTCGAGCGCATCGTCAACGCGTGCGACGCGGGCCGCGAGGGCGAGCTCATCTTCAAGTACGTCCTCGAGTCCTCCGGAGTCGAGAAGCCAATCGAGCGTCTGTGGGTCAGCTCGATGACGAAGCAGGCGATCACCGAGGGCTTCGACCAACTGCGCCCCGACGAGCAGCTGCATCCCCTCGAGCGGGCCGCGCGCTCACGGTCAGAGGCCGACTGGCTCGTCGGCATGAACGCCACCCGCGCCGCAACGCTGAAGGGCCGCGCGTGGGTGGGCGGCGTCGTCTCGCTCGGCCGAGTGCAGACGCCGACGCTCGCCATGATGGTCGCGCGCGAGCGCGAGATCCAGGCCTTCGTCCCCGCGCCGTACTGGCTCGTGCACGGCACCTTCGAGGCTCCGAGCCGCGCCGGCTACGCGGGCCTCTGGCTCGAGGGCGAGGAAACGCGCATCTGGAACGCCGAGGGCGCGCCGGGAGGCGAGCGGGCAGACGCGATCGCCACCAAAGTCCGCGGCAAGGACGGCCGCGTTGCCTCGGTCGAGCGCAAGGAGCAAACGGAGCGGCCCCCGCTCCTCTACGACCTCACCAGTCTTCAGCGGGAGGCGAACCGCCGTTTCGGCTTCTCCGCCCGCCGGACGCTCCAGGCGGGGCAGTCCCTCTACGAGGACAAGAAGGCGATCACGTACCCGCGTACCTCGTCCCGCTTCCTCTCCGGGGACATGGTCTCGCTCCTGAAGCCGACCGCCGAGACGCTCCTCCCGATCAGCGAGTACGCGCCCTTCGCGCGCTACGTCCTCGAGCTCGAGCAGCTGCCGCTAGGCCGCGTCGTGAACGACGCCCGGGTCACCGACCACCACGCGATCATCCCGACCGACGTCGAACACGACGTCGACACCTTCTCGCCCGACGAGCGGCGCGTGTTCGACCTCGTCGCCAAGCGCTTCCTGGCCGTCTTCCATCCGCCAGCGCGTTACCAGCGGACGACCGTCGTGACCGAGGTCGAAGAGGAGACCTTCCGCACGCGCG
>JBBDMP010000193.1:0-12279 GCA_040878265.1 Gaiellales bacterium | reverse complement strand
CGGCCTGATCGGGCTCGTCGCCTTCGGAGGCTTCGCGCGGGGACGCTGGTACTAGTAGTAGCGGGCTAGCGCGCCGCTTCGAGGATCGCATCGCGCAGGCGCTGGACGAGCCGCGTCTTCGGGACGTAGCCGTCGGCGCCTGAGCGCTGCGCGCGCACGATGTCACCGGGGAAGTCGGACTCTGTCAGCACGACGACGTGCACAGGCGAGCCGAGCTCCCGCAGCCTGCGCGTCGCCTCGAGGCCGTCGACCCGCGGCATTGCGATGTCCATGAGGACGACATCGGGATGGAGTGACTCGGCGAGCTCGACGGCTTCGAGGCCGTCCCTCGCGCTGCCGACGACCTCGAAGCGCTCGTCGTCTTCGAGGATCATCTCGAGCGTCTGAGCGAAGAGGACGTTGTCGTCCGCGATAAGGACCCGCACGGTGTCCACGATGGCCAAGAACGGTTGTCGGCAGAAGAGGGCTCCGTCCTTAGCCGATTGCGAGCCCGGGGCGGACCAGCCGCGGTGGGCGCTTCAGGCCCGCATCGTTCACATGTGGATTCACCGGCTCGGCGAGCGGGGGCGCGCCGTAGGAAAGGCGGATCCGTTCGGGATCGGGTGTCCCGTAGAGCGTCGTCCGCTGGCGGGGTGTGCGGCCGATCGCCCGGATCGCGGCTTCCATGCCCTCGGGGGGCATCTCCTGGCCGTGCGCGGCCCCGGCCGCGCGGGAGATCGACTCGTTCATCAGGGTTCCGCCCAGGTCGTTGGCGCCGGCATTGAGAACCGCCTGGGCACCTTCGACCCCCAGCTTCACCCACGACGCCTGGATGTTCGTGATGTGGGGATGGAGCGCAAGCCGCGCGACAGCGTGCACGAGCAAGGCCTCGCGGAAGGTCGGTCCCGGCCGCGCGCGCCCCTTGAGGAAGATCGGGGCTTCCATGTGCACGAAGGGCAGCGGAACGAACTCCGTGAAGCCGCCGCTCCGCTTTTGCTGCTCGCGTAGCTCGAGCAGGTGCCGCGCCCAGCTCCTCGGGCCCTCGACCGAGCCGAACATCATGGTCGTCGTGGAGCGGAGACCGACGCGGTGGGCGGTGTCATGAACCTCGAGCCACTGGGCCGTGGTCACCTTGTCCGGGCAGATGACTTTGCGCACCTCGTCGTCGAGGATCTCAGCGGCTGTGCCCGGGAGGGACGCTAGACCCACGTCCCGCAAGCGTTCCAGGTAATCGGAGAGCGGCACTTCAAGCGTCGCAGCGCCCTGCCAGACCTCGAGGGCTGAGAAGGCATGCACGTGCAGGTCGGGCAGCTCCTCCTTGATCGCGCGGCAGACGTCGACGTAGTAGTCGCCCGTGAACCCCGGGTGGATGCCCCCCTGGAGGCAGACCTCGACGGCGCCGCGCTCCCAGGCCTCGTGGCAGCGGCGCAGGATCTCGTCCAGCGGGACGAGGTAGGGGGCGCCGCGGAGATTCTCGGCCAACTTGCCTTTCGAGAAGGCGCAAAAGCCGCAGCGGAAATAGCAGACGTTCGTGTAGTTGATGTTCCGCGTGACGACGTAGGAGACGGTGTCGCCGCAGATCTCGCGGCGCAGATCGTCAGCGGCGGCGAGGACAGCTCCGAGCTCGCGACCTCGTGCCGAGAAGAGGGCGGTCACCGTGTCCTCGTCCAGCTCGGCATCGCCCAGCCGAAGCGGCGCAGCCGCGGCAGGAAGGAATGGCGGTGCCTCGGGAGCACCGGCGGCCCAGCGGTCGACGCGCGCGAGGCCGTCGGCGTCGGCGTGCCTCAAGATCTCCGCCGCAACCCGCGGATCGGCCCAGCGATCCAGGTCGGCGACGAACTCGGGGTAGATCGGAAGCCGGGCGGCGAGCTCGAAGCCGGCCCCCTCGGTCGCGAGGCGCAAGCGCTCGATCTCCGGCCAGGGTGCCTCCGGATTGACGTGGTCGATCGTCACGGGCGAGACACCGCCCCAGTCGTCGATACCGGCCTCCAGCAGGCGCGGGAAGTCGTCGTAGGAAAGGTTCGGGGGCACTTGCAGGTGAATGTCTGCGGGGAGGAGCTCCCGAGCGGCCCGCGCCGTCCAGAGGAGCTCCTCGAGAGAGGGCTCGGGGTGAGCAACCATCTTCGTCCCCGCCTTGGCCCGGAAGTTCTGGACGATCACTTCCTGGACATGGCCGTAGCGTTCGTGCAGCGCCGCAATTGCCTCGAGCGCCTCGACTCGTTCGGAGCGCGTTTCGCCGATCCCGATGAGGATCCCAGTCGTGAACGGGATCGAGAGCTCTCCTGCGAGCCGGATTGTCTCGAGGCGGCGGGCCGGGAGCTTGTCCGGGGAGCCGTAGTGGGGAGCGCCCTTCTCACCGAGCCGCTCGGAGGTCGTCTCGAGCATCAGCCCCATCGAGGCGGAGACGGGCCGCAGGAGCTCGAGGTCCTCGCGCGTCATGACGCCGGGATTGACGTGGGGGAGGAGGCCCGTTTCGGCCAGGACCAGGTCACACATGCGCGCGAGGTACTCGATCGTCGTGGCGCAGCCGAGCTCGGCGAGCTCCTCCCGCGCCGCCCGGTAGCGGAGCTCAGGCTTGTCGCCGAGGGTGAAGAGCGCCTCGTGGCAGCCGGCTTCGGCCCCGGCACGCGCGACGCCAAGCACCTCGTCGGCGGTCATGTACGCGCGCTCGCCGCGCCGCGGCGGCCGGGCGAACGTGCAGTAGTGGCAGACGTCCCGGCAGAGCTTCGTCAGCGGGATGAAGACCTTGGGCGAGTAGGTGATGATCACGGGACGAGTGCGGTGATGTCTCCCGGTCGGTCGAAATCGAGCGCGAGCAGCGGGTCGTCGACGACTGTCGCATCGACGCCCGCCGCGCGGGCGCGCTCGACGGTCACCGCTGCCGCGTCCGGGACGCCGAAGGCCGGCTCGAACGCGAGCTCGCCGCGGAAGGCAAAGGCGTTCATGCCGCCGTCGAGCGCGGGCGCGAGAGCGACGGGGGCGGCGGCCGCGGCCAGGCGGTCGAGGGAGTCGGCCCGGACGAGCGGCACGTCCGCCATGAGGACGATCGCTCCGCGGCTCGCGCGCGGGTCGGCGAGCGCATCGGCCACAGCCTCGCCGTGTCCCGTGCCCCCGTCCACGAGGACCTCGACGCCGTCGGGGGCCAGCTCGGGCTCGGGTGTGACGAGGAGCACGCGCTCGATCGCCTGGGAAGCGGCGCAGGCGGCGAGAACGTTCGTCAGCATGGCGCGGACGAGGTCGGCGCGCGCCTCGGGGGAGAAGACCGCCGCGAGCCGCGACTTGGCCCCGTCGAGGCCCTTGACCGGCACGATCGCCAACACAACGTGAAGTTAACCATCCTCTGTGGGGGGCTCGGAGGATCGCGGTGCGTCGACGCGCTCGCGCGGGCTGCTGGGGGAGAGGCGATTACCGCGATCGGGAACGTCGGTGACGACGTGGAGATCCTCGGGCTGCACGTCTCGCCCGACCTCGACACCATCCTCTACACCCTTGGGGGGCTGCTCGACGAGGAGCGCGGCTGGGGTGTGCGCGACGAGACTTACAGCGCTCTCGCGATGGCCGGCGCCCTCGGCGCCGAGACCTGGTTCACGCTCGGGGACCGCGATATCGGCCTTCATCTCGTCCGCACCCGCTGGCTGCGGGAGGGTGTGCGGCTCTCGGAGGCAACCAGCCGCCTGGCCGCAGCGCTCGGCGTGGGCGTGCGCCTGCTGCCCGCGACTGACGACCCGCTGAGGACGAAGATCCGAACCGCCGAAGGAGAGCTCGACTTTCAGGACTGGTTCGTCGGTCGTCGCCATTCCGATCCTGTGCTGGGCGTCCGCTATGAGGGCGCAGAGGCGAGCCGCCCGGCGCCGGGAGTCCTCGAAGCGATCGCGGAAGCGGACACGGTCGTGATCGCGCCTTCGAACCCGTTCGTCTCCGTCGAGCCGATCCTGGCCGTGCCGGGCATCCGGGAAGCAGTCGCGGCCAAGCGCGTCGTCGCCCTCTCGCCGCTCGTGGGCGGACGGGCGCTGCGAGGGCCTCTCGCCGAGATGCTGGAGAGCATGGGCCACGAGCCGAGCGCCGCCGGCGTCGCGGCCCTCTACGGCGACCTCGTGGACACGTTCGTCCTCGACCCTGTGGACGCCGATCTGGCCGGCGAGATTCCCGGAGCGGTCCTCCTCGACATCGTTATGGTGGTGCCCGAGCGTCGGGAGGAGGTGGGGCGGGCCCTGCTGGAGGCGGTGCTGTGATCGGGATCGTCGGTGGAACAGGCGCCTTCGGCCAGGGGCTTGCTGCCCGCCTGCGCGCGCTCGGCGAGGACGTCGTGGTCGGCTCGCGCACCCCGCGCGAGGAGTTCGTTTCGAACCCCGAGGCTTGCGCTCAGTCCGACGTCATCTTCCTGTGCGTGCCGGCGGAGAACGCCGAAGCGATGGCCCACGAGCTCGCGGAAGGCCTCGCCGGTCACGTCGTCGTCAGCGTCGCCTCGTCGTTGCGGCTGCGCGAGGGGGAGTCGCTCGCCGAGCGGACGGCGGCCGCGGCTCCCGGCGCACGCGTCGTCGCCGGCTTCCACACCGTCAGCGCGACGCTCCTGAAGGACCTCGACCACGCGCTCGACGAGGACGTTCTCCTCTGCGGCGACGATGAGGAGGCGAAGGAGCGGGTCGCCGAGATCGCGGACCGGATCGTGGAGGGCCGCGCCGTCGACTGCGGGAACCTCAGGATGGCCCGGCGTCTCGAGGGCCTCACCGGCCTCCTCGTCGCCGTGAACAAGCGCTACAAGACGAACGCCGGCGTTCGCGTCACCGGCCTTCCCTGAGAGGAGAACGATGAGCATTCATGCCCCACCCCTGCCAGAGCACCCTGCCCTGGCCGACTACTTCGAGGATCGCGCCCGCAGCTTCCAGAATCGTCTCGCCGACGCGATTACGCGCTTCGCCGGATCAATGCCGTTCATCTATATCCATGTTCTCTGGTTCGCTATCTGGATCGGCCTGCGCGTAGAGAAGTTCCCTTTTGGACTCCTGACCATGATCGTGTCGCTCGAGGCAATCATCCTCTCGACCTTCATCTTGATCAGCCAGAACCGCTCCGACCTGGCGCGCCAGACCTTTGCCGACCACCAATACAGGATGATCCAGGCCGAGGAGCGGCAAAACGAGGAGCTCCTTGCGCTCTCGCGCCAGATTCTCGAGCGCCTCGAGAAGCGTGGCTGAGGTCCGGCTCGTGCCGCTCACCGGGCTGCCGGAGATCGAGCCCGGCTCTGACCTCGGTGCCCTGCTCGGAGACGCCGTCGAGCGGGCGGGGGGGCTCGAGGAGGGAGACGTCGTCGTCGTCGCCCAGAAGGTCGTCTCCAAGGCCGAAGGGCGCATCGAGCACGCTCCCGACTATCTCGAGGTGATCTTGCGCGAGGCCCGCGCCGTGCGCCGCCGGCGCGACGACCTCGTGATCGCCGAGACTCCCCACGGGTTCGTCTGCGCGAGCGCGGGGGTCGACCGCTCGAACGCCCCGGACGATGGCTGGGTTGTCCTCTTGCCCGAGGACCCTGATGCCTCGGCGGCCCGCATCAGGACAGCCCTCGCGGAGCGCTTCGGCGTTGCGCCGGCCGTGATCGTGAGCGACTCGTTCGGCCGCGCGTGGAGGCAGGGGACAACGGATGTCGCCATCGGGGTCGCCGGCCTGCGCCCTCTCCTCGACTTGCGGGGCACGCAGGACGGGCGCGGCTACACGCTGGCCTCGACGGTGATCGCGGTCGCGGACGAGCTCGCGGGCGCGGCGGAGCTCGTCATGGGCAAGGCGAACGGCGTCCCCGCAGCCCTCGTCCGCGGTTATCGCGTTCCGGAAGGGGACGGCACGGCACGCGAGCTCGTCATGCCGCCGGAACGAGACCTCTTTCCCTGAGTTCGGCCGCCTTCGGGACGATCCAGGTCGAGCGAGAGACGGCGAGCAGGTCGGCGGCCTGCGAGTACACCGCCGAGCCGGCGTAGCGCTTGCGGCCTTCCTCCCCGAGGCGCCAGCCCAGGACGATGTGGGGCTCGCCGGCGCTGACTTCCCCGTCGATCCGCGCCGCCATGCGCCCGAGGAGGACGCCTTCGCGGCCGAAGTCGTCGACGGCCCAGCCCGCGGGGCAGTCGAGCGCCGCCCAGACGAACTCCGGCTGGAGGTCGCGAGGCGGCACCCAGGGCGACGCAACGAGCCCTTCCCGCCCCGCCACCGGCCCGGCGAAGACGCGCAGGCCGTCCTCGCGGCCCGGGCCGCACGTGAAGCAGGTGGGGTAGGCGTGGTGCTCGAAGCCGGCGAAGCGCGCCGAGGCCTCCGCGGCCTCTTCCAGGGAGACCGGCGCGGGAACATCCACGTCCAGCTCGACCGCACATGCCTCGGCGATGAGCTCAGGGCCATGTCGCAGCTCGAGGCAGCCGTTCACCGCGACGACGTCGAGCGCGACGCTCAGAGGAGGCGGCCGGCGCAGGGTCACCTCGACGACGCCGCCGAGCTCCCGCGCAAGCAGGCCGCACGTGTAGCCGCCGTTCGCCGAGGCCGGCGGGCCGTTGAAGCGCTCGGGGATGATCACCTTGCGAGCGTGAGCTCGATGACGCCGAACGGCGGACGGGCGTCGGTGAAGACCCTGACGCCCCCGGCTTCCTGGGCGTTGTCCCAGAGGCGGTTGTGGGCGACGAACGAGATCTCCGAGATCTGCGGGAAGCGGTCGAGGGCGCGCACGCCCATCTCGTGCACGAGGTGCTGGATGGACTCGGAGTGGAGATCCGCGAAAGCATTCACGAAGCTCTCGCGCATCTCGTCGTGGGGTGCGCGGGGAGTCCAGTGGGCGTCGAGGTGGACGAAGAGCGGCCGGTCGGTCGAGTCCGGCAGCGTCGTGTACTCGTCCCGCACGAAGCCGGCGAACGAGCTACCTGCCAGCTTGACGAGATGCAGGCCTTCGATACCGGAGCGCTCCGTGCGCGTCCCGCGTCCGAGGACGAGCTCGCTCACCGCGGCATCGTCGTAGAGCCGCTGCAGGACGAGGCCGTTTCGGCGCGCGAACGGCAGCTCCCGCGCGTTGAGGTACACGGTCTCGATGTGGTCGTACCGCTCCACGAATCGCCGGCCCACCTCGTCCAGGAACTCGTCCAGGCCCGTCCCGCCAAAGTCGAGCGCTGTCCGGTGGATGAAGTTCTTCATCGAGTCGGTCGCCACGACGAGCGAGTTGTCGCCCTCCGTGTAGGAGGTCGCGAGCACCTCGCTCTCGGCGAGTAGCCGGACCTCGCAGGCGAAGAGGCGGTCGCCCTCGGTCCGGTAGACGGAGACGGCCGCCTTGCCGTAGCGGTGAGCTACCGGCTGCGCCATCGGTCGTAGGCGATCGCAACGAGCTCGTCGAGCGCGGTCTCGAGCTCCTGCTTGCGCGGGTTCTGCAGGCGTCCCCGAAGGACGGGCAGGATCTCCGCGCGCGGACGCTCGTTGACGAAGACGACGAAGCGGAAGCCGAACTTCTCCTCGTAGGTCTTGTTCAGACGTGCCAGCGCTCGCAGCAGGACAGGATCCCAGTCGCTCCCCTGCTCCTCCTCGGAGCGCTCGGAGATGTTGACGTGCTGGCCGATCCGAGGGTGCGCGTTCAGAGCCTCCACCTGAAGCTCCTCCGGGAGCTCCGAGAGGATCTTGCGGGCCTCCGCGAGTGGGTCGTCCCGCTCGGCGAGGAGCTGCACGAAGCGCGTGTCGCCCTCGAAGAGCTCCGAGAGCTCGAAAGCGCTCAGCTGCCGCGGTAGCTCGTGCATGAGTACGGGGCGATGAGGAGGGGGACGTGATAGTGGCCGTCGTCGAGACGGATCTCCAGCTCGACGCGGCTGAAGAACTCGGAGGGTGGGTGGAACGCAAGCCGATACGTGCCGGGCTCGAGCTCCTCGGCAAGGCGGGCGATGCGTCCATCGCCGTCCGTCTCGCCGGCGGCGACGACCTCCCCGCCGCTATAGAGCTCGACGCGGACGCCTGACGCGGGCTCTCCGCGGCCCGTATCGAGGACGTGGGTCGAGAGCGAAACTGTCATTCGTCGCTCGCCTCCTGCTCGCTCCCGCGAGGGAACCATGTTCCCCCGCGACCCCCCTCTTCGGGTACGGCGCGCTTCGCGCGCATTACCGCACGGGAAACCTCCCGGTTTCCCGGGACCCTTCCCCGCCGTGCGCCAAAAACGCTCACGGCAGGAATCTTTGCGCTTGTCGGCGGTGCTCGGAGGCGATCTCCGTTTCCTCCGCGCGCACGAGGCGTCCGTCCCTGACGATCTCCTCGCCCCCGACGTAGAGGCGATGGACGCGGTGCGGGGCTGAGAGGACGAGCGCCGCGAGCACATCGTCGGCGCCGCCGAATTCCAGCTCCCACGGCCACCAGACGGCCACGTCCGCGCACTTGCCCCGCTCCAGGGAGCCGATGTCGTGCCGGCCGAGCACGTCGGCGCCCCCGCGGGTGGCCAGACGGAAGGCCTCGCGGACGGTCATGGCCTGCGGCCCGCCGCGCGCCCGGGCGACGAGCAGCGCCTGCTTCGTCTCGTGGAGGAGGTCGGAGCGCTCGTTCGAGGCCGAACCGTCGACGCCGAGCCCGACGCGAACGCCGTGCGCGAACATGTCCTGCACCGGCGCGATCCCCGCACCGAGGCGCATGTTCGAGGTGGGGCAGTGCGCGACGCCTGTGCCCGCCTCGCCCAAGCGGGCGATGTCGGCGTCGGAGAGGTGAACGCAGTGCGCGCACCAGACGTCCCCGTCGAGCCAGCCCACCTGCTCGAGGTACTCGATCGGCCGGCAGCCGAAGAGGCCCTGGCAGTACTCCTCCTCCTCGACCGTTTCGGCCAGGTGGGTGTGCAGGCGGAGGCCCAGGTCGCGCGCCAGCGCGGCCGATTCGATCATGAGCTTCTTCGTGACGGAGAAGGGGGAGCACGGCGCGACCACGATCTGGATGAAGGCTCCTGCGTCGGGCTCGTGCAGCGCGGCGAGCCGCTCGGTGTCGCGCAGGATGTGGCGCGTCTCCTCGACGAGGGTGTCCGGGGGCAGGCCGCCCTGCGACTCGCCGAGGTCCATCGAGCCCCGGGAGGCGACGAGCCGGACGCCGATCTCGCGCGCCGCCTCGATCTCGGCCTCGATCAGGCCGCTCGTGCCCTCGGGGAAGACGTAGTGGTGGTCGAAGACGGTCGTGCACCCTGAGAGCGCGAGCTCGGCGAGCCCGGCGCGGGCGGCCGCGTACTCGGCGCTCGCGTCCACCCGCGACCAGAGCGGATAGAGCGTCTTCAGCCAGGTAAAGAGGTCGGCCTCCTGCGCGCGCGTGCGCGTGAGCGTCTGGAAGAGGTGGTGGTGCGTGTTGACGAGGCCTGGGGTGACGAGCGCGCCGCCGAGGTTGTCGAACGCCTCGGCGGGCGGCGGCGGGCCCTCGCCGACATCCTCGAGGAAGCCGCCGTCGAGCAGCACCCAGCCGTTCTCGTACTCCGTGCCCGCGTCGTCCATCGTCACGACGTGGGCGTTCGTGAGGAGGGTACGCATAGGCGTACCCTCTCATTCGGCCTAGTACCAGTTCTCGTCGGTGACGTTGCGGTCGGTCCAGAAACGGAGACCGAAGCCGCCCGCGATCAGCGGCGCGCCGGGAAAGATCATGAGGAGGAAGAGCGAGAGCCAGAGGCCCGACGCGATCCCGGGGCCCAGCAGCGCGAGCACCGGCGGGAAGCAGGCGAGGTAGAGGGCCTCCTGGCGGCCGATGACGTAGCCGGCGCCAAGGTGGACGACGATCGGGACGACGAGGAGGAGGAAGACGAGCAGGCCGGGCAGATTACGCTCCGTATTGGCGAAGCCGTAGATCCAGAGCGTCATGAAGCCGACGTAGACCGCCGCGGCGCGGACGAAGGTCGCGCGCGTGGGTGCGAAGTTATAGCGCTGGGCGAACGAGGACACGGCTCCAGGCTCCCTTTCGGCTCCAGGCCTGGCCCGGAACATCCCTCGCCCTGGGGTAACTAGCGGGTTTTCGCCCTTTTCTGCGCCTTCTGTTTCTGGTGCGCGATCGTCGCCGCGCCGGCCGACGGGCTGAGGATGCTCGTGCGGCCGTCATCCCAGCGAATGCGGTAGCGGGCGGGCTGCTCCTGCAGCACTTCCTCGATCACGCCCGCGCGGCCCGGCTGGGTGATCTTCTCCTGCTCGACGACGATGCGGTCTCCGATTCTGACGGTCATGTCGAGCAGGCTAGCGCGCCTGGCGCCGCTATGCTCGGCCTCGGTGCTGCGATGAGGGATGTGCTCGCAACGGTCGAGCGCTGGCTCGCCGACGATCTCCGCGTCGCCGCCGCGACCGTCGTCAAGACCGAGCGCTCGGCGCCGCGCGAGGTGGGCGCCACGCTGGCCGTGTCCGAGAGCGGCGAGGTCGCCGGCTCGGTCACGGGAGGCTGCGTCGAGCCCGCCGTGTTCGAGGAGGCGCAGGCGGTGCTGCGCGGCGAGGGGCCGCGGCTCGTCACCTACGGGATCGCCGACGAGGAGGCCTTCGAAGTGGGGCTCCCCTGCGGCGGCACCGTCCACATCTACATGTTTCAGCTGCAGCGCGATCTGGTCCAGCGTTTATCGACTGCCGTGAGCGCCGAGGAGCCGATCGCGCTGCAGCTGACGGTGTCGGGGTCGAAAATCGGAAACCAAGCCGTCGTCCCCATGGACGGGGCCTCGGAGGCCAAGCTAGAAGGCGATGTCTTCACGCTCCCGTTCACGCCGCGCCCCGAGCTGTACGTCTTCGGCGCGGTCGACCATGCGGCCGCGCTCGCGCGGGTAGGCAGGTTCCTCGGGTATCGCGTGACCGTGTGCGACCCGCGCTCGAAGTTCGCGACGCCGGAGCGCTTCCCGGATGCGGACGAGGTCGTCGTCGAGTGGCCCGACCGCTTCCTCGAGGGCGCCCCGATCGACGAGCGCACGGCCATCTGCGTGCTAACCCACGACCACCGCCTTGACGTACCGGCGCTCAAGGCCGCTCTTGCGAGCCCGGCCGGCTACGTCGGCGCCATGGGCAGCCGCCGCACGAACGAGGAGCGCGCGCGGCTCTTGGAGGAAGAAGGCGTCCCCAGGGAGGCACTCGAGCGCCTGCACGCCCCGATCGGGCTCGACATCGGCTCGCGCACGCCGGAGGAGGTAGCGATCGCGGTCGCTGCCGAGATCGTGGCCGTCCGCCGAGGTCGGAGCTAGCCACAAGAGTTACCATTTTGGGGACGATGGCAACCCTTCCGACCTATTACGTCCAAATCGGCATCCCCGAGGAGGACTTCGGGCGCTGGCACACGATCGCGCGGGTCGACGACCGGACGCTCGCCGACGAGATCGCCCGGCTCGCCGAGGGCTCGTACGGCCGCGCGACGGTGATCACGCACTACACCGCACGCGTGATCTCGCGCTCCGCCCTCGAGCGGGAGCACGCCCGCCAGCACGCCGACTGGGATCTCGGGGCCGGCGATTACCGCGGCTATGGGAAAACGCTGCGCGAGAAGGCCGAGCGCAACCTTCGCTCCACGCCCGTCTAGTTATGGCCGCCGACATCGCAAAGATCCTCGACAAGGCAGGGGTGGAGTACGAGCCCTTGGCGCACTCGCACACGGAGACCGCGGCCGCCGAGGCGGAGGCGCTCGGCGTCGACCCGGGCGAGGTGGGGAAGACGCTTGTGCTGTCGACGCCGGAAGGGAACGTGCGGGCAGTCCTGGCGGGCTCAGCGCGGCTCGACGTGCGCAAGGTACGGGACGCCCTCGGGGTGAGCGGCAAGCGCGTCCACCTCCTGAGCGAGGACGCCCTCTCACGCGACTACAAGGAATTCGAGCTCGGCGCCGTCCCGCCGCTCGGCGGCAAGAGCCGGGATCGCGTCCTCATCGACACGAGGCTCGCCGAGCGCGATTCGGTCGTGATCGAGGCGGGCTCGCACGACCAGTCTGTGCGGATCAAGACGGCCGACCTGATCCGGCTGACCGAAGCCCAGGTCGCGGATATCTGCCGGGACTAGCAGCGAGGTTTTTCCGGCCGGACAGAGAAATGGAGCGGAGTCACCGCAAGGACTCCGCTCCATCCAGTTCCTGAGTCGTGCTCCCGCCGCATCGGAGCCCGCTCAGGAGGCCGTGAATACCGCAGTTCTCCGAGTAAAGCGGCTCCCGCCCGCTTGACACCATCACCGTTTAGGTGGTTCACCTCCTGGCTTCACCGGATTAGGCTTTCTCGCCGTGGATGTCTTCACGCCGCAGACCTTCGAGGCCGCGCTCGAGTACAAGGCCGAGCATCCCGACGTGCTGCCGATCCAGGGCGGGACCGACGTCATGGTCGAGCTCAACTTCGACTGGGGG